>JASHTF010000165.1 GCA_030040715.1 Gammaproteobacteria bacterium | reverse complement strand
GGCGTCGGAAACGTACACCGAGAAGTTGCGCGAGGTCGTCAGCAGTCGGCCGAGCGCCGTGCTTGCCACCTGAAATCCCGGCGGCACCTCGGGCGGTGGACCGACCGGCTTGCGTACCACCGGCCCATCGAAACCGCTGTGACGCGAGAAGGCACCGAGGACGTCGCCGGCCGCACGATCGAGCGCCGATGTATAGAGAGCGTAGCCCCCATAGGCCCACTGCCGGATTCCGTCCTTGCGCGTGATGATGGTCCAATTGCCGATCGGCTTGGCATCCGCGGCCGCGCGCACCGGCGGCCAGGCCTCGGTACAGCTCGGCCGCCGCTCGAGATCCGGCAGCAGCAGTCCCGGTGGATAGGGACTCATGAATCCCGCATTGGTGGTCGTCTTGACACCACTGCACTCGGACTCGACCTTGTTGTCACCGGCCGAGCCGTTGCGCAGCTCCCGCCGCGGCCACTTGTACAGCGCCTTGCCCTCAGGATCCACGAACACCGGGCCGTCGAGGTCGCTCACCACCACGCGAAATCCAGGCGGCATCGGCTCATCGGCGTAGGTCTCTACCCGCCGGCCCGCGGCTAACTTCCCGCTCCGCCAAGCCTCGATGTAGGAGTCGATCGGATGCGGCGCCGCCGCGGCTGGCGTGCTGGAACCATCGGTTGCCTCGTCCGCGCGCAGCGCGCTGCTGCCGAGCAGCACCACACCCGCCGCCGCGGCGGTGAGCATCGCCGTGCCCACGCCGACGGGGCGCTCGCTCCAGCGCGTGTTCTGTCCTTCCATGCCTCTGCCCCGCTGGATCGCCTCCGGTATGAGGGGAGGCCTAGACCACCATTTCGCCGACCGCTTGCGATGTCCGGTTACTCTGACTGCCCCACTCGGTCGCATCCACACCGAACACCTTCATCGCGGTGAGGCCGAGTCGGGTTCCGGGTGTGCCGCCGCCGTCGATGTGGAGCCCCGCCTTGACACGGCCGCCGGCGCGGCCGGCGGTGAACATCGGGATGCCATCGAGCGAGTGGATACGCGCCCAGGCGGTGTCGGTGGTCGCGTAGATCAGCACGTTGTCCAGCAATGTGCCGTCGCCTTCCTTGACCTTCGTGAACGCTTGCACGAACGACGACCAGGACTCCATGGACCGGCGCAGGAACCAGGAAGCCGTCGGCTGATAGCCGAGGCTGGGGTCGACGCCCTCCTCGTGGGTACAGGTATGGTGCGGCTTCTCGTAGCCGGCCTTGATGGTCACGGCCTGGGCCGTCGAGTACGCCATGTTGAACACGCGCGTCTGATCACACGCGACCGCCATCACCATGAGGTCGGTCATCAACTGGTGCCGCACCGCGACCAGCCGCGTGTCTTCACCCTGCGGCGGATCGTCCTTTGGTGCATCGACGCTGTGGCAGGATGCGATGGGCTGCGGCTTGGTGAGCTGCTGGTCGAACTGCCGCTCGAGATCGCGCAGGTCCGAGAAATACTGATCGAGGCGGGCGCGATCGTCGGTTCCGAGCGTGCGCTCGAGCTGCTGTGTTTGATCGAGCACTCCCGTCAGCACGCTCTTGCGCACCATGACGCGCGGATTGGGCGTGAAGGTGGAGGCGTTCGGATCCTGATAGCCGGGACCAAACAATTTGGTATAGAAGGCGAGCGGCGACCAATCGGCAGCGTTGGTCGAGTTGGCGTTCTCGTAGCTGAAGCTGTTGCGAATATCGCCCGTTGCGGTCGCGGTCAGCGTCTGAAAGCGGGTCGTGCGTCCGATCTTGCGCGCGATCGTGACGTCGATGGTCTCACCGGGCAGATCGCCGCCGTTCACGGGCGCGATGCCGCTGCGCAGGATGACCCAGCCGGTGTAGTGACACAGATTCGGCGAGGTGTCCTTGTAGGCGTTGAAGTGCGTATAGAGGTTGACCTGGTCGCGCACCGGGGCGAGTGCCTCCAGTTCTGGGGGCAGGTCATAGTTGCGTCCCAGCGTCTTGGGGACGAACACCTTCTCGTCCATTCCCAGACCCCAGAACCAGGTGCCAAAGCGCACCGGCATCGGCTCACCCGAGGCGAGCGCCGTGCCGTTGTCGTTCAGGAAGCAGTCGAGCAGCGGCAGCGCCACCGCCACCGCGCCCCCCTCGAGCATCCCCCGCAGCACGCGCCGTCGACTCAGCTCTTTCAGCAGCCTCAAACCTTTCATCTGCTCTTCTCCAGTCACTTGGCCGACGCTGCGGGAGCGCGGCGCTGCGCCCGCTGCGCGGTCGCGGTTGTGGTCGGGTTTGCAGCGCCGGACCGACTCACCTCAGCAAAGGCATTGCTCAGCGCGATCGTGCGCATCAGGTCCGGGACGCGGTAGCCCTGCGCGGCAAAGCGCTGGTCCAGGTACGGTAGCATCACCTGGCTGTCGCTCTTCTCCAGTCCCCCTACAGCGTAACCGTAGAGACGCTGCACCAGGCACGCAGGCACCTGCGGGTCATCGTGCAGCGCCTGCGCCAGCCCCTCGGGACTCGTGAAGCTCTTGCCATCCAGACTCCCGCTGGCATCGATCGGGGCGCCATTCTCCGTCGCCCGAAACTCTCCCGCGCCGTCAAAGTTCTCCAGCGACAGTCCGATCGGATCGGTGATCCGATGACATCCCGCACACACCGGGTTACTGCGATGCGCAGACAACCGCTCCCTCATGGTCTTGAGGGTCGGATCCGGATTCTCAACCTTGGAGAAGTCCACGTTCGGCGGCGGGCGCGGAACGATCTGACACAGGAACAACTCCCGCAGCGCCTTGCCACGGCGTGTCGGGGAGCTGCGCCCCGGATGCGCGTGCGCCGCCAGAAAGCTCGCCTCGGTCAGCAGCCCCACCCGCGGGCTCGTCGCCGGAAAGTCGTACTCGCTCCACCCCGGCGGCGCCGGCACCCGATAGATCGCCGCCAGCGACGGCGACACGAACGTATCGCGCGTGGTGAATAAATCCCGGTAGTCGCCCCTCTTCACCAGCAGGTGATTCACGATCGTGCGCAGCGTCTGCTCGCGCGCATCCTGCACCGTCACTCCGGTGAAGGAGGGATAGATCTGAGGATCCTTCGACAGCGTCGCAAAATCATCGAAGCTGAGCATGTCGTCAAAGAAGGCGCGCACCCCGGCTTCGAGCCGCGGGCTCGCGAGCATGCGATCCACCGCGCGCGCGCGCGCCGCCTCGCTGCCGAGATCACCGCGCCCGGCCTCCTGCAACAGCTCATCATCCGGGGTCGCGTTCCACAGGAACAGGCTCAGGCGCGCCGCAAGCGAATAGCCATCGAGTCGCATCTGGTCCGCATGCCGCGGGTCGGGCTCGGCCCGGTCGACCACGAACAGAAAATCGGGCGAGATCAGCATCCCCTCGAGCGCGCTCGAGAGCCCGGCATAGAAATCCTTGAGCCGATCGGCACCCTCGTTCGCCTTGGCGACGATCTGCGTCAGCTCGGCGCTCGTGAGCGGCCGCCGATACAGCAGTCGCCCGACGGCGGACAGAAACTCCCGCGCGCACTTCGGATCCGCGCGCCGGCCGTCCTTGGGTGCGCAGGGAATCAGAAATCCCCGATGCTGCGGGCTGACGACCTGCTCGGCCAGAGCGGCCGCGGTACGCTGAAACTCCTCGATCTGACCGGTCGTCACGCCGGCCGATGAGGCCCCGATCTCAAGCAACCCCTGCGTGCGGCGAAACGGCGCGAAGTGCGCCGCCAGCGTGATGTCGGGCCCGAAGATATAGCCGATCGAGTTGAAGTACTGATCCTGCGACAGCAGCCGCACGCGTGCGACCGAGGTCGCAGAGGCGGGCCCGGACGCAGGCTCGCTCTGCTCCGCCGCAGTCGTGCGCGCGGTCGCGGGCGCGCGCGCTGTCGAAGAAGTATCCGTCGTTGCGGGCGTGCGCACCGTCGAGGAGGAGGCGGTGCTCGGCGTGGCCGAGGTGATGCAGCCGGCGAGTCCGAGGGCGGTGAGCGTAGCGAGTCCCAGCGCGCACACGCCCCAGCGGCGGCGTGACTGCTCGAGCAAAGCTAGCCTAACCACGATTTCACTCCACGTCGGCAGCACCGGCCGACCTCCGCGTGCGAGCTAACCAATGCCAGGCCTCCTGCTCAGGGCCTCCTGCGGGTCAGTTTCGATCGGATTCTAACTCGCGTCAAGTGCCTGAAATTTCTACTTTTTCGCGCGAGTGCGTTTGTGCCGCCCGTCGCCTCCGAATTTGCCGCCCGCGCGCGGGCATCAGCCTCTTCGACTGCAACAATGGCCGCGGGGTCGCCCAAAGTTTTTTTATGTTCGATGCGCCACCGCTGCGTCGCAGCATCGGCGCCCGCGCGGTCGAGCGCCTGCAGCCAGTCGAGCGTCTGGCGATACGACTCTCGCAGCAGGCTCACGTGCAGCCACTGCTCGCAGTCCGTCACCGACGGCAGCGATCTGAGGGTCGAAACCAGCCCGTTGAAGTCGGATAGGGAGTCGAAGCCTATGGTCGCCTTGAGATCGAACCGCCCGACGGTACGGCAGAGGAATTCCAGGCCCGGCTGTGCCTGCAGTACGTCGATCACCTCCCGATCGCCGTCGCGGGTATTGGCTCCAATACCAAACAGCAGCTCATTCGCCATGTCGCTGCGCTGCTTGATGGCACCGATGTGCACGATGTTTGCCTCGACCAGTCGCTGCACGCGCGTGCGGCAGCCGCTCAGCGACAGTCCCACCGCCTCGGCGACATCGGCGAAGTTAGCCCTGCCGTCATTCGCCAGGCGCTTGATGATCGCCACATCGGTCGCGTCGAGCGCACCCGCCAGCAACTCGGGCTCGGGGCCGATGAAGAAGCTCTTCAATACCCGCTCGTATACGAGAACCTGGACCTCCTTCACCCCGTCGATGGCACGGATCGTGGCCACTTCCTGTCTGAGCTCGGTCAGATTGCGCAATTGCAGCTCGACCACGATTTGGAACGAGCCGACCGCGAGCGAGATGAAGTCGGGCGTTCGCAGCGCATTGATGGCATCGACGACCCGCCGCACGTTGCCGCCGACTCGGACCGACAAGTGAGCCCCGACGTTGAGTCCGAGCACGCGCGGATGGACGCCGGTGACGATCCGCAGCCTTCCCGTCTCGATGAGCGGATTGATGCGGCTGGCGACGAACTCGCGGTTGGTCTGCAGCTCGCGTGCGATCTCGGAGAAGGAAGCGCGTCCATCGCGACGCAAGATCGCGATCATCTGCTCGGTGGAATCACTCATGAGCGTCGCACTGCTGTCTCCGGCGCGATCGAGCGCCGCCGTTAGCGACCGTGCTCGCTCGCACAGGCTGCCGACGGGTTCTCAAGTGGCTCCGCTGCCGAAATTAACCACCGGCCGCACCCCCGCGCCGGGTGCGAGCGAGCGCCAGTCGATCGGCACGAGCTTCGGCACCATGCCGACCCAGCAGTAGATGCCGAGCGCGCTCACCACCGCGGCAGTCACGAACGCCAGCGTGAAGTGGCCGGTGCGGTCTACGATGATGCCGGTCACCCAGGGCGCAACGGCGCCCGAGAGGTTACCGACCGAATTCTGAATGCCGACCCAGCGCCCTGCGGCGCGTGGTCCGGCGAGGATCTGCGACATCGTGTACACACCCGCAGACGAAGCACCGATCAGAAACATCACCGCGAACAGCCCCACGATCGCGGCGGTACGCGAGCCCACACCCATCATCAGCATGCCGACGATGCAACCCGCCTGGGCGACGAACAGCACCGACTTGTAAGCGAAATTGGCCGAGCCGCGCCGCTGGACATAGCGGTCGATGGCCCAGCCGATGACGAGGGCGCTCATCCCGTTGACGAAATAGCTCGCCGTGCCCCAGGCCTCCATCTGATGCATCGAGAAGCCACGCTCCTTCACCAGGTAGTCGGGCAGCCAGCCCAGCATGAAGTAGAACAGGTAGTTGTTCGAGAACAGGCCCAGCCCCGTGCCCCACATGCCGCGCTGACGCAGCACCTGGCCCCAGCTGGGGGTGTCCTCATCGCTGGGAGGCGCGGCGTTGGCGAGCGATGGCAGGCGTGTCGCCCACCACGGCAGCAGCCACAGCAGCGAGCAAATACCGAACACGACGAACATGCCGCGCCAGCCGACATGATCGATCAGCAGACCGCCGCCGATGATGCCGACGGCCGGACCCACACTGTAGGCAAAGGCGCAAATGCCGTTGGCGCGTCCGAGTCGCTCGATGGGCACTGCGGCGGCAAGGATCTTGGAGGTGCCAGGAAATGCCGCGCTTTCGCCGAGCCCGAGCAGCAGCCGCAGGATCAGCAGCATCCCGAGGCTGCCGGAAAGGCCGACCAGCATGGTCGCGATCGCCCAGATTGCCAGGCCGCCCGCGAGGATGCGATGCGCTCCGTAGCGCTCGGCCAACCAGCCGACCGGAATCTGCAGCACCACGTAGCTCCAGAAGAATGCCGACGTCAGCATCCCGAGTTGCGTGTTGCTGAGCTGCAGATCGTGCTGCATCAGCGGCACCGCGGTCCCCAACGATCCGCGGTCCACCCAGTTGATGAACAGCACCGCCGCCAGCATCAGGATGATCCAGCCCGGTGATGCCAGCATGCCGGTACTTTTCTGGGTTACGTTCACGGTGCTTCCCCCGATTGCGTTCGGCGCGCGTGCTAGGCGTCTGCGTCGCGATCGTTTAACAAACCGACCGCCGCGTCAAATGCTCAGCCGATCGCTCAATACCACCCGATCGGTTGCTCATTCAGATTGATGTAGACCTGTTTGGTCTCCAGGTATTCATCGACGCCGCCGGGACCGAGCTCGCGTCCGATGCCCGATTGCTTATAGCCACCCCACGGAGCCTCGACATAGGTCGGCTGCATGTGGTTGACCCAAATGATGCCCACGCGTAATCGCTTGACCATGCGCAGCGCCCGATAGATGTCGCGCGA
>JASHTF010000164.1 GCA_030040715.1 Gammaproteobacteria bacterium | reverse complement strand
ACAGCCTGAATTCATTGTTCCTGGCCACCGTACAGGCTACCCAGGAGGCTATCGTCAATGCGCTGGTCGCAGCCGAGACGATGACCGGGATCGATAACCACACGGTCCAGGCGCTGCCGCACGATCGCCTGCGCGCGGCGCTAAAGAAATACAACCGCCTCGCCCAGTGAGCGCGCGCCGCTGCCGGTACGCATGGGTATGGTAGCGTGACTATTGTCTCTCTAATGAAATAGAAGTGCTTCTTTTTGGATCTTTGTTTCGAAAATGGACTTCAAGTTGCCGTTAGTGCAGCAGCTCCCGCACAGCCTCGATGCGCCCGGCGCGCAGCCGGGCCGCAATCTCGGGCCCTTTGAGCGCCTGCATTTGCTCGCGCGGCAGGGCAACCGCGGCGGCCGCGCCGAGCGCGGCCGACAGCAGCTCCGAGGGAGGCTCGCCGGCCGACTGCGCGCGCGCCTGCGCAACCTGCAGCAGCTGTGCGAAGCGCCGCGGGCGACGAAAGGCGTCCGCCGCCTCGAGCAGTGCGACCAGGTGCTCCGGGCTGGCATGCGCGGCGTCGATCAGCCGCGCTAGCAGGGCGGCGGCGGCCAGGGCGAGCTCGCGGTAGTCACTGGGCACACGCAGCCGCTCGCACAGGGCGCCGATGTCATCCGCACCGACGGTCGCGAGCAGTGCGGCAAACCGTACCGGCGTGTCGGCGCCGAGTGCAACCGCTGCCTGCAGCGCGGCTCGATTCGCCGCGTCCCATGGCAGCTCCGGGATCAGCACCGCCAGCGCGCCGCAGTCGTGCAGACAATCAAAGCCCGCTTCGGGATTACATTCCGCCAAGGCGCGCTCGAGTTCGCGCCACAGCCGCTCGGGAACCAGCGCGCGAATCTCGCCGTTCTCGACCATACGGCGCATCAGCGCCCGCGTAGCGGGCGCAACTGTGAAGCCGAGGTGGGCAAAGCGCGCGGCGAAGCGCGCCACGCGCACGACCCGTACGGGATCCTCGACGAAGGCGGCGGACACGTGGCGCAACAGATGGTGCGTAATGTCGCCCTGCCCCCCAAACGGATCGATCAAGGTGCCGTCGGCCGCGCGCGCCATCGCGTTGATGGTGAGGTCGCGCCGCTCCAGATCCTGCTCCAGCGTCACGTCGGGTGAGAACACCGTCGTGAAGCCTCGATATCCCGGCGCGACCTTGCGCTCGAGGCGTGCCAGCGCGTACTCCTCGTGGGTCTGCGGGTGCAGATAGACCGGGAAATCGCGCCCTACGGCGCGATAGCCGAGCTGCTCCATCTGCTGCGGCGTCGCACCGATGACGACCCAGTCGCGCTCCGTGACCGGCCGCCCGAGCAGTTGGTCCCGCACCGCGCCGCCCACCAGATACACTTGCATGCGCGCATGTTAACCGACGACCTTTGGCGCGCTCTGCCTGCCGGCAGCCGGCGCGATGGCTGCATCACGATCCGTGCCGCACTCGACCACTCCGCCGTGCCCGCGGTTGCCCGTCCGACGACCCCCCGCCGCGGCTTGACACTCCCTGCACGGCTGCTGGTGGTGCTGGCGACGATGCTGCTGCCGGCTTGCAGCACGCTCAGCTACCTGGCGCAGGCGGCACACGGTCAGTGGCAGCTGATGCACGCCCGCCGCCCGATCGACCGGGTGATCGACGATCCGGCGACGCAGCCGCAGCTGAAGGCGCGGCTGGCGCTGGTCGAGGACGCGCGCCAGTTCGCGGTGACCGATCTCGGTCTGCCCGATAACCGCAGCTACCGCAGCTACAGCGATCTCAAGCGGCGGTACGCGCTGTGGAATGTCGTCGCGGCGCCGCGCTTCTCGGTCGAGCCGGTGCGCTGGTGCTTTCCGGTCGCCGGCTGCGTCGACTATCGAGGCTATTTTCATGAGCAGCGCGCGCGCGCGTTCGCCGCCCAATTGGAGTCGCGTGGCGACGATGTCATGGTCGAGGGCGTCACGGCCTACTCGACCCTCGGCCACTTTGCCGATCCGGTGCTCAACACCATGCTGCGCTACGACGATCTGGAGCTCGTCGGGACCATCTTCCATGAGCTCGCGCATCAGCTGCTGTACGTACCGGGGGACAGCGAGTTCAACGAGTCTTTCGCCGTGACGGTTCAGACCGAGGGTCTCGAGCGCTGGCTGCGCGCCCGCGGTCGCGGCGCGGAGATGCAGCAGTACACCGAGGAGCAGCGACTCGAGCAGCAGATCGACGCGACGCTGGCCGCAGGTCGCGCGCAGCTCAAGACCCTATATGCCTCGCAGCTGCCGCACGCGCAGATGGGCGTTCAGAAGGCCGCCATCCTCGGCCGCACGGGGCAGCAGGTGCTGGCGCTCGAGCGTCCGACCGGCATGCACGGTGAGTACGACGACTGGATCGCGAGCGGACTCAACAATGCTCATCTGGCGGCGGTCGGCACCTACTACGATTGCGTCCCAGGCTTCGAGGGACTGCTCAAGCGGGCGCAGGCAAGTTTGCCGCGGTTCTATGCGGCGGTACGTCGAATCGCACGTGATCGATCGGCGCGCCGCGCGCTGTGCGGCGACACCGACGCGCCGGAAGAGGCGGTAGCGGGGGCCGGAGCGCAACCAACCGGCGATTGATCCGGGCGTTGATAGCGTTGATGAGGATTCAACACGCGCGCTCCATTTCGACTCGAGGGCGGAGCGATCGACGGATCACGGCGTCGCGCGCCGACCTGCACGCGCCGCCGACAGCCACACCGGCACACGTGCGCTGAAGCTCGCGGGCACGATGCCGAGGCGCTTGAGACCGTCGTCATGGCAGACGCTGTCACTCAGCAGCGAGCGGTAGTTGTCGGTCGAGAACGGTTTCCCCGGCACGAAGTCCATGATGGCCGCCTGCAGGCGCCCGAGCACATCCGGTAGCGGCCAGATCCGACACGGCAGCCCGGCTGCCTGCGCGGTGAGGCGCACGATTTGCCCCAGCGTCAGCACCTCTGGTCCGCACAGCTCATAAGTCTGCCGCTTCGTCGCCGTTCCTTGCAGCGCGCGCGCGAACGCCTCCGCAACGTCTTCGACATAGACCGGCGCAAAGCGCGTGGCGGCGCGCGCCAGCGGCAGCAAGCCAGCGGTCAAGCGCAACAGCCCCGCAAACCGCTGCGTCAGACCGTCGGCCGGGCCGAAGATCACCGATGGCCGGAAGATGGTCCAGTCGAGCCAAGTGGCGGAACGCACCCGCTCCTCGGCCTGCCCCTTGGTGATCAGATAGTGGCTGCGGCCGCGCGCCGCGTCGGCATTGAGCGCGCTCATCTGCAACAGGCGCCCGATGCCGGCCTCCCGCATGGCCGCGAGCAGCCGCTCGGTGAACTCCACGTGCGCGTGGTGGAAGCCGGCGCCATTGAATCCGGGCTCGTTGAGGATGCCGACCAGATTGATCGCGACGTCGCAACCGGCGAGCGCCGTGCGCAGAAAATCCAGGCTGTAGACGTCCCCTGCGGCGACCTCGACGCTGGAGAGCGGCGCCAGATCGTCGGCGTGACCGGCGTCGCGCGTGATCAAGGAGAGACTATGGCCGGTACGCACCAGGCGCACGACCAGCTCGCGGCCCACAAAGCCGGTCCCACCGGCGATGAAGACCCGCAAGCGTCGCCCGAGGGGCGGGGTGCTCATGAGCACCGCTCGGGGGGCGGGGTACTCATGAGGATAAGCATGCCATCATCGCCGCCCGCGGGGCGCATTCGACCGCGGGTAGGAGCCCATATACCCCCTACGCGAGCCGCTCTGTGCATAAGTCTGTGCACGAGCTGTTCGTGCGCGGTGGACTACTAGATCTTGGGGTCGATCAAGCCGTCCGAGTGCGCGACTTTTGACAAGTTTTTTGCGCGCTCAGCACGGCTGATAGTATGATATCACATTGATTTATATAGATATTATGTAGTTGAAACACCCCTTTCATAATCTTGACGCTGGCGGCTGAGCTGATTACGCTCCTTCAGGCGTCTCAACAACATCTTGTATCGCATCGAATCGATACACGCCGTCGGGGGAGAGAGCTGCCGCACCATGAATTCCGTCATGCAAGTCGCCGTACGAGATGTCAGCGCCATCCCTTTTCAGGAGGCCTCGCTGGACATCTGGGACAAGAAGTACCGACTCGTCACCAAGGATGGCGAGCCCGTCGATCGCACCATGGACGATACCTATCAGCGTGTCGCGCGCGCGCTCGCCGACGTCGAGCAGCCGGAGCAGCGCGAGCACTGGTTCGAGCGCTTCCTGTGGGCGCTGCGCCGAGGGGCGATTCCCGCCGGGCGAGTGACCTCGAACGCCGGGGCTCTGCAGCACAAGCCGGCGACCTCGACCATCAACTGCACGGTTTCCGGAACGATCCATGACTCGATGGATGACATCCTCAATAAGGTGCACGAAGCGGGGCTTACGCTGAAGTCCGGAGCCGGCATCGGGTATGAATATTCCACACTACGCCCCCGCGGTGCATACGTCTCGGGGGCCGGCGCGTACACGTCCGGCCCCCTTTCGTTCATGGATATCTACGACAAGATGTGTTTCACGGTGTCCTCTGCCGGAGGACGTCGCGGCGCGCAGATGGGTACCTTCGACGTCGGTCATCCTGATGTCATGGATTTCGTGCGCGCCAAGCGTGAGCACGGGCGACTGCGGCAGTTCAATCTGTCGCTGCTGATCACCGACGAGTTCATGCGCGCAGTGCGTGAGGAGCGTGAATGGAAGCTCGCCTTCCCGATCACGCGCGCCGAGGTCGAGGCCGAGCATGCCGACTTGAATGATCCGCAGCACTTCGTCTGGCGCGAATGGCCGGTACACGACAACTATGTCGTTAACGAGGCTGGTCTGGTCGCCTGCAAGGTCTACAAGACGCTGCCGGCACGGCGCATGTGGGACGTGATCATGTCCTCGACGTACGACTTCGCCGAGCCGGGATTCGTGCTGATCGACCGCGTCAACGAGATGAACAACAACTGGTGGTGCGAGAACATTCGCGCGACCAACCCTTGTGTCACCGCGGATACCAGGCTGGCGACACAGTTCGGATTAGTAACCATCGGCCAACTGTACGATTCGCGTCTCGAGATCGAGGCCACCGTCGACACCAGAGCGCTCGGTCAGGACCAGGGAACCACGGTGCGGCCAGCGGTACCCGCGTTCATGACCTCATCGAGTGCAGACGTCTATCGCGTTACGACCGCAGATGGTTACGAGATCAAGGCGACCGAATGGCACGATTTTTACACGGGGCGGGGCAAGATCAAGCTGCGTGATTTGAAGCCCGGAGACGAGCTGCTCATCCAGTCAGGCAAGGGGCAGTTTGGCGGCTGCGGTGATCGTGACCTCGGGCTTCTGCTCGGCTTTTTGACGGGCGACGGACATTTCACTAATCGCGGAGAGGGCGAACAAGCAGCGGTCGTAAATTTGTGGGGGCTGGATCGGGCCTTCGCAGAGATGCTCATAACGCACGTCAACGAATTGCTTTGGCGCTACGGTCCGACCTGGAGGACCTATCGCGTCAGCGCAGTGGAAGTCCCCGAGCGCAATATGATCATGATCCGCTCGGTGATTCTTGCGCGCGTCCTCACAGAGTTTTACGGCTTCTCTGGAGCAAGCAAGTTACGTGTGCCGGAAATTGTTTGGCGCGGCAATGAGGCGTGCGTCAAGGGCTATCTGCAGGCGCTGTTCCAGACGGATGGTACAGTCAACATTTCTAGCGGCGACCGATGTTCCGTGCGGCTTGCCTCGAGCGTCCCATCGCTGCTGAAGGACGTGCAGCAGCTACTGATAAATTTTGGAGTTTTTTCGCGTCTAAGGAAGCGTCGCGAAGCTGGCATGCGCCGATTGCCGGATGGCAAAGGTGGATTGAAGGACCATGCCTGCGGAGCCGATCATGAGTTGATCATAGACGGCGAGTCGCGCGATCGCTTCATGGAAGAGATCGGCTTCCTTGGTGGAGCGAAGAACGACAAGTATCGCGACTGGATGCGTGGGAAGGTGCTGAAACAATCACAGCGTTTCGCCAGTCGAATCGCGGAGATTTCATATGCAGGCAGGGAGGCGGTATTTGATACGACCCAGGCTGATCACAACGCGCTGATATTTAATGGCTTAGTTACAGGCAACTGTGGAGAGCAGCCGCTTCCACCCTATGGCTCGTGTCTGCTCGGTTCCGTCAACCTCACCTGCTTCGTGCACGATCCATTCACGCCCGAGGCGCGTTTCAACTGGGACGAGTATCGCGACGTGGTGCGCGTGTTCACGCGCATGCTCGATAACGTGGTCGAGATCAACGGTCTGCCGCTCGAGCGGCAGCGCAACGAGATCCAGCGCAAGCGCCGCCATGGCATGGGCTTCCTCGGCCTCGGCTCGACCATCACGCTGCTCGGCATGAGGTATGGCTCCGAAGAGTCGGTGCGTTTCACCGAGGATGTGGCGCGCGAGATGGCGCTCGCCGGCTGGGAGGCTGGGCTCGAGCTCGCGCGCGAGAAGGGACCGGCGCCGATCATGAGCGAGGAGTTCACGGTCACGCCGGAGATGCTGCGCAAGCGACCGGAGATGGCGCGTGACGGCTGGAAGATCGGCGATAAGATCGCCGGCCGGGTGCTGCACGCGCGCTACA
>JASHTF010000019.1 GCA_030040715.1 Gammaproteobacteria bacterium | reverse complement strand
TGACGGTGCTCGCGCGGCTGGAGCGCGCGCGCGATCGCGCGGCGCTCGTGCGCGGGATTGCGTACCTGCGGGCGCAGCAGGAACCGAATGGCTCGTGGTTCGGCCGCTGGGGGACCAACTACGTGTATGGCACCTGGTCGGTGCTGGTGGCGCTGCGAGCAGTCGGCATCGGCGTGGAAGATCCGGCGGTGCGGCGCGCCGTCGGCTGGCTGGAGTCCTGCCAGCAGGCGGACGGGGGCTGGGGAGAGAGCAACGACAGCTACTCCGATCCGGCACTCGCAGGTACCGGAATGCAGAGCACCTCCTATCAGACCGCCTGGGCACTGCTGGCGTTGATGGCCGCCGGCAGCACGCGTCTCGATGTGCTGCGGCGGGGGATTGAGTTCCTGCTGCGTGCGCAGCGCCCCGACGGCCTGTGGGATGATCCGAGCTTCACGGCCCCGGGCTTCCCGCGGGTGTTCTATCTGAAGTACCACGGCTACTGCGCCTACTTCCCATTGTGGGCACTGGCGAGCTATCGACGCTATCAGCTGCGCCGCGTGCAGTAGCAGGCGTATGCGGTCGCGTATTGCGGTTTGAGCGGTGGCGCTATCAAGGCTACGGCAGTCACGGGAGTCATCGCGGCGCTGCCCGCCGAGGCCCGCTGCCTGGCGGCCGCTGAGCCGCGCAGCGCGCGTGCCGTCGATCTGCTGATAGGTACCAGTGGCATCGGGCGCCAGCTCGCGGCACGCAGCGCCGAGGAATTATTGCGTGCGGGCGCCGACGCGCTGCTGTGCTTTGGTGTCGGCGGCGCACTCGATCCTTCGCTGTGCTGTGGCGACATCGTGCTCGCGACCGAAGTGCTCTCCGATGGCTGCCGTCGGCAGACCTGCCCGCAATGGCTGCGCCAACTCGAGATCGCCGTGCGCGGCGGCACGGCGGTCAGGGCGGGAGCGGTGCTGACCTGCGATGAGCTGGTCTGCAGCGCCGAGCGCAAGCAGGCTCTGTTCGTGGGCACCGGCGCCCTGGTGGTCGACATGGAGAGCGCCGCGGTGGCGGAGGTCGCGAGTCGGGCCGGCGTACCCTTCATGGCGCTGCGCGTGGTCGCGGATACGGCGTCGGATGCGCTGCCGGTGATTCTTCAGCGCCTGCTCGTCACGGATTCGAAGCGCGCGGCCGCAGGCGCGTTCGGCCGCGGGTCCTGGTGGCAGCTGGCGCGCTTCCCTGCGAGCTGGCCGGCGCTGGCGCGCCTCGGCGGCCGCTATCGGGTCGCGCTGCAGGTGCTCGCGCGCTGTGCCCGCGCAGGCGTGGGTCTCAGGAGCGAGGCGGCGCGCGCGGCCGACGCGGCGCTGCCGCACGCGGCCGCACCGCGGTTGACATGAGGGCGCTGGTCACGGGCGCGACCGGCTTCGTCGGCGCCGCGGTGACGCGCGCCCTGCTCGGCGCGGGCTGGGAGGTGCGGGTGCTGGTGCGCGCCGGCTCCAGCCGCGTCAACATTGAGGAGCTCGCGGTCGAGTGCGTGCTCGGGGACCTCGCGGATCTCCCCGCGCTCGAGCGCGCGCTCTCGGGCTGCGATGCCCTGTTTCACGTCGCAGCCGAGTATCGGCTGTGGACGCGCACCCCGGCGCGACTGTATCAGCACAACGTGGAGGGGACGCGTAACGTTCTCACCGCGGCCGCGCGTCTGCGGGTGCCGCGCATCGTCTACACCAGCAGCGTCGCCACCCTCGGCCTGCGCGTCGACAGCCCCGCCGATGAGAGCGTGGCTGCGAGCCTGGCGGATATGATCGGGCACTATAAGCGCTCGAAGTTTCTCGCCGAGCAGTGGGTACTCGAGTCGGCGCGGGCCGGCATGCCGGTGGTGATCGTGAATCCCTCGACACCCGTCGGCCCGGGCGATATCAAGCCGACCCCGACCGGACGGCTGGTGCTCGATGCGGCGCGCGGTCGGATGCCGGCGTACGTCGATACCGGACTCAACATCGTGCACGTCGACGACGTCGCGCAGGGACACCTGCTCGCATGGCAGCACGGCCGGACGGGGGAGCGCTACATACTCGGTGGCACGGATCTGAGCCTGCGCGAGATCCTGACCATCATCGCGCGCCTGGTGGGTCGCACTCCGCCGCGCGTGCGGCTGCCGCTAGCGCTGGCCCTGCCGCTCGCGTGCGGCGCCGAGGCCTGGGCGCATCTGACCGGCCGCGAGACGCGCATCACCCTCGACGGCGTGCGCATGGCACGCCATCGGATGTACTTCTCGAGCGCGAAGGCGGCTGCCGATCTCGGCTATCGCTGGCGACCGGCAGAGCAGGCGCTGGCGGACGCGGTGCGCTGGTTTCAGGGACCGTACTTGCGCCACAGCGCCCAATAGGCGGTCGCATTTACCGACAGCAGCAGCGCGGCGAGTGTCAGTTGGATGTGACGCGTGAGCGCGGCCGGATAGAGGACAGCGGTGAGGTAGTGCTGCAAGAAATCGCCGTGGTAGGTGCTCTCGCCGGCGATGCGCCGCAGATGATTCTCGAGCGGCGTCAGCGGACAGATCCAGCCGGTGAGCTCCACCGTTGCTCCCCAGGCAAGCGCGGGCGGGTGCCATAGGATCAGGGGGCGCCAGCGCAGCGCTAGCCACCCACCCGCGATCACAAACAGCGCGAACGCCGCATGAACGCCGAGCACCAGATCGACCAGCAGCGCCGCGAGCCTTGTCACGGCGACGGGCTCGCCTCAGTCGCGCACCTGCAGCACGATCTTGCCGATATGATGGCTGCTCTCCATCAGCCGATGGGCCTGCGACGCCTGCGCGAGCGGGAAGGTCGCGTACAAGTGCGTGCGCAGCCGACCGCTCGCCAACTGCGGCCACACCTCGCGCGCGAGTGCATCGCGGATCGCGGCTTTCTCCGCGATGCTACGCGGTCGCATGGTCGATCCGGTCAACCGCAGCCGTCGCGTCATCACCCCCAGGAGGTTGAGCTCGGCGCGACTGCCCGACATGAAGCCGACGAACACCAGTCGCCCGTCACGCCGCAGCACGCGCATATTGCGCTCCAGGTAGGCCGCGCCGATGATGTCCAGCACGACGTCGACGCCTTCGCCGTCGGTGAGCTCGAGGGTGCGAGCGGCGAAGTCCTCGCGGTGATAATTGATCGCGGCCACGGCGCCGAAGCCACGGCAGAACTCGGCCTTCTCATCGCTGCCTACGGTCACGAGCGCATGCGCGCCGAGAAGGTCTGCGAGCTGAATCGCGGCGAGTCCGATGCCGCTCGAGCCGCCGTGCACCAGCAGCCGCTCACCGCGTCGCAGAGCGGCCAGATCGACCAGGTTCGCCCACACCGTGAACCACACCTCCGGCAGTCCCGCCGCCTCGGCCATGCTCAATCCCGTCGGCAGCGGTAGCGCCTGCGGCGCGGGAGTGACGCAGTACTCCGCATAGCCGCCACCGGGTACCAGGGCGCAGACCTCATCGCCGAGCTTCCATTGCTCGACTCCGGCGCCGACGGCAACGACGCGGCCGGCCACTTCGAGTCCGAGGATCGGCGAGGCGCCCGCGGGCGGCGGATACAGCCCCTGCCGCTGCAGCACGTCAGGGCGATTGACGCCGGCGAAGTGCACCTCGATGAGAATCTCACCCGCTGCGGGTGTCGGTTGGGCTGCATCCGCCAGATGCAGTGAATCTGCGCTGCCGTCGGCACCGTATGCGACAACTCTCATGGCTCGTTAATCTCCTGCGCGGACGACGCGGCGGACGGACGATCAGGCCGGACTGGCACTCTGCGCGCGAACTTCCAGCCACTGCCAGGTCAGCAGCGAGGGCACGCCGAACAGGATGTCACGCATGCGCTTCACCAGCGACAGCGCGAGCGCCGTCGGGCCATCGATGCCGAGTACCGCTCCGAGCGCGAGTAGCCCCACTTCCTGCAGACCCAATCCCGACGGCACCAGGAAGGCGAAGTTGCGGATCGCCTGCGTGAGCGCCTCGAGCGCGAGCGCGGCGGGCAGCGTCACCGGGTGCGACAGCCAACGCAGCGCGAGCCAGGTCTCGAGCGTTCCAGCGATGAGACCCGCCAGCTGCCAGCTCACCGTGCGCACCAGCCGCGAGCGCGGCCGATAGAACTGCCGAATCTCGGCATCAAGCGCGCTCGAGTGCTGCAGCAGATGGAACCACGGGGCCTCGCGGCCGAACACCCACTCGAGCAGGCGCGCGGCTCGCTCGAATACCGCGCCATAGCGCAGCAGCAGTGCGATCGCGAGGATCAGCGGCAGCCCGATGTCGAGGCACAGCAGGATGCTGCCGACGCCCTGAAACTTGGGAGCTGCGCGCAGCAGGCACAGCAGCCCGAGTGCGATGAACAGATACAGGCTCATCAGCGTCAGCAGCCCCTCGACGATCACGCTCGCTGCTGCGGTCGTGGTCGCGACGCCGCGCTGCGCCAGCAGGCGGATGCCGATAAGCTCGCCGCCGACGTTGGCCACCGGAAGCAGCCGATTGACCGACTCGCGCACGGTGGCGATGCCGAACAAGATCGACAGCGGCACGGACGAGGCGCTCGCCGATGCATCGCTGCTCATGCGCACGCCGCCGCTCAGGCGAGCGCGACCGAGCAGCGTGCGCCAGCCGTTGGCATCCAGCACCAGCGGCAGTGTATGCAGCGGCACGAGCCACAGCAGCCGCAGTCCCGCGCTGGCGAGCAACGCCAGCATCGCCCCGGGCCCCTCATGAAAGATCAGAAAGGCGACGGTGATGAGTCCGAGTACGCCGATGAAGCGCGGGGCGTACCTCACGCCGCATACCGCTGGCTTTGCAGGCGGACCAGATCGCCGTAACCACCGCAGGCAATGCGCAGCTGCGCCAGAGCGGCCCGCACCCGCGGGCTGCGCAGCGCCGCGAGCTCGTCGCGATGGTTGTAGTCGCGCATCGAATGCGCGATCGCCGCGCCCGATTCCGTGGCCGGATGCAGGTAGATCTCCGTGACCCCCGGCGGCAGCTGCCGCAGCCGCTCCAGCAGTCGCGCCTCATTCATCGCGCCGGTGTGCCTGATGCCGAACAACCAGTCATTGCACAGCACGCCGGCCTCCTGCAGGCGGCGCTTCATGAGCTTGAACCAGGGCTTGATGGCGTAGTCTCCCAGTCCCTTGACCCAGGCGAGTCTTCCCGACGGCCC
>JASHTF010000163.1 GCA_030040715.1 Gammaproteobacteria bacterium | reverse complement strand
GGATCGGAGCGAGTCTAGCCAGGCCCCGCTCTCAGGAAAGGGCCACTTTCAACAGAAATGCGCATACCACTTTCACGGTCATCGCAGTTGGCTGCGCCGATACGCGTAGCGCTCTCGTGCAGACCGTCTTTGTAGACGGTCTTCGATAGCCGGCAAAAACGCGTCCTCAGGCGTCTGACGTATCGCCCGGTGGTGTTGGCCGAGAGGCAATTTCATCTGCGGGCGACTGGCTGCAGGCGGCGCTCCGCGCAAGCGCCTCGATGCGGTCGGCGAGCAAGTGATACTGGCGCGCGATCTGCTCCAGAAAACCGCGCACGTCGTCAAAGCGCGAGAGCTCCGCGAATTTCAGCACTTCCTGCGCCCGCTTGCGGTAATACGCGGGCCCATATGGATTGGTGCCGTCGAGCATTCTTACAGACTAGCAGCACCCCTTTCGACTATCCGTCGGTCGCAGTCCTACCTAAGTTGAGTAGCCCGCCGCACAATGCCACTGTGAGGGATCACCGTGGGGACAGCTCATGCACAGACTGATCGCGGGTTACCGGCGCTTTCGCAGCACTAGTTGGCCGCAGCAACGTCGGTCGTTTGAATCCTTGGCGGATGAAGGGCAACGGCCAAAGGCCCTCGTGGTCGCATGCGTGGATAGCCGTGTCGATCCAGCGATGATTTTTGACGCGGCGCCAGGCGAGATGCTGACGATCCGAAACGTAGCCAACCTGGTGCCACCCTATGCACCGGACGTTGCCTATCACGGTACCAGCGCTGCTCTGGAATTTGGGGTCAGAGTGCTTGGGATAGCGCACATCGTCGTGCTCGGCCACAGCCTGTGCGGCGGTGTGCGTGCCTTGCTGGATGGCGCCCCCGAAGGCGCTCGCGATTTCGTTGCCCCCTGGATGTCGATGGCCGAGTCCGCACGAGCCGCCGCATCTGGATGCCGATCGGAAGAAGCGCGTCAGCTGTGCGCTGAGCGCGAAGTGATTAAGATCTCCCTCGCCAACCTGATGAGTTTCCCGTGGATCGCGCAGCCCGTCGTGGCTGGCAGTATCGCGCTTCATGGCGCTTGGTTTTGCATCCGGACCGGGGAGCTGCTGGTCCTGCAGCGTGACGGCTCATTTGCTCCGCTCGAAGTGTGAATGACGCTGCCTGAAGGACGCGTCAGCAGTGCCGCAGCCGGCGCCCGGGTCGGTGAGGCGGCGGGCTCTCTATCAGCCGCTCACGCTCTCGAACCTCGGTGAGCGGGGCTCGTCTGGGAACTACTGACTTTCAAGGCGTGACTTCGCCCGTCAAATGCAACGACACGTCAATGCGCTGCAGGCGCGAATACGGGTCCGAGCTGTATAGCTCCGACAGCAGCCCCTTATCCCAATCGCTGAGCCCCGCGAGCCGATCCTTGCCGGAGGCGCTGAACAATCGCAGGATCGTTGGTGCATCGCCGAAATTGGCGTCGAGATTCACTCGCGTCAGCCCAGTCATCACGACGTAATCGGTGATTTGCAGCAAATTGAACCCCACGACGCGTGTGACGTCCACGAATGCCATGACGCTGGCGAGCGGTCGGATCCCCCAGTAGTCGGAGCGTGGCGAGGTCGGGGGCAGGCTGTGCTGGCCAACGACCAGGGTGGCGCCAGTGACATCTCCGCCGGAGCCCACGGGGCCCAAGCCGAAAGCGCCGGTGCTCGGACTGCCCCACGTCACCGTCATCGCGGGCACGAAGTATTCGTCGACGAGACCGCCGGCGTTGTACCAGATCCGCACCGGCCGCGCGGTATCGATGAATGGTTGCACGTCGGTGCCGTGGCCGAACACCCACGGCCAGCGACTCCTCATCGCTCGGAGCAGCACCTCGGGCTGCGGGGTGACGACGAGGATAAAGTTCGGCCGACAGCCGATTTGGCCCAAGGGAACTCCGAGTGCCCTCATCGTGCGCTCCATGTGAGCCAACACGAGTTCGCCCGTGCTCCGAGGAACACCCACGATCGCGGGGCACAGCGGTCCGTGCCACAGTGGCACCGCATCGTCGCTCACCAGCGAGCCAGTGACCTTGGAGACAAAGCGCTGCACCCGATGCGCGAGCTCCCTGCGAGCTTGCACCGTGATTTGCGCCAACGGCACTGACGGCTGATCGGTCTGCGTCGCAGCCGCAGCGGGCCGCGCCGCAGGGTAAACGAGGCTCGGGTGCGCCAGGGCCAGGAGGCTGACGGAGACTACGGGGCCGACGACAGCAACGAAAATCCTTCTCATGGCTCTCTTTTTCCGCGCGACCGCACTAGGCACACGAAGTCTGATCTTAGACTCAGTCGCGGCTCAGCGAAATGAGAACCACGCACGGGCATTATGAACCGCAGTGCCTTAAGGTAAGCACGTGGCATTGCCGCGCCCCCTCGCGGCGGTGCTCCAGTAACTGTAGTGCAACTAACTGTGGCCGTCGTAGGAAACTGCGACGGCCTATTTTTTGCGCGCCCGACCGCGGCACGCCGTTTGGTGCCACGACTCGCCGGGCGTTCGATCAGCTCCACACGGATCTGCGCTGCGGCGAGATTCGCCGTCGCTTCGCGCAGCGAGTTCTGCAAATGACCCGAGTCGCGCTAAGATGAGCGCCCGTGAACCCGCCCGCCGTCTGGGGAGAAAATCGGTGCTGCGCGCTCTAGGGATAACGGGAATCAGCGGATGCATCTTCCTGCTGATCGCAATCGTTCGTCGCCGCGAAAAGCCATGGCCACGAGATGGGCATGGACGCACGTATTTCACCACCTCGTCCGAGACTAGAATGCGCCAATAACGCCTTCGGACAGCGTTTTCACCTCGCCAGTCCTGCATCCGCCGCAGCTGCCCGTGGTGCACCGCGGGCGCGCACGGGACGCGTCTCGGGAGTTGAGCTCGCGGATCCACCTGCCTCACCTCAATAGCGCCTGTCGGACCGCTCGGCGAACGCCGGTATGCCAACGCCTGGATCACGCACGCTCCAGAAGTGCATCGCCCTACAGCGGCGTGCCGATTGAATTTCCTAGCGCGGCGCTACCCGTCCGAGCACCTGCAGTAGTTGCGGGGCCTAGACGGCCGCGAAGCTGCGCGCGTCGGTGGACCACGCCGGTGCCGATTCGAGCGCTGCCGGTACCTGCTCGGGCTGCTCAACCACCTGCCACATCTGCAGATGGCGAGCATCCATGAAGTGCTCCTGCACGCAGGCGGTCAGCAGCCGCGTCAGCGCGTCGAAGAATCCACGCGTATTCAGCAGCACGATGGGATTGAGATACAGACCCAGGCGCTTGAGCGTGAGCGCTTCGAGCAGCTCCTCGAGCGTTCCGGACCCGCCTGGCAAGGCGACCACCGCGCAACTGTGCGTCAGCATGAGGTGCTTGCGAGTGCGCATGTCCTCGACCAGCTGCAGATCGGCAAGTCCTTTGTGGCCCCATTCAAGCTCGGCCATGAACCGCGGCAGCACGCCCACCACGCGCCCGCCCCGGCTCAGGGCCCCGTCTGCCAGCGCCCCCATCGAGCCGACGGCACCGCCGCCGTAGATGATGCCGAGACCGTGCTCGGCCAGCGTAGCACCGAGCTGCCACGCCGCGTCTCGATAGGCCGGATGCGCCCGGCGACTCGAGGCACAGTACACGCACACCGATCGCTCGATCGGGCGTGCCGCAATGATCTGGTGACCGAGGTCGCTCATGGCCCGAACTCCTGCTGACGCCCCGCAGACCACGCTGGCATCAGGCGACTCATGTCGGTAGCAGGTCGCAGTACCAGAACCCACGCGTGCGGCGATCGTCTCCCGGGCACACGCCGCTCGTCGCCGCGGCCACCGGCACTTCCAGTGGTCGATAGACTCGCTCACCGAGCCGAAATTTCACGGGTCGCGCAAAGATTGGGCCCGCATAGGTGAACGAGTGAAATTCGCCGTTCTCGCCGCAGGGATCGACCTGCGGCGGGAGCGCCGCGATGAAGGCCTCATCGAGCACTCGCCCGACTGCGCCCTCGTCGAGCCAGGCATCGCTCGCGCAGCAGACGACGGCGGCAAAACCCTGGCCGAGGAACTCGCGAATCAATGCGCGTGAATCGTCACTCCAGATCGGAAACAGGCCACGCAGCCCGATCTGAGCGAGATTGCGTTCGCGCCATTGCCTCAGGTCAGCGAGAAAGATATCTCCAAAGGCACACGCCGACACGCCGCGACTCTGATAGGCACGCAGGCTCACCGTCATTTTGTGCTGGTATTCCTCATTGGAACTGCGGCGGCCGAGAAAAATCTTCTCCAGTGGCAATCCGATCGCCGCGGCCTGCGCCTCCAGCAACTCCAGACGCACTCCGTGCATCGATACACGCTGGAACTCTTCGCTGCAGGTCGTGAGCAACGCCACGATCTCGTAGCGTCCGTCGATGAGCAGTCGATGCAAAGCGAGCGCGGAATCCTTGCCTCCGCTCCAGCAGAAAACGACACGCTCCTTCATCCAGCCCAGCCTTCAATTGCCGATTTGACATAGGATGGCTCAACAGAACGCGCTTGGAAGCGCGCTTCAGGCCGGTGTAATATGGCATTCAAGAAGCGCATCACAGTTTTCTTTTGGAGAGCGCTCGAGGAGTCTTCGGTGTTGAGGCAATTGCGTACAGGATTATTTGCGTTGGCGGGATTGGCTGCAGCGACTGCTGCCAGTGCGGCGGGTTGGACGGCACAGGCTCACTACGGCGTGGCCGTCGTACCGGTCGGCGCTCCAGAGATCGGCCCGCAGGCAGCGGTAGGCGCACTGACGTTGCTGTCGGGCGCGCTGCTGGTGCTGCGCGGTCGTCGCTCCAAGCGCTAAGTCCTATTGAGACGGCGGGACGCTCCGTGGCGTCCCGTCGAATCTCGCACACGCTGCGCCGCGTTCTGCGGCGCAGATCCGTTTTCGATGGCGGCCTGTCAGCCGCTTTTTTTATGCCGCTTTCGTCGCGCGCGCCTCGATAGCGCCGCAGTAGGCGCAGTACGCTCAGAACAGCGGAACGAGGTGCCAGTAGAAGCCGGCACCGAACACGCGCGCCTGGCCGTCGGCCTGCCCGCCTCCCGCGAGCGCCACCAGGGCATCGTTGCTGCCATCGACCGCGCCCCAGACGAGCGTGTCGCGATTGTTGCCGTTGATGTCGCCCTTCGCCTTATCGCCGACGTAGGTATAGAGCGCGCTCCCCTTGTACGCCCATTGCTTGGAGCCGTCGGCTCGAGCGTAGACTTCCCAGAAGCCCCAGGGCTGCGCGTCCGCCGGAGCTGCGAGCGGGATCCACGTCTTCGCGCACGTGTCGACGCACCCCTTGGTACCGACGGACTTTGCCTCGGCGTAGAGGATGTGGTACCCGCCGCGTGTTTCACGTCCGCCGTACTGCAGGTGATAAGGGGTCTCGGCGTAAAGCGACAGCCCCTGCGCGGTGGTCATCATCGGCGGTCGCATCGGGAACAGGTTGATGGCAATCGATGCCGGCTTGAACAAGCGGTACGCGAGCGCGACTTCGGCACCCTTCTGCGCCGTCAGACCGTTGACGTCGGTGGACGAGTAGTCACCGTCGTAGGTATAGAGCCGCTGACCCTTGTACGCCCACTGGTGCGTGCCGTCCGCGCTCTTCACGCTGGTGAAGTCTCCCACCGGCAGCGCGATATCCGAGGCATACACCGCCGTCCATGCGCTCGGCGTCTTGGGCCCGCCCGGCAGGATATAGATCGGCATCCCGGTCGCGACGACGACAAAGCCGTAGCCGTCGGCCTGCTCGAGGCTCTGCACGCGGATATTCGCGGGCGTGGGCACGAACTTGCTCGGATCGTAGAACGCCACCTTCCATCCAGGATTAGCCTTCGCCGAGAAGCGCGTGCCGCCGGCATAGCGATACAGCGGTTGGCCGCGAAAGACCCATTGCTTGCCTTCCGGACGACGGGCGAGGGACCAGTCGCGCGGAACGATCGAGCGCTGCTCGGCCAGCAAGGGCGGAAACTCGTGCGCGCACTCACCCACGCAGGTGGGCTTGCCTGCAGTTCCATCGTTGTCATAGGTATACAGCGGCGTGCCGCTGGCATCGCTCAGGCGGCGTCCGACCAGGCGTGCCCCCCGCGAGACCTCCGACGCTGCCACGGCATCCACCAGCGTAATACCCGGCGGCGTCACGTAGGGCACCTGCATACTGTCGGTTGCGGCCAAGGCGGCTCCCGAGCTGCCGAGTGCCGCCGCGGCACCGATCGCGGCCAGCAGACCCATCCGCCCAGACGCTCCAGACGATCCAGACACTCCAGACGATCCAGACGATCCAGCGTTGCTGCGCATTTGGGCTCTCAGTTGGTCAACTTCACGGGTGTGTTATCGAGGTCCGCGACCTCCTTGAGTGCACCGCGATCATGTACCGCCACGGCCACGATCTTGCCGTCGGTATGCGCCAGATAGGCGGGCAGCGCCTCCATGCGGAAGGTACCCGAAATGTCGCGGTTCTCGCCGGTCTTCGGATCCGGATTCGAGTCGGCCATCTTTTTGACTGCCCAGAACAGTCCGATGGTATCGGCGCCGTTGGGCGGGCGCGAGGTATACATGTAGATGTAGTTGCGCCAGTTCAGGTAGCCGCCCCAATAGCCGACCAGCTTCCCGTTCGGAGCGGCCTCGATGCGCATATGGGCGTCGCGCAGCGCAATCTCGAGATAGAACGGCAATTCGCCCTGCAGATACAGGCTGGCCGGAGTGATCGTGAGCACGCCGTCCCTGATCTGACCCTGGAACACGTTATGCGACGATGAGTGCGGCTCGATGATGTAGGTACCGTCGGCCTCGACGTCACCGTTCGCATCGCGCTCGAGATGCTGGGTGGCGCGATCGAGCGTCAGGGTGACCGGACCGTCCTTGCTGAGATCAGCGCCGCTGATCTGCAGGGTCCAGGCCGGTGCGGAATCGATCATCAGATTCCACGACAGCTCCTCCGGATACGGCTTACCGGGCGGGGTCTTGTTGAACGACTCGGTGCAACCCACCGCGCGCCACAGCTGATTGTCGATCTTCTGATGCGTGTCCGGATCCTCGAACTTCGCCGCGGCATTGGCGCCACCAAGATCGAACCCGTAGGCGTACTTGCCGGTCACGGTCTCGATATTGGGGTCTTTGGTGGTGTCCGGGTAATTGTAGATACTGACGTGCTTGCCGTTGGTCTCTTCGGCATTGGTCGTAATGCGCGCCTCATACTGAACCCCCAGGATCGGGCCACCGGTACTGACGATCTTGGTGGCCTGCTCGCGCGTGTAGCCGATCTCGATTAATCGCCGCGTATCGAGCTCGGTGCGTCCCTTGTTGCGGTCCTGAGGACAGTTCTCCTTGAAATTACGGATATAGGTCGCGGTGGCGAACCAGCTGATGATGTAGCCACGCGTCTCCGCCACGGAGGGTTGGGACGCGAGCGACAGCGCCAAGCCGAGCGCTGCACTGACCGATGCGACCCGAGCGAGGCTGCGCGTCAGCGACCGGTCGCTAAAGACTTCCTTGTGATTCATAGGGCCCCCGCAGGTTTGGTGTCGCCGCAAGGACGGACTTCACGGCTGGGCAGGATCGCTCCTACCCCAAGTTACTTTAGCAATGATTTGCATAGGAAATTGGAAAAATTAAGAATAGTTAATGTTCACAGTCGGGAGCGGGATTCTGGCGCAGAATGGCTTTGCCCTGGCAAGCTTTCAGGGGGTGTGTCACGAGGCGTCTCGAGCCGATGTGGCAGTGCAGCGGCGGTCGGGTAAACGGGGGCACGATGGTGCAGGCTTTATCGATTGCGACTCACCGCGGGCGGTGCAGACCATGACACGCACTCGCCCTAGCCGCGCGCGCACCCTGACACTGGTGATCGGGCTATTACCCGCTGCTCTGGTGGTCCAGTCGCAGAGCGTCGCGGCGCCTGCTCCCGCCTCGGCGACGGATATGCCGCTCGCGCTGCGCCTCAGCCCGAGCCAGTACCGCCAGACGATCGCGGACATCTTCGATCCTTCGATCCAGATGACCGGCAGTTTCGAGCCGGAGGTGCGCGCGCAGGGGCTGCTCGCCATCGGCGCGCGCGAGTCCAACGTCTCCGACAGCGGCCTTGAGAGCTATGACGAGATCGCGCGCGGGATCGCCGCACAGGTGGTCGATGAGCAGCACCGCGCAACCTTCATCGGTTGCACGCCGCAGTCTCCCACCGCTGGCGACGACGCCTGCACGCGCTCGTTTTTCGCGCGCGTGGGGCCGCTGATCTATCGCCGTCCGCTGACGCAGGATGAGCTGCAGACACAGGTCAGCGAGGCCGCCAAGGCGAGCGGCAAGCTGCATGACTACTACGCCGGAGTTGCCGTCTCGCTGTCCGAGATGCTGGTCTCGCCGAACTTCCTGTTTCGCTACAAGCTGACGCAGCCCGACCCGGCGCGTCCGGGTCAGGAGCGGCTGGACGGCTATTCCAAAGTCTCCGAGCTCAGCTACTTCCTGTGGAACACGACGCCGGATGAGGAGCTGCTGAAGGCAGCCGCGAGCGGGTCGATCCACACCCGGAGCGGGCTCGAGCGTGAGGTCAATCGCATGATCTCCTCGCCGCGCCTGGAGGCCGGGGTGCGCGCCTTCTTCTCGGACATGCTCGGTTTCAGCGATTTCGACACGGTCTCGAAGGACCCGAGTTTCTTCCCGCGCTACACGCTCAACGTCAAGAACGACTCTCAGGAGCAGACGCTGCGCACCATCGTCGATCAGCTGCTCACGCGGCACGGCGACTACCGCGACCTGTTCACCACTCCGCATACCTTCCTGACGCGCGAGCTGGCGGTGCTCTACGGAGTGCCGCTGGTCGATCCGGGCGACAACGGTGAGCCGCAGCGCTGGATCGCCTACACCTACCCGTCCGGGGACCCGCGCTCGGGGATTCTGTCGGAGGCGAGCTTCACGGCGCTGTTCTCACCCTCCGGCCGCACCTCGCCGACAGGCCGTGGCAAGGCGCTGCGCGAATACGTGCTGTGCGAGAAAGTGCCGCCGCCCCCGGGCAATGTGTCCTTCAAGTTCATCGAGGATATCTCCAATCCGCAGTTCAAGACCGCGCGCGCTCGTCTGACCGTGCACCGCACCGAGCCGATGTGCGCCGGCTGCCACAAGCTCACCGACCCGATCGGACTGTCACTGGAGAACTTCAATTCTGCCGGCGGTTATCGCACCGAGGAGAATGGTGTGACGATCGATGCCGCCGGTGAGCTCAACGGCAAGAAGTTTGACGGCCCGTTGGGGCTCGGTGAAACCGTGCACGATGATCCGGCTGCGACTAACTGTGTGGCGACCAAGGCATTCGCCTTTGAGACCGGGTATCTGCCACCCACGAGCGATCCGCAGTGGAAGCAGATCACGCAGAAGTTTGCCGACAGCCATTACAACTTCGTGGAGCTGATGCGCCAGATCGCCTTGAGCAATCTCGCGTATACGGTACCCTCGTCCGCAGCGCCGCTGTCGGCGGCAAACCGCCAGTGAGCAACAGCCGCTGGTACTGAGGAATGCAGTGCTACAGGAGATGCGAGCATGAAGCCATCGACACTGATGTGGACCCGCAGGCGCCTGCTGCGCGGCATGCTGGCCG
The DNA here is from genome assembly GCA_030040715.1 of Gammaproteobacteria bacterium. Taxonomy (GTDB): domain Bacteria; phylum Pseudomonadota; class Gammaproteobacteria; order Steroidobacterales; family Steroidobacteraceae; genus FEN-1191. The sequence continues at coordinate 22,101 of JASHTF010000163.1, read as the reverse complement.
GCGGAGCCGTCACGGTAGGGCTGCCGATCTTCGATTGCCTGCTGAATGACAACGGCACCGCCTTTGCCGACACCGGCGCGCCGCTGCCGACGCGATTTGCGGATTGGTTCTGGGCCTTGGGCCTGGGCGAGGAGGATTGGCGGCCCAAGAATGCCGGATCCGACTACGAGCTACCGCCGCAGCTCGCGGTACTGAAGCCGTTCCAGAAGAAGCTGAATCTGTTCAGTGGCAGTCAGGTGTTCCTCGATGGTCAATCGAACAACACCCACTTCACCGGCGTTCAAGGCTACATGACCGGCAAGGTCAGCAATTCCGGCGAGTACTTCAACAGCATCAACAGCACCATCTGCGATACGATCGCCGGCCGCACGCGCTTCCGCTCGCTCGAGGTCGTCTGCGACGGCGATCCCAAGGCCGGGTGGACCGCACGCGCCAGCGGCAAGCTGCCCTCCGAGGTCTCGCCGACCGCGCTCTACACCCGCATCTTCGGTCCCGAGTTCACCGATCCCAACTCCGCGACGTTCGTGCCGGACCCACAGGTCATGGTTCGGCGCAGCGCCCTCTCCGCCGTGTCCGATCAGCGCGCCGCTCTGGTCAAGCAGCTCGGGGCGGCCGACCGCCAGCGGCTCGACTATTACTTCACGGCGCTGCGCTCGCTCGAGCAGAAGCTCGACATTCAGCTGCAGAAGCCCGAGCCGCTGCCGGCGTGTACCAAGCCGGATGGCTCGCAGATCAAGGACGACGGGCATCCGGCCTCGCTCGCGAGCGAGGCCATGGTGCGCCACAATCTGTTCACCCTGCTCTTTACTCATGCGCTTGCCTGCGGGCAGACGCGCTCGGTCAACCTCGCCATAACGCAGGGCATGTCGGGACTGCGTCGCGAAGGCGATCCGACCAATCACCACACCTATACGCACGAGGAGCCGGTCGACTCGGTCGCGGGCTATCAGTTGCACTGCGCTTGGTTCCAGGAGCAGTACATGAAGGCGCTGCACGACTTTGCTGCCCAGCTCGATGCGGTCCAGGAAGGTGATCGCACGCTCCTCGATCGAACGGTGCTGTTCGCTCACACCGATCATGGGGCGGCCCGATTGCACTCGGTACACAACTATCCGTTCCTTACCATCGGCAGTGGCAATGGGCGCCTGAAGACCGGGCTGCACGTCCCCAAGCCCGGCGATGCAGCCACTCGCGTCACGTTCACGATAATGCAGGCGATGGGCGTACCGATCAGCAGCTTCGGCACGGGTTCGAATCACGTCGCGACGCCGATCTCCGAGGTATTGGGCTGAGCTCTGCGGCCGAAGCCGCTGATTGACAGCGCGGCTACACCGCGGCCGATCGTGTCGTCTGCCGCGGGGGTCAGACCGTCGCGCACGGCAACATAGATCCGTGGACCGCGCTAATACATAATAGTCAACCGGCCTCGCCCGCCTCCAGCCGTACGTCTGACTGCCAACACCCGCCGTTTGGCTCGCCCTGACGCGCCAGCAGGGGGCACGGGGCGGACCTGATGTGAGCCGGCCCCGATCTCTTGCAGGAGTTACTGTGACGACTCGAAGGGAAGATGTCGAAGGAACGCTCAAGTTTCCGTCCGCGGTGACCGCATCCACCAGGCAGCTCGGTCGCGGCAATATCCCGCTGCTGCGGTGGTTCGCGTTGGCATGCACGATCACCGCTGGCCTCGTCGTGGCGATCAGCGCCGGCGGGTTGCGCTTTCTGTGGGGTGCGGACGCCACCCACATCACCCTCGGCATGCTGCTGTTGTTCGTAATCGTCACGCTGTTCATCGGCCGGCTGACGGCGATCCGGCCCAAGGCGATCTCCAACACCCACGCGACCTACAACACCGCCTCGCTGACGCGCGTGGTCGATGCCTGTTGGTTCGCCGCTGAGCTCGAGATGGGGCTTGGAATTCTGGTCACGGTATCGGGCTTCCTGATCGCGTTCAGTCATGGGTTCGCGCAGCTCAACCTGGCCGACACCGACGCCGCCAGGGCGCTGGTGGCACAGATGGCATCGGGTCTGTCGACCGCCCTGGTCGGCACGCTGGTCGGTATCGCCAGCTCGATGCTGCTGAAGCTGCAGCTGGTAAACCTCGAGACCTACAAGGATGTCTGAAGCCGAAGAGCGGGCGGCCAGGGCCGGCGGGGCAGTGGCTGCGCAACGGAGTGCGCGCCGGGTGAGCAGTCGTGCGTAATCAGAATTTTCTGCTGTCCTACATTGATCTGCTGATGAATTTGTCCATCACCTTCGCAGCGATCTTCATGCTGTCGGTGATGCTCATCAATCGGCCGGTCAAGGCGCAGCACGCGGTCGACGAGCGCGCCAGACTGCTGGTGGTGATGACCTGGGATCCACAATCGGCCGATGATCTCGATCTGTGGCTCAAAACCCCCGGCGGCGAGAAGGTCGGCTATACCCACCCGAATGGGCTGATCGCCAACCTGCAGCGCGATGACATGGGACCGATCAACGATTACATCGAGCTGCCCGACGGCACGCGCCAGTACCGGCGCTTCAATCAGGAGATCACCACGATCCGCAGCCTCGCGGAAGGCCACTACGTAGTCAATGTCGAGTTTTTTCGCCGCCATCCGGATCCCGAGACGAACCGCCGTTCGCAGGGCGCGGTCAAGTGCACGGTGGAGTTGATCCAGGTCGATCCCTCGTACCGGCAGCTCGAGCAGCGCAGCGTCACACTGGCCGAGGCGGGCGACGAGGAGACCGCGTTCAGCTTCAATATCAGCAACAATGGTCAGATTCAGGACGTCAGCTACGCACGCGAGGGCTTCGTCCTGTGATGTGGTTCATCCCGGTCGGCGCGCTGCTGCTGGCGCTGTTCGCGGCCTATATCGCCGTGCGGGCCGAGAGCAGCTACCTGCTGCGCTATCTGCTGATTGCGGTCGTGGCGGCGTTCGGAGTCGGCTTCTACTTCATCTATCCGGCCATCCTCGGGCGTCCCGATCCGACCTATCCCGCCGTCGACTTTCACATGCTCGCCATGATGGAGGAGCCCGAGCACTACATCTCCATGTGGGTCGCAACCAAGGACGGCACCCGTCTGTATCGCTTTCGCGCCAACGCCCAGCTGCTACAGAAGCTGCGCTCGATGACCGACGGCAAGGGCCAGGGGATTTACTTCCTCACCGGTCACTTCGAGAAGCCGGGCATATTTGGCGTCGGTAACAGAATTCCACAGCTCGACGTGCGCACGCCGTCGGTGCCGTCGCTGCCGCCGAAGAACGCCGACGCACCGCAGTGACCGGCGCTGCGGCCCGCCGGGTCAGCGCCGAGCGGCACTAGCGGCTCGGGTACCGAGTCGCGACGCGGCGCGTCCCCGGGATCAGTTGCCTCCGGCCGCTGCGCCGGCAGCGATGGCGCGGCTGCCATCCGCGTTGTGCGCCGATTGCAAGGTCTTCGTGGGCTCGGTCGGCGGCTGATTGAATGACGCTAGCAGCCACGGTGCCAACTCATTCATCTTGCCGGCGACCGGGCGCGTCGGCGTGAGTCCGCGCTTGAAGCCGTACGGCAGCAGCGCATCCAGGATGTCCTGACGCTTGCTGATCACGTGCACGGGAACATCCCATGGTGCGCCTTCGCCGCTGACATTGGCCGCCGGCTGATGGTCACCGAGAATGATCAGGACGAAATCGTCGTTGGCGCGCTCGCGCAGGTAGCTCGCCAGTAGGTCGAAGAAGTACTGCACCGAGCTCACATAGCTCATGCCCATGTCAGTCCAATCGGGGCGCCGCGTGAGCGCACGCCGCAGCGGCGCGGCGTCGTAGGGTTGTGGCGATAGCATCCGCTGCCAATCGGGTTGCATCGGCGGAACGGGCTGAAATGGGATGTGCGTGCTCACCGTCGGAAAGAACACGAACAGGGGTTTGCGCGGATGCGGCTGCAGCTCGCGCTCATCGAGCGCCGCCACCGCAAACTGATCGGGTATGTGCCACCAGCCGAATCCCGGGCCCTGGTAATCGAGCCTGGCGGCGTCGTAGATCTCGTCGAAGCCGTAGAACGCGCCCTCGGGCCAGTCCTGGCGCATGCCCGGCATCACCGCGACGGTACGGTAGCCGGCCGCCTTGAACACCGACACGAGCGTCGGCCGCTGCTGCGTCATCAGCAGTGCGTAGCGCGTGGAATCGCGTACCTCGATGCCCGAAAGCAGGCTCAGGTGCGCGAGCACCGACTCGCCGCCGAAGGTGGGCGAGCTCACGTAAGCCGACACCACGCCACGACCCGTGTCCTGCAGCGCAGCGGCGAGCTGTTCGCGCGCGGGTTGCAGAGCGCGCTCGAACTCGGGACGGTCGTAGGTGACGCTGCCGTAGGATTCCAGAAACACCAGCAGCACATCGCTCCCGGAAAGGGCTGCGAGACTGGAATGCAGCGGCGGCGACGGCGGTAACGCCTCGTTCGCGCGGCGGGCCGAGACCGCATCGAGCACGCGCGCGATCTGTTGCCCATACGTGGTGCTCACGGGAATCGAAAAACGCGGCACCAGCGGCACCCGATCGCTGAGCTGCTGCGCCACGAAGCAGCCGATCAGCATCGCGGCCGCGCCGCCGAAGCCGATGCGCGCGCGGCGGTAGCGGCTCAGAGCGCCATCGATTTGGCGCAATGACCAGCGCGCCGTCAGGTACAAGAGCGTCAGGATGAGTAGCGCGCCGGTCGCAACGGCGACAATCTGCCACACGGCAGCGACGCGCACGAGCATCGCTACCACGGATAACAGCCGCGGGGCGTCCCAGTACAGGTTGACCTCACGCCCGTAGAGCGCGGGCGCGGTCACATCGCAGTAGCGACCGACGGCGAACAGCACCACCAGCCCGGCGAGTAGCCCCAGCAGGCGCGGCGAGGTGCGCCCCAGCCAGGAGTTCGACAGCGCGAGCAGCAGCACCAGCGCAGTCAGTTCGACCGACAGCTCGCCCGGCCACCACACACCCAGCGTCGGCCATACGTTGTCGAACGTCACCGCGCCGTTGAGCAGCAGCAACGCCGTGCACACGCCGACCCATTGCCACGCGCGTGCTTTAGCCGCGCTGCCTGCGGCCGTGCCATCGATCATTGCAACACCTCGTTGAGCAGGGGCTGCCGTAGCAGCCACACGACATCGAGCGCGAAGGAGAACACGAGCGCAAGCAGCGCACCGGCTGCCACCCCCGCAGCCACGGCGACCGACGAGGCCGGTGCGATGGCCACGATCAGGGCCAGCATCTGCAGCACGGCAATGGTCTTGCCTCTATAGGACGAGGGAACCGACCGGCGCAGACGCGGCAGCAGCAGCGCCACCCCTCCAAACAAGTACCTCAGTAACCCCGACAGCAATACCCAGGGACCGACCTTGCCGGACTGCCACGCCAGCAGCGCCAGCACCGCCACAAATACGGCGTCGGTCTCCATATCAAAGCGCGCCCCGAAGCCGCTGCTCATGCCGGAGCGGCGCGCCAGCCAGCCGTCGACCCCGTCGAGCAGCATGGCAATGGCCGCCACCGCCACGGCCAGCGCCGCGGTGGCAGCGCCGGTGTGCTCGCCGACCAGTCCTGCCAGCAGCGCCACCAGCGCGCCGCGGGCGATGGTGACCTCGTTGGCCGCACCGATGCGGCCCGATGGATGATCGGCCGGTAGCGCAAGCAACATGAGTAGCGCACCGGCTGCAAATACCATCGCCACCTTCGGCAGGTAGAGCGCGCTCAGATGCAGCAGATTCACTGCCAGCAGACCGACCGCTACCATCGACAGCGCAACCGTTAAGATGCCGATCAGGGCGCTACGCAACAGGTCCCGGTGCTCAGGCCGGGCAATGGCCATCGTGACAGTCAAGTTTCCAGGGGTCCTATGAGCCGGGACGATACGCTCGCCTTTTGGGTAGTCGCCTCGGGCCAAGGCGAACTTCGCCGCGAGGCTTTGCCGGCGCCGAGCAGTACCGAAGCGAGTGTACAAGCACTCTACAGCGGTGTCAGCCGGGGCACGGAGGCGCTGGTGTTCAACGGACGCGTGCCCGAGAGCGAATACCCGCGCATGCGCGCCCCGTTTCAGGTCGGCGATTTTCCCGCCCCGGTCAAGTACGGCTACGCCAGCGTGGGCCGGGTGACCCAAGGTCCGGCCGATCTGCTCGGCAGAACGGTGTTCTGTCTCTATCCGCACCAGCAGCGTTATGTCGTTCAGTGCGAGGCGTTGCACGTGGTGCCCGAGACCGTACCCGCCGCGCGCGCGGTGCTGGCGGCGAACTTGGAGACCGCGCTCAACGGCATTTGGGACTCGGGCGCCGCTGCCGGGGATCGAGTCGCGGTGATCGGCGGCGGTAGCGTCGGTTGCCTGGCGGCGTGGCTGCTCGGACGGATTCCGGGCTGCGAGGTCGAGCTCATCGATATCAATCCACAGCGGCGCACCATCGCCCAGGCGCTGGGAGTTGGTTTCGCACAGCCGCAGCACGCCCGCGGTGAAGCCGACGCGGTACTGCACGCCAGCGGGTCGGCCACCGGTCTGGCGCTCGCCTTGAGGCTCGCCGCCTTCGAGGCGACGGTGTGCGAGCTCAGCTGGTATGGCACGCAGCCCGTGACACTGGCGCTCGGCGAGGCGTTTCACTCACGCCGCTTGACGCTGCGCTCGTCTCAGGTCGGCAGCATCGCCCGGCGACAGCGCGAGCGCTGGGATCCGCGGCGGCGCATGCAGCTGGCGCTGTCGTTGCTGACAGACCCCGCGCTCGATGTGCTGATCAACAGCGAGAGCCCGTTCGAATCGCTGCCCGAGATCATGCAACGCTTGGCGCATGCCCCCGGGGATGTGCTCATGCATCGGGTCACCTACGGCGAGTCGACACCCGCTGCCGCGCCGAGCAGTCGGGCATTCAGCCGTGCCGCATGCACCGGGTGACGTGCCGCATACACCGGGTGACGTGCGGCATACACCGGGTGAGTTGAGGAGCAAACAATGTACAGCGTCTGCGTGCGTGATCACGTCATGATTGCCCATAGCTTCAGGGGCGAGGTGTTTGGACCGGCGCAACAGCTGCATGGCGCGACTTACCTGGTCGATGTCGAATTCAGGCGACCGCAGCTCGATCGCGACGGGTTGGTCGTCGACATCGGGCTCGCAAGCCAGGCTTTGCGTGCATTGCTGGCCGAGTTGAACTACCACAACCTGGACGCGCTCGCGGAGTTCTCCGGGCGCAATACCACGACCGAATTTCTCGCCCGGGTGGTGTTCGAGCGCATGGCCGCTCGCATTCGCGACGGCCGGCTTGGGGCCACAGCGTCAGGCCTCACGGGTCTGCGCGTGACGCTGCATGAGTCACACATTGCCTGGGCGTCCTTCGAGGATGCGCTCACCACGCGATGAGTGCGGCGACGCTGCAGTTTCTCATTCCTGGTGATGTGCGCAGCGCGACCGGCGGCTATATCTACGATCGCCGTATGGTCGTGGGCCTGCGCGCACTCGGGTGGCGAGTGAGCGTGCACGCGTTGGATGGCAGCTTTCCGCGGCCGACCGCCGCGGCGCTCGCTCATGCGGGTGAGGTGCTGGCCGGCTTGCCCGACGGCGCCTTGGTACTGGTGGACGGACTCGCACTCGGACCGATGGCGAAGCTGATCGAGGCGCAGTGCCGGCGACTGGCGCTGGTGGCGCTGATTCATCTGCCGCTGGCCGCTGAGATCGGCCTGGCACCGCGGGTCGCTGCGCGCTTGCAGCGCGGCGAGCAGCGCGCGCTCGAGTATGTGCGCCACGTGATCGTCACCAGTGCGATCACGCAGCGGCAACTGAACGCGCGTGGCGTCGGGCCCGGGCGCTGCACGATCATCGAGCCCGGGACCGATACGGCCGCGCTGGCGCGCAGGCGCCATCACGGTCGCCTGCGAATGCTCTGCGTCGCGACCGTCAACGAAGGCAAGGGCCACGAGCTCCTGGTCGAGGCACTGGCACCCCTTGCGCACGCACCCTGGCAACTTCACTGTGTCGGCAGCCTCACGCGCAGCGCGCGCACGGTGCGACGACTGCGAGCGCAGCTGCGGCGCCTTGGGCTGCACCGGCGTGTCATCCTCGCCGGCGAAGTGGGCCGCAACCGGCTCGAGCGGTTCTTTCGGACCTCCGACCTGTTCGTGCTGGCGACTCGGTCGGAGAGCTATTGCATGGCGGTCGCCGAGGCGTTGGCCCACGGGCTGCCCGTGATCAGCACCCGAACGGGAGCCATTCCATGGTTGGTCGGCTCCAAGGCGGGACTCCTGGTCGAGCCCGGCGACGGCGCGGCGCTCCGACAAGCCCTGGCGCGCGTGCTGGCGGACCCGGCGTTGCTGCCGAGGCTCGCGCGCGGAGCGCGAGCGGCGCGCGCGCAACTGCCGCACTGGACGGCCGCCTGCAAGCGCCTGGCCGCCGTGCTCGAGCGCATTCACGCCGAACACCGAGGCCGCGGCGGCTAGGATCGATTCACAGAATGCGCCGAATGCTGGCCGCAGCCCCCATCTGGCCATTTGGCTTCGACTCGACCCGTGCGCGCAGATCACAATCGAACAGAATGTCCTGCCCAACGCGGTAGACGCGGTGATGCAGCCGCAGACAATCCTGCAGGCGCAGGCGCGGCGCCAGACGTATCGTGGGTCGACCCTCGCCGATCAACAGCGGCGCAACCGCGATATGCAGCCGATCGAGCAGGCCAGCTTCGAGAAATGAAGATACCGTCACCCCTCCCCCCTCGACGAACACGCGACAGCAGCCGCGCACGTGCAGTTGGCGCAGCAGGTCGGCCAGATCGAGCGCCTCGCTCGCGCCCACGCGCGCTCGCACCTCGAGAATCTCCTCGCCGCGCGCGCGCGCTTGTGCCACAGCGCGGCTGCCGGCGAGTGTCGCTCTAAGGGTCGAGGCCTGGCGGTCGCTGAAGACGGCGTGGGCGGACGGCAGGCGACAGGCCGGGTCGATGACCACGCGCATCGGATTGCTGCCGGCGACCAGCCGCGTCGTCAGCCGCGGATTATCCGCCGCGACGGTCGCGGCCCCGACGACGACGGCATCACACAGCGCGCGCAGCCGATGAAGGTGCAGGATATTCTCCGGCCCAGTAACCGAGCAGGAATCCCCCGAGGTGGTGGCGATGAAACCATCGAGGCTCTGCCCGAGATGCCCCACCGTCACCGGTCGGGCCGCGGTGGCACTACTGATCGGCAGGTACAGCTCGAGCAGGTCGCGTTGCGGGTCGTCGGGCGCCAGCAGCGCCTCCCATCCGCACGCCGGGTTCCAGCGCAACACCGCGTCGCCCTCACCCGCCGCGAGCAGCTGTAGCCGCCCCGACTCCTCGATCCCAAACCTCCCCGGGCGCGTCGGGTCGAAGGTTCCGGCGGCCTTGGCCGCGGCGTGCGCCACGGTCCAGGCATCGAGCTCAGCTACGTCGGTGTTATGCATCAGCCCATTCTACCGAGATGCGCGCCGCACCTTGGGCGACTCTTTCAAAGCGTTCCCAAGACTGTCAGAATGATGCGCTCTCTCCTGGGATCAGAACGCGCCCGCTCGGTCGCGGAACCACACGGAGTGTCGCCATGAAAAGAGTACTGCTCGGATGTGTCTGCCTGAGTCTGGCCTCGCTTCCCGCCGGCGCTGATCTGAAGCCGGGACAGGCCGCGCCGGAATTTACCGCACAGGCATCGATGAACGGCAAGGCATTTCACTACTCGTTGAGGAATGCGCTCAGGAAAGGTGTGGTCGTGGTCTACTTCTATCCGTCGGCCTACACCAGCGGATGCAACATCGAGGCGCATACTTTCTCTGTCAACGCGGACAAGTTTGCAGCGGCGGGTGCCACCATTGTCGGCGTATCGCTCGACAGCATCCAGCGACTCAACGATTTCTCCAAGGACCCGGACTACTGCGCGGGCAAGTTCCCCACCGCTTCGGATCCGGACGGCAAGATCGCCAAGTCGTTCGATCTGACCGTGCGTGCAGGCCGCGCGGGTGCCACGGACACTCGTGGCCAGGAGATCGGCCACGGCTTTGCCTCGCGCACCACCTTCATCGTCACGCCCGACGATCACATCGCCGCCACCATTGGTGGCATACAACCGGCGGACAATGTCCAGAAGGCGCTCGCTACCGTGCAGGATCTGGCGGCGAAGAAATAGGCTACTGAACCGAGTATTGGCGGCGGTAGCCGCGCACCGCCGCCGGTCCGCGAACGCGGGAACTGAGCGCAAGACGCGCCGCGGGAAGCGACTAGCCGCGGCGTTGCTGCAGATCGATGAGCGCCCCCGTTTCCGTCGCCCGCAGCACCGCGGCGGCAAGACGACCGTGGCGCAACTGAACCCAGCTGAGCAGCTCCGCCGCCGCTATCGGCCGACTCACCAGATAGCCCTGCGCGTAATCACACCCCAGGCGCAGCAGCGTCGACCACGCTTCGGCCGTCTCGACCCCCTCGGCCACGATCTCCTGTCCGAGACCGTGCCCGAGGTCGGTGGTCGCCCGCACGATCAACAGGCTGCGCTCGGAGCTGCCGAGGTCGCGCACGAAGGTGCGATCGATCTTGAGCTCGTCCACCGGCAAGGTGTGCAATTGCGCGAGCGAGGAATGCCCGGTGCCGAAATCGTCGATCGCAAAGCGGCTGCCGGCCGTGCGCAGCTGCTGCATCACCGGTACGGCCGATTGCGGCTCGTGCATGATCGCGCTCTCGGTCACCTCGAACAGCAACTGCTCGGCCTCGAGGCCGGCTTGACTCACCGACCGGAATACGTACGCCGGCAACGAGGCATCGGTCACGTCGCCTGCCGACAGATTTATCGCCACCCGCGCGCGGTACTGGCATCGCTGCCATTGTTGCAACTGCTCGCACACCGCGCCGACTACCCAATGGGTCAGATCTGTGATCACCGCCGCGCGCTCGGCCAGCGGCACGAATTCCGCCGGTGAGATCACTCCCAAGCTCGGGTGCGTCCAGCGCACCAGCGCCTCCAGATGGTGGACGGCGCCCGTTTTCATGTCGACGATCGGCTGATAGGCGAGCGTGAGCTTATTGTTGGTGATCGCACGGCGCAGCTCCGCCATGAGCAACACTCCGCGCCGGTGCTCGGCGTCGCGTGCCGCTTCGTAGAAGACGACGGTCACACCGCGTTCCTTCGCTTCCAGCAGCGCCGAGTCCGCCTGGCGCAGCAGGTCATCGGCGGTACGGGCTCCGCCCGCCGACACGCTGCTGATACCGCCGCGCACGATCAGTACCACGCGCAGCTCCCCTACCGTGACACCCTGGCGCAGCTGCCCGGCGATGGCGACCGCCGCGGCTTCAGCCACGCGTGCATCTCCGGTATGAAACAGCAGCGCGAACTGATCGGCACTGATGCGGGCCAGATAGTGCTTGGCGCCGAACTCGGTTCCGATGCGGTTCGCCACCGCGCACAGCAGCCGATCGGCGGTCTCGCCGTCGAGGGAGGCGTTCAGATCACGGAAGCGGTGCAGATCAAGCAGCACCACCGTGACCGGCACGTGTTGTTCGAGCAGCTGTGCCAGCCGTTCGCGCAGCCCAACGCGGTTGGGCAAGCCCGTCAGCGGGTCGTGTGTCGCCTGATGACGGATGCGCTCCTCGCGCTCGCGCAATCCGATCTGCATGCCGTTGAAGGTTTGGGCGAGCCGCACGAACTCGGCGCCGCCCTGCAGCTGCACCGGCTGGTCGTATTGACCGGCCTCGATGCGCTGGGCCGCGAGCGCCAACACCTCCACCGGGCGCGCGGCGCTGCCCCCGAGACGCAGTGCCAGGCCGATCGCGCAGGCGAGCGCGAGCATCGAGATGGTCAGCAGCTCGCCGCGGATCTTCACGTACGAGGCCATCACCTGCTGCATCGGTCGGCGCAACACCAGGTCAATGGCGCCACTGCGCGATGGCAGCGGCACTCGCAACGATAGAAACTGCTGCTCCCCATCGGCAGTGATCCGCACCGGCTGGGTCGGCTCGCCGCCCGCGGTGCGCACCCCCGGCGCCGGTGTCGGGGCGGTCGCCGCCGCGGGCAGATCGAACAGCACTTCGAGATCGACCAGCGTGCCGAGACTGCGCGCTTCGGCGTCATCCATTACGTAGCCAAATGCCACCCAGCCGATCGGCTCGGGCGCCCGCACCGACGTCAATATGAACTGCATCGCGCGACCGTCGAGCACCGCCAGGAAGCTGTCGGCCTGTGGCTGATCGGATTTGCTCAATGTCGAGCGCACCAGCGCTTCTGCGGCCGCTCGACCGATGCTGCTGGTGCTCGCGACCAAGTGACCGTCGGCCCCATACATCAACGCGATGTCGGCACCCACACGCTGGGCGTGATTGGACAGCGCCGAGCGGATGGTGGCGGCATCGCCCGAGGCCACCGCGGCCTTGAAGCCGAAGTCCGCGATCAGCACCTCGGCGGTGGCCGCGAGCCGGCCCTGACGCAATTCCAGCTGGTGCTCCAGCACCCCTTGCGCCGAGCGCAGGTCGTGCTCGGATTGGGCCCGGGTGTCCTGACGGACCCGCGTTAGCACCAGCAACAAAGTCGCACCCTGGGCCAGCGCAATCAACGCGACCATCAAAATGAGCAGTCGATTCTTGAAGCTCGGCAAACGAGTCGCTCTAATCACGTTGAGTCAAATAGGTTGATGTCGCCGCGACCAATGCAACTATGCGGAACAACGCCCAGCGCCGCGCAGGCACGCACGTCAATTTGCGCCTGCGGCGGGCGTCGCAAAGTGTGAACTGGTGCTCAGTTCTATGCGCCGCCCTCGCGCTTCTGATCGCCACCGTTGCGCGTACCGCGGATTTGAGCATCTCCGTCCTCGATGCACACGGCCGTGGTGTGGCCGGATTGGTACTGGTCGCGATGCCCGATAACGCAGCCGCGCGCAAGCGCATCGGCCGCGTCGCCGTCATGGATCAGATCAACATGCAGTTCGTGCCCGACATTCTCGTGATTCAGACCGGCAGCTCGGTCGACTTCCCCAACAGCGACCAGATTCAGCATCAGGTGTATTCGTTCTCTGCCGCGAAGCGGTTTCAGCTGTCGCTGTACGCCGGTCACAAATACCCGCCGGTAGTGTTTGATCGCCCGGGTCTGGTCACGGTCGGCTGCAACATTCACGACAGCATGCTCGGCTACATCTATGTGACCGACTCGCCGTATTTCGGTCGCAGCGACGCGCACGGGCAGCTCACCCTGCACAACCTGCCGAGCGGCAGTTACACGGTGACCGCCTGGCACCCGCGGCTCGAGGAGGGCAGCGCCAACGAGCTGCATTTGCGCACGACGGTGGTTGAGTCCGAGCCCGGAACCGTGCTGTTTCAGCTCCGTCGGACGGTGCCCATCAGCATGCCGCCGCACGAGTCGAAGAAATGGCTCGACTACTGAACGCGGCGCGCACACCGACCCACTGCGCGCCGGCTGCGGACCGCGGCGTACGAGCGCTCGCGCCATCGCTGCTGCTGGCGCTGCTGGCGCTGCCGGAGCTGCTGGCGGTTCCGGCCGCACCCGCCGTGGCACAGATGAATGATTTGGATGCGACCATCGATGTGCGCGCCATCGCCTCGGACGGCGAGCGCTCGTATCTGGACGGCGGCCTGGGGCTACTGCGCTTTGATGAAAACCATCAGGGGCTGCGTATCGGGGAGTTGCGCCTCGGCTATCTCGGCCAATTCGCCGATATCGTGCACGTCACGGTCGAGGCTGTGAGCTACGCCGATGGCGATCGCTTGCCGCTCGACCCGACCGAGGCGTTCGTCGAGATCCGTCCGTTTCCATACCTTGGCTGGCGCTCGAATGTGAAGATCGGGGCCTTCTATGCGCCCATCTCGCTCGAGAATCGACTGCAGGGATGGCGCAGCGCCTACTCACTGACGCCGTCGGCCATCAACACCTGGATCGGCGAGGAGCTGCGCACCATCGGCGCCGAGTACGATCTCGACTGGCTCGGAAGGCAGCGCGGCCACGACTGGGAATTCGGCGTCGGTGCCGCGGCCTTCGGCTGGAATGAGTCTGCCGGCACACTGATCGCCGAGCGTGGCTGGGCACTCGATGATCGTCAGACGACGCTGTTTGGATACGCCGCCGATCTCGGCGTCGGACCGACGCATAGGCCGCGTCCGTTCTATTGGGACATCGATCGGCGCGCCGGCTATTACGTCGACGGCAACGCCAAGTACCTGGACGACCTCGAGCTGCGCGCTCTCCACTACGACAACCGCGCCAATCCTGACGTCTACGAGCCTGCCCTGAACGACTACGCCTGGCATACCTGGTTCAACAGCGCCGGCGCGCGCTGGACGCCGGCGCCGGACTGGACCGTGATCTCACAATGGCTCCAAGGCGACACGTGTGTAGCCGGCCTGCTGTTCTGTTGGCAATACGGGTCGGAGTTTCTGCTGGGCAGCTGGCAGTACGGTCCCGACCTGCTATCGGCCCGCTACGACGACTTTCAGACCCACGCGGATCATCCGGCGTTCATAGCCGGGGTCGAGCAAATCGGACACGCCTGGACGGTCGCCTATGAGCGCGAGCTCGCCCACTCGCTCAGCGTACTGCTCGAAGCGATGCAGGTTGACAGTACCATGCCGGCACGGTTGGAACTCGGCGAGCGTCCCGGGGCCGTGGAGCGCATGGTGCAGCTCGCGGTGCGCTGGGATATCAATATCTATCACTAGCCACCTGAGCGGCGGCGCGCTCGGCGGCTACGTGATCAGGCGCTGCACGGAATTCGCGATCATCCATTCCTCATCGGTGCGGACGACGCGCACGCGTACGGCGCCGCCCGCGGTCGAGATTAGCCCCGCGTTGGCGATATTGCGCTCCCGATCGAGCTCGATGCCGAGGAAGGCAAGATTTGCGCAGATGCGCGCACGGATCACGGGGGCGTTCTCGCCGATGCCGCCGGAGAAAACCAGCGCCTCGAGGCCGCCGAGCGCTGCCGCGAGCGCACCGATCGACCTGCTCGCCTGGTAGCAGAACAGCGCGAGTGCCTCCGCGGCCCGAGCATCGGAGGCTTCATGCGCGAGCAGCTCGCGCACGTCAGGGCTGGTCTCGGACAGGCCGAGTAGCCCGGACTCGTGGTTCACCAGATGATCGAACCGCGCGACATCGAGATGCGCGGAACGCATCAGAAAGCTGACCAGGCCCGGATCCAGATCGCCCGAGCGCGTGCTCATCGGCAACCCCGATGCCGGCGTGAAACCCATGGTGGTGTCGATGCTGCGTCCGTCGCGCACGGCGCACATGCTGGCGCCGCTGCCAAGGTGCGCCAAGATCAGACGGCCGGCGCGTGCCGCCGGGTCCTGCAGCCGTCCGAGCTCCTCGAGCAAATAGGCGTACGACAAGCCGTGAAAACCGTAGCGTCGCACCTGCGCGCTCTGGTAGCGGCGCGGGATCGGCAATAGCTGGGCGACGCGCGGCATGTCGTGGTGGAACGCCGTATCGAAGCAGGCCACCTGCACCATGCGCGGGTAGCGCTCGGCAAGCGCCTCGATCAGCTCGAGCTCGCGCGGCAGATGCTCGGGATCATAGCGGCTGAAACCTCGTAGCTCGCGCAGCAGCTGCTCGCTCACCGTTTGCGGCTGGGCGTGCTCTAGCCCGTGCACCAGACGGTGTCCCACCGCCAGTACGCTCGGCATCGCGACCGCCTGCTCGAGCCAGTCGAGCAGGAATGCCACCGGCGGCTGCCCTTCGGGAACATCGACGCGGCCGCCGTCGGCGGCAGTCGCGGCCGCGGCCGCGGCCGCGGAAGCGGCGGAGGTCTCGCGCTCGAATTGCAACGTCGATCCCGCGCTACCGATTCGATCCAGATATCCGTGCAGCCGCCGCTGCAGCGGCTGCCGCGCCTCATAGAGCGCGAACTTGATCGTCGAGGAGCCGGCGTTGATCGTCAGAATAAGGCGAGCGGTGGCGTGCGGCGTGGTGGAGCGCGACGTGGTGGAGTGCGACGCGGTGGCAGCGGTCGCCTGCACGCGCCCCGACCTGTCGCTCACGCCAACGCCGCGGCCACGATCTTCTGCGCCTCCGAGAGAATGCGCTGCAGATGCTGCTCGCCGCGAAAGCTCTCGGCATAGATCTTGTAGATATCCTCGGTACCCGAGGGACGCACCGCGAACCAACCGCCTTCGGAGATCACCTTGACGCCGCCGATCGGCGCGTTATTACCGGGCGCGCGCGTGAGTACCGCCTGGATCTTCTCGCCGGCGAGCGAGCTGATTGACACCTGAGCGGCCGTCAGACTACCGAGGCGCTGCTTTTGCTCCGCCGTCGCCTCGACCTCGAGGCGATCGGACACCGGCTCGCCAAACTCGCGCGTGAGCTCGCGGTATACCTCGCCCGGATCGCGACCGAGGCGTGCGGTGATCTCCCCGGCGAGCAGCGCCGGTACGATGCCGTCCTTGTCGGTCGTCCACACGCTGCCATCGCGCCGCAGGAAGGTCGCGCCCGCACTCTCCTCGCCGCAGAAACCGAGTGAGCCGTCGAGCAGTCCCCCCACGAACCATTTGAAGCCGACCGGCACCTCGTAGAGTTTGCGGCCAAGCTGCGCCGCCACACGGTCGATCATCTGGCTGCTGACCAAGGTCTTTCCTACCGCGGTCTGCGCGTTCCAGCGCGGCCGATTCTGGAACAGGTAGTAGATGGCTGCGGCCAAATAATGATTGGTCGGTAGCAAGCCGGCGCTCTTGGTGACGATGCCGTGCCGATCGTGATCGGTGTCGCAGCCGAAGGCGATGTCGAAGCGATCCTTGAGCGCCAGCAACCGCTGCATCGCGTAGACCGAAGACGGATCCATCCGGATCTGCCCGTCCCAATCTACCGTCATGAAGCGGAAGGTCGGATCGACGGTGTCGCTCACTACCGTCAGATTCACGCCATAGCGCTCGGCAATCGGCGCCCAGTAGTGCACTCCGGCGCCGCCGAGCGGATCGACTCCCATGCGTAGCCCAACGTCGTGAATCTGTTGGAGATCGAGCACCTGCTCGAGATCGTCGACATAGGCATGCAGATAATCGTGTCGCCCGACGTTTTCGGAGTGCAGCGCCCGCTCGTACGGCCAGCGCCGCACCTCCTTCAGTCCCGCCTCGATCAGACCGTTGGCCCTGGACTCGATCCACCCGGTGACTTCCACGTCGGCCGGACCACCGTTCGGAGGGTTGTATTTGAAACCGCCGTCATCCGGTGGATTGTGTGATGGAGTGATGACCACTCCGTCCGCGCGGCCGCGCTCGCGCCCGCGGTTGTAGCTCAGTATGGCGTGGGACACGACCGGCGTCGGCGTGTACTCGTCGTCCTTGGCGAGCAGCACCCGCACGCCGTTGGCGGTCAACACTTCGATCGCACTCGCGCGCGCCGGTGCCGACAGGGCGTGGGTATCGATACCGAGGAACAGCGGCCCGTCGATGCCCTGGCCTCGGCGGTAATCGCAAATCGCCTGACTGATCGCGACGATATGCGCTTCATTGAAGCTCACCCGCAGCGAGCTGCCGCGATGGCCGGAGGTGCCGAAGACCACGCGCTGGGCGGCGACCGTCGGGTCCGGAGTCTCGCTGTAGTAGGCCGTGATCAATCGCGGCACGTCGACCAGCATGCCCGGATCGGCGGGCTTGCCCGCCCGTGGGCTCACTCCCGGGGGAAGCGGCGCGACCGCACTCACGCGCGTGCCCCTGCACCCGTCCCTTTGAGGCGCCTATAGCGCCGAATCAGCGCGTTGGTCGAGCTGTCGTGCGCGAGCTTCGGCTCCGCGACACTTTCCAATTCGGGGGCAGTGCGCGCCGCCAGCTGCTTGCCGAGCTCCACGCCCCACTGATCGAACGAGTCGATATCCCACATGACACCTTGCGTGAAGACGCTGTGCTCGTACAGCGCCACGAGCGTACCGAGCGTTGCCGGCGTCAGGCGCTCAGCGAGGATGGTATTGGAGGGCCGGTTGCCCTCGCATATCCGATGCGGTACGAGCCAATCCGGCGTGCCCTCCGCCTTGACCTCCTGCTCACTCTTGCCAAAGGCGAGCGCCTCGCTCTGCGCGAACACATTGGCGATCAGCAGATCATGCTGCGGCCCGAGTGGATTCAATGTCTGGCAGAAGCCGATGAAGTCGCACGGTATCAGCCGGGTACCTTGATGGATGAGTTGATAGAACGAGTGCTGTCCATTGGTCCCGGGCTCGCCCCAGTAGATGGGACCGGTGTCGTAGTCGACGCGCTCACCGCCGCCGGTGACGTGCTTGCCATTGCTCTCCATCGTCAGCTGCTGCAGGTACGCGGGAAAGCGCTTCAGATATTGCTCGTACGGCAACACCGCCACCGTGGACGCGCCGAGGAAATTGCTGTTCCAGACCGCCAGCAGCCCCATGATGGCCGGCATGTTCTGCGCCAGCGGCGCAGTGCGAAAGTGCTGATCCATGGCATGAAACCCCGCCAGCATGTCCCGAAACTGCTGCGGACCGATCGCAATCATGGTCGACAATCCGATGGCCGAGTCCATCGAATAGCGACCGCCCACCCAGTCCCAGAACTCGAACATGTTGGCGGTATCGATGCCGAACTGCGCTACACCCTCGGCATTGGTCGACACGGCGACGAAGTGACGCGCGACCGCGCGCTCGTCGCGCAGCGTTCGCAGACTCCAATCGCGCGCCGCGTGGGCGTTGGTCAAAGTCTCCAGAGTCTTGAAGGTCTTCGAGCAGATGATGAACAGCGTCTCGTCGGGCGCCAGATCGCGGGTCGCTTCGATGAAGTCGGTGCCATCGACGTTGGATACGAAGCGGAACGTCATGGTGCGCTCGCCGTAGAAGCGCAGCGCCTCGTACGCCATGACCGGCCCGAGGTCGGAGCCGCCGATGCCGATGCTGATGACGTTGCGAATGCGCTTGCCGGTGTGTCCCAGCCATTGTCCGCTGCGCACCTGTTCGGCGAACCGAGCCATGCGCTCGAGCACCGCCTGCACTTCGGGGACGACGTCGGTTCCATCGGTCACCACGCGCTCGTTCTTCGGCGCTCGCAGCGCCGTGTGCAGCACCGCGCGCCGCTCGCTCACGTTGATGTGCTCGCCGCGAAACATCGCCTCGATGCGCGCTGGCAACCCGCGTTGCTCGGCCAGCCGCAGCAGCAAGCGCAGCGTCTCATCGGTGATGCGGTTCTTGGAATAGTCGAGATACAGCCCCGCAGCCTCGAGCGCCAATCGCTCGCCGCGCTTCGGATCGTCGGCGAACAGCTGCCGCAGATGCAGCGGCTCGACCGCACGGCAGTGCTCCTGCAGGCCGGTCCAGGCTTCGAGCGCGCGCACACCAACCTCGCCGCCGCGCTGCCGGCGTTCGGCCTGCGCGTTCATGCCGACGCCACCTTGGCGAGCTGTTCGCCTTTGGAGGCAACGCATTGCATCAGATCCTGCCACGACTTGGTGAATGAGGCAGCGCCCTGGCGTTGCAGCGTCAGCGCGAGCGCGTCCAGGTCGATGCCGGCGCGAGAGAATTCCGCCAGCTCGGGGTCGCCGCGATCGGCCGGCAGCGGTGTGCCCACGCGACCGTGATCGGCGAACGCGAGCAGCGTCTTCTCCGGCATGGTGTCGATGGTGTCCGGCGCCGCCAGCGCCTCGATATAGAGCACATCGGATGCGGCGGGATCCTTGGTACCGGTGCTCGCAAACAGCAGCCGCTGCGGCCAAGCGCCACGCGCCGCGAGCCGCTGCCAGCGCGCCGATGCCAGTAGCTCGCGATAGGCCCGATAGCTGCGCGTGCCGACCGCGACGCCGAGACGGTTGCGCAGCGCAGGCGCCACCTTGTCCTTCACCGCCACATCCCAGCGGCTCACGAACAGCGAGGCTACCGATCCGACGCGCGGGTCGCGTCCCGCCGCGAGACGCCGTTCGATGCCACGCAGGTAAGCTTCGGCCGCGGCGAGGTACTGCTGGTGCGAGAACAGCAGCGTGATGTTGATCGGCACGCCGGCGAAGATCGACTCCTCGATCGCCGGTAGGCCGGCGGGCGTGCCGGGGATCTTGATGAACAGGTTCGGGCGCTGGGCGCGCGCGTGCAGCTGTGCCGCTGACTTGATGGTGCCGGCGGTGTCGTCCGCCAGCAGCGGCGAGACCTCCAGCGACACCCAGCCGTCGCGACCGGCGCCGGCGTCGTACACGGGCCGAAACAGATCGGCCGCCGCCCGCAGATCCTCCAGCGCCACCTCGAAGAACAGCGCCTCGCCGGATTTTCCTGCCCGCGCTTGGGCACGAATCGTCTCGTCGTAGGCGTCGCTGCCGCGGATGGCCTCATCGAAGATGGTGGGGTTGGAAGTCAGCCCGGTGACCGCCAACTCCCTGATATAGCGGCTCAACGTGCCGCTGCTCAGCAGCGTGCGCGTGATCTGATCGAGCCACAGGCTCTGACCGAGGTCATGAAGCTGGCGTGTCGAGCTCATGTCTCCTCCTGCATCGAATGGGACCGCATCACAGCACGGCCCTCGGAAAATTCATATCGCAGCAAATCACCGATCCGCTCGACCGACAAGTCGGCCGGCGGATAAGTCGCGAGGTTATGTGGATCGAGAGCATAGTGACCCTGTCGCACGAACACCGTGGTCACGCGCCCCTGCAGCAGCTGCTTGACCGCTGCCAGGATACGCAGCTTGTCATCGATCATCACATAGTGTGCTGCGGGATAGCGTCGCTGCACATCATCGAGCATCTGCTCTTTATGGATGTAGACCAGCACGTGACCCTGGACGGCGTGCCACAACCCCGAGCGCTGGATCTTACGCGGTTGAAATACCACATCTCCGTCCGAGACGATGACGGCGCGACCGCAGCGATGCAGGTGCGTGATCACCTCCAGCGCGTGCGGGTAGAGCCGCTCGGGGAATGGATAGTCCACCAGGAACGAGGACATTCGCAGCAGTCGCGGGTCATTCATCACGGTGCCCTCGCCCGCGATTCGGTAGCGCTGCAGAGCGCCGAGATAGTCGGCGTAGCCGAGCTCGGTCCGCAGCTGCTCGAAGATCGACCAGTAGCGATCGCGACTGGCGGCGCCGAAGTCACGCTCGAGGTGCTCCCTGAGATCGTCCTGCACGCCGTCGTTGTCGAGCAGGGTGTTGTCCACGTCGAGCAGAAACACCAGCGGCGCCGCGGAACTCACGAAAGCGCTCGCCCCCGCTGCACCCGGCCGCGTCGTAACCGCCCCCATGGAACTCGCCGCCGCGGCGCGCGGCGAGTTCGGCCCCGCGGCGCCGATTGCGGCGCCGATTGCGGCGGCGGCGTCTGCGTTTGCGGTTGCATGCCGTCCGGGGTCGGGTTGAGCCACCGTCCGTGCGGCGCGATCAGTGCGTCGGCCTCCTTCGGTCCCCAGCTGTGGCGCCGATAGGGGATCACGCGCGCGTGGTGCTTGAGCACCGGCTCGACGACCGTCCAGGCGGCTTCCACCGCGTCCTCGCGCGTGAACAGCGCCCCGTCACCCTGCATCGCATCGCTCAAAAGCCGCTCGTACGGCGACTCCTGTCCGGGTTGCTCGTCGAGCATATAGAGCTCGCGCTGATCGCCGGTGAACTCCTTGCCGGCGTGCTTGACCCGGGCTGCAAGCGCAATCGCAGAGCGCGGCGCAAGATGAAAGCGGAAGTAATTGCCCAGACCCGGGGGCAGTACCGCGTCCGCGAACAACGCTTGCGGCGGGGCCTTGAGCGCGACCACGACCTCGGTGGCGGACACGGCCAGATACTTGCCGGAGCGCAGATACCAGGGCACGCCGGCCCAGCGCCACGAGTCGATGAACAGCCGCAACGCACAGTAGGTCTCGACGTCGGAGTCGCGCGCCACGCCGCTCTCGCGCCGATAACCTCCGTATTGGCCGCGCACCAACTCACGGCTCGTCAGCGGTCGCATGGCCTGCAATACATCCGCACCCGCGCCATGCACCGCGCCGTAGGCGCGAGAGCTCGGCGGCTCCATCGCCAGCAGCGCGACGATCTGAAACAGATGGTTCTCTACCACGTCGCGCAGACAACCCGCGGACTCGTAGAATGCCCCCCGATCCTCGACGCCGAAATCCTCCGACAGGGTGATCTGGACGCTGTCGACGTAGTTGCGATTCCAGATCGGCTCGAGAAACGAGTTGGCGAAACGAAAGTAGAGGATGTTCATGATCGCTTCCTTCGCCAGGAAGTGATCGATG
>JASHTF010000162.1 GCA_030040715.1 Gammaproteobacteria bacterium | reverse complement strand
GCGGGCGCGGTCGTTGGCACGGTCGTCAGCGCAGTGGTGTGCGCGGATGTGGACGCAGGCATGGTGGAAACCTCTTGATCTGAGCTCCGAGTACCGGGACAATTGTGTTTAGCCTAGCTCGACGCGGTTACCATAATCTAATGGAATCAAAGCGGTAGCTCGGTCCCGGGGAGTGTCGAACTTTTTTACAACAAAGCGCGCGCGGCCGCCACTGTGCTGCCGTCGCGGTGCGTAACCCGCTGGGCGTAAAGAGATTGTCTGACATTGGCACACACCGTGCACTGATCGGCTCTAATGGCTCACGCTGTGACGTGATTATGCAAAAAGCAACGCCTCTGACCAGATTGGCAAGCCGTCGACTGCTCATCGGCGTGGCTGCTCTCGGGCTCGCATCGCCGGTGCTCGCCACACCCTACACCGTGGAACTTACCGGTGTGGGTGACGGAGCAAACAACGGTGCCGTGTACGAGAGCCCGTACGTCGGCACGATTAGCGAGGGCGGCAAGGTAATCTACTCGGGTTACCTGATCTGCGATGACTTCAACACGGAGTCGTTCCTCGACAAACCGTGGCAGGCCACCGGGACCGATGCGGGCGCGCTCAACGGATCGGAAAAGTTCGCTGGCGAGACCTATATGGTGGGCGGGAAGACCTATGACACGGCGCAGATGTACAACGCCGTCGCATGGCTCGCCAACGATCTGCTGCTACCGGGCAACGTGAACAAACCGGCCACGCAGGGCACCATCTCCTTTGCCATCTGGGACATCATGGATGGCTCCACGGGGACTGGCGGCGTTGAATCCGACATCAACGCGGCATTCGCTGCCGTCAATTCGGGTTATCGCGGCCTGAACGTCGATGTGATCACACCCGATCCGCTCGACGCCTCGCAGGAGTTCCTGGTACCCAACGGCCCTGCACTACCGGTCCCCGAGCCCGCGACCGGCGCGCTGTTCGGCATCGCCCTCGCGGGACTGCTCGGCGCCGGGGCGTTGCGTCGGCGGCTGCGCGCCTGACGCGGCTACGCGTCTGACGCCTCGCTGCTCAGTTAACCGTCTTAAGCGTCTCTAGCCAGTCGATCACTCTGGCCTCGAGCTCGATGCGTCGATCCGAGTAGCTGTGATCGGTCGCGATATGCGCGGCGGTGATCTGCCGATCGCCCGCCGCTCGCAGCTTACTCATCAGGGCGTCCGTGCCGGGCGCCAAGCCGTCGTCGGCACTCAGCACCAGCAGCGGTTTGCTTTTCAAACCTTCAACGGTGCCGCTCAGAGCCATTTCCTGGCGATGAGATTCCACCTCGTTGGCCATGCTGTCCGGCGTCACTCCCGCCAGAGTTTCCATGTTGTCGGCCATGGCCGCGACCGCCTCCGAATGCGTCGCGGCACTCGACGACGGGTCCCAGGCCGAGATCAGCACCACTCCCGCGAGGCCGTCGTCGTGAGCGCCCACCTCGGCCGCAACCCAGCCGCCCATGCTGTGGCCCGCGAGCACGATGCGTTTGGGATCGGCCCGCAGGTCAGCGGCGTGGTGCACGTTGCGCACATAAGCGAGCACCGCCGCTGTGTCGTCGAGGTTGCCCATGAAGCTGAACTTGCCCGGACTACCCCAGGTACCGCGATAGTTGAAGCTGATCGCGACCCACCCGGCGCGGCGCACCGCTTGCGCGAGGTCAAGATTCTTCTCGTTTCCCGGCAACCCGTGACAGAGCACGAACACCGGATGCGGACCGGCCCCGTCGGGCAGGTAGGCGACGCCATTGATCTGCCGCCCGTGCGTCAGGATATGCAGCACGACCATCGAGGCCGGATAGCGAGCATCGTGCACCGGATCAGTGGAGATCACCGCCGGGATCTCGGTGTCGGCGAGCGATACTGACGCACCCGCGACCGCTGCCGCGGCGACAGCCACCGCAGCGGCGATGCGTCCGCAGGTAGTAAGCGAGCGACTCATCCGGGTATCCTCCAGGAGCTGTATAGCTCCTCTGAGTGAGGCCAACTATCGGCCAGCTATCACCGCACTATCCGCGAACGGGTGCTCGGGGGCAAGGTCGACTCGCGCCGAGGCTTCTCGGACTGCACCGGGCCAAGCCTCAGTGCTCTGATTCCGCGTCGAACACCCGCTCGCCTCCTACCCAGGTTTGATAGACCTTGATCTTCCAGATCTGCGACGGTGCAATCTTGAACAGGTCATGATCGATCAGAATGAAATCGGCCCACTTGCCGGGCTCGAGCGATCCGATCGTCCTCTCCTGATGCTCGGCATAGGCCGCATCGAGCGTGAAGGCGCGGAACGCCTCCAGTAGCGTCATCGCCTGTTCCGGATGCCAGCCGCCCGGCGGCTGGTTGTCGTGGTCCTGGCGCGTAACCGCCGAGTACAGCCCGAAGAACGGATTGTCGGATTCAATGGGAAAGTCCGACCCGGCCGCAATAGGCGTGCCCTGGGCGAGGAAGGTGCGCCAGGCATATGCGCCCTTGAGCCGCGCGGCGCCGATTCGATCCTCGGCCATGTTCATATCGCTGGTCGCATGCGTGGGCTGCATCGACGCGATCAGGTCCAGCTGCTTGAAGCGCGGAATGTCGCCGAGTGTGACCACTTGTGCATGCTCGATGCGATTGCGCAACTCCCGGCCCGCGGGCACGGCCTGGTAGGCTCTTTCGAAGGCGTCGAGCACCTGGTGATTGGCCGCATCGCCGATCGCGTGCACCGCGACCTGAAAGTGAGCCCGCAGTGCGGTCTCAATCCGGTGCTCCATCTCGTCCTCGCTCATGAACAGCAGGCCGCGTTGATCGGGCTGATCCGAATAGGGTGCCAGCATCGCGGCTCCCCGACTGCCGAGTGCGCCATCGGCAAACAGCTTGAGCGTGCGCACGGTCAAGTGATCGTGGCCGTAGCCGATCAGCGGGCCACTGCGCGCGCTTATGCCGAAATCATCCCACAGCGCCATGACATAGGCGCGCAGCGGAATGCGCCCCTCGTCTGCCAGCTGTCGATACAGCGCGATCTCGCGGGCGTCGACGCCGGCATCACCGAATCCGGTCAAGCCGACCGAATTCATGTGCACGAATGCGGTCAGCAGCGCCGAGCGGCGCTCAGCATCTGTCAGCGGCGGTATCTTCTGGTCCACGAGCTCCATGGCTTGGTCGACCAACACCCCGCTCGGATTGCCGGCGGCATCGCGCTCGATGCGGCCGCCCGGCGGATCGCGTGTCAACCTGGTAATGCCGGCTATCTGCAAGGCTCGGGTGTTGAGCCACTCGGCGTGACCGTCGACGCGTGACAGCACCGCTGGTCGATCGGAGACCGCCTGGTCGAGCTCGCTCGCCAGTGGAAAGCGGCCGAGCTTCCAGATCACCTGATTCCAACCACCGCCGCGAATCCAACGCTCGCCGCCGTGAGCCCTGACGTAACTGCGAATGCGGCTCTGCGCGTCGCTCAGGCTGGCGGAGCCATAGAGCTGAACCTGCACTTGCTCCAGGCCGAGGTCGAGCACGTGGCCGTGTGCATCGATGAGTCCCGGTAGCAGAGTTCGACCCTGACCGTCGATCAGGCGTGCGTCAGGAAACTTTCGCTGCAGCGCTACGGTGTCGCCGGTGTCGAGCACTCGGCCATAGTCAAACACCAGCGCAGTGAAGTGACGCAGCTGCTCGCCGCTCAGGGTGTAGCCGTTGATGTGCTCGATCAGCGTCGGTGCGCCGTGCGCCAGCATCGGTAGTATCAGTCCAAGGCATGCGGTTACGATCACTCGCTCACACAGGCTGCGCATACGGACTCCGGTGATCCCCGAACAGATGACAAGACTCTAATGTGGCGCTAGCTGTCCGCCAAGCCGAGCGCGAGACGACAGGCGCTGACCTCCGTCAGCGGCTCGCGCCCGGGAGCCCCCACCTGCCATTCGCTCCCCAGCTCTCGACACAGGATCGACTGCACGCTGCTGCGGATCGGCTCGTTTGCGGGACTGCGGCGTACATTGCCATGGGCACCATGGGCGGCGTCGGCACAGCAGGCAATCCGCGCCGCGGCCACATAGCGACGCTCCTCACAGGCCAGCAACGCCATCGAATCGAGCGCGCTATACAGCCTGCTGATATCGAGCTGCGATGCGAGCTGGTAGAGCTCGGCGCCGGTGGCGCGCGCTTCCTCGAGCTGTCGGGACAATAGCAGCGCACCGAACATCAGCGTGAGCAGCTCAAAGCGGGTGTCGCGGCGTCCGAGGTGCCGCAGGCTCACCGCCAGCGGGCGGCTCAGGTGCAGCGCAGCCTCGGTATTGCCGCACGCCAGATCCAGCTCGACGATGCTGACCGTCGCCGCGAGCGCTTGGCGCTCACTCGTGCTCAACGCAAACCGGACGGCACGCTGATAGGCAGCCCGCGCCTCGGAGAACAGCCCATTGCTCGAGAGCAGTGCGCCTTCGGTGAGCGCGCCATGGGCCAGCAGTCGCGGCGGCCAAGCCGGGTCCTCGAGTTGACGAGCCTGATCGAAAGCCCGACGGGCCACATCGCTGTCCTGGAGCTGATTGCGGGTCAACTGCATCAGCGCGTAGTAATGGGCGCGCTGCTCGTCGGTGTCGGCATGATTGCCCGCGGCGAGCTCGGCAGCATAGCGCGCACGGTCGGATTGTCGCGTGGACTCGTAGGTGGCGATCGCCTCCCAAAAGCGACCGACCCGTCGGCGTGGAATTGCGTCATGCAGACCTGCAACCGCCCGCTCGTACAACGCGCGCCCTACTCCGTGGAGATCCGTCTCCACGAACAACGGCCATGAGGATCCATAGAGCGCAATTCCGAGGCTGCGATCGTGCTCGAGAGCCCAATCCATCGCCGCGCGCACGTTGTCGATCTCGGGCGCGTAGCGCTGCAGCCACACGGCTTCATCGGTAGACCAGTATTCGTCATAAGCGGTGTCGAGCACCTGCAGCATCGTCTGCGCCATGCGTCCGCTGGCGCTGTGCAGCTCGTTCTCGTGGACGAGCCGCTCACGCGCATAGTAGCGAGCGGTCTCCGGCAGCAGATAGCGCGGTGGATCCGGCGTCACGGTGGTGATCAGCGATCGATCCACGAGCCGGCCGACGAGGTCGATGGCTTCCGCGGTATCGACCTCATCGTGCGCGACCGTACGTGCCGCCGCCGTGAGGGTGAAGCTGCCCGCGAATGCACCCAACCAATTGAACACCCGCTGTTCTGACTCGCTCAGGAGTCCGTAGCTCCAGTCGAACGCCGTATGCAGCGCACCGTGTCGCGCCTCGAGCTGAGCTGCGCTGCTCTTCAGCAGCCGGAAGCGATTGTTCAGGCCTTCGAGCAGCGCCGAGAGTCCCAGCGCCGGCAGGCGCGCGGCGGCGAGCTCGATAGCGAGCGGAATGCCGTCGAGCCGCCGGCAAATTTGCGTCACCAGCGCGAGATTTGCCGCCGACAACTCGAACCGCCGATCGAGCGCGGCGACGCGCTGCGCGAACAAGGCGACGGCACCGTAGTGCGCGGCTTGCTCGAGCGGCACGCTCGCATCGGGTGTCGACAGGACCGCAAGCCGATAGACCGTCTCCCCGGCGATCCCGAGTGGTACCTGGCTCGTGACCAATATTCGCACTGCCTGTGTCTGCGAGATCAGCTCTGCCAGCGGTAAGGCGAGTGCTTGGGCCAGATGCTCAGCGCTGTCCAGAATGATCAGCACCGCCGCGCGCTGCAGCGCCTGGCGCAGAGCGGTAAAGCCCGGGACGCCTTCGGGCAGCGATAGCTCGAGGGCCACGGCAATTCGTGCGGGGATCAGGCTCAAATCGGTAATCGACTCGAGCGCTACCCAGGCAACGCTGCTGAAGCGCTGATCTGAGGAGCGAGGAACAGAGGAGCGCAGATCAGACGCGTGTGCCCAGACCTCGCGCGCCAGCCGCGTCTTGCCTACGCCGGCGATACCGACCACGGTGACCAGCGGCGTCGATTCGAGCGCCGCGCGCACCTCGCCGAGCTCCTGGTCGCGACCGATGAGTTTTCCGAGACGATCGGGCCAAGCGCGTTCCGCGGCGGACGGAGCCGCAGTGATCCCAGCGGCCGCGATCGCCGCCGTGCGCCGCGGCTCGGCAGCCTGGATAGGTTGTACCGCCAGCTCGAGCCGATAACCAAAACCCGGGACGGTTCGAATGGCACCGGCGCCGAGGACACGACGCAGGCTGGCGATTTGTGCCGGCAGGTTGTTCTCCTCGACCACCAGGCCCGGCCAGACACGATCGAGTAGCGTCGCCTTGGTGACCAGATGGCCGGGCTGCTCGGCGAGCACCAGCAGCAGATCGAAGGCGCGCGCGCCGAGCTCCAGGCGTTTTCCCGCCGCGCACAGTACGCGCTCTGAGGGATAGAGCTCGAAAGCTCCGACGCGTAAGCCATCCATGAAATCACCGCACTCGATCTGCGCCAGGTTGCGCGATCACTATACCTTCGTTCAGCGAGAATTCATGCACATTTCAACAACGCTTCAGGACTCAAGCGCCTCTCCGGGTGATCGTGTAGCCGTACAAAGACGAGACGCATCTAAGGTTGCTTTTGCTAGTCATCACCAACAAGGGAGCTACCGTCATGAAGAGCCTGATTGCACTGATCGCCCTCAGCGTCAGCGCCTTTGCCCTCGGCACCCAAGCCCATGCTGGCAACGCCGCCGATGAGCCCAGCATCACCGTGAAATATTCCGTCCGCGAGCTGAACAGCGAGCGTGGCATCACGATACTGTACGCTCGGATCGAGACCGCCGCGGGCCGCCTGTGCGAGAACTATCAGTTCGGACACTCCCCGGCGCAGTTGAATCCGTATCGCCGGTGTGTCGCATCGATTCTCGGACGAACGATCGCGACGGTCGACCGCCCAGACTTGAAAGCTTACGCGGCGACGCGCGGCGTGCTGGTCGGTTCCCTGAGCGCGACCCATAGCCACGGCTGACATCGCGGGTGGCGGCTCCGCACGGCTGGACGGCGCCGCCACCCCGGAGTTGGTCATCATCAACTAGGGAGATACTGTCATGAAGAGCCTGATTGCATTGATCGCCCTCAGCGTCAGCAGCCTTGGCCTCGCCACCCAAGCTCAGTCCGGCAACGCTGCGAACGAGCCAACCATCACCGTGAAGTATTCCGCTCGCGAGCTGAATAGCGAGCGTGGCGTCGCGATGCTGTACGCCAGGATCGAGGTCACCGCCGAGCGCCTGTGTGAGCACTACAATCCCGGATACGACCACTGTGTCGCATCGACGCTCCTTCGTGCGATCGCAGCGATCGACCGCCCGGAGCTGGATGCTTACGCGGCGGCGCGGGGCGTGCTGGTCGGGTCGCTGAGCGCGACCCATGGCCGCCGCTGACGCGCGGGCGGCGGCTCCGCGCGCTGGACGGCGCCGCCACCCTCAGGGCCCGGGCCCGACAGACTGCAAGTTGCTGATAAAATGGGCCAAATGCAGACGACGGACTCCGCGCGTGCCGGTTTGAGAATCTTTTCAGATTGAATTCATGACGCGGCCGTGCGCCCGCGGCAAACTGGCGGCGAATGTCGAAGCAACGCCGAGTAGCCACGACACTCGCGCATCGGATCATCTAGCGACCTGAAAGAATGGAGATACACCATGCCCAAGTTCGTCATCGAGCGGGATATTCCCGGAGCCGGCAAAATGAGTCCGTCGGAGCTCAAGGCGGTGTCGCGTAAATCCTGCGGGGTGCTCAGCAGTCTTGGACCAAACATCCAGTGGATTCAGAGCTACGTGACCGGCGACAAAATCTACTGCATCTACCACGCAACCGATGAATCCCTGGTGCGGCGCCACGCCGAGCTCGGCGGCTTCCCGGCCAACAAGATCACGGCCGTGACGAGCGTCATCGATCCGTCGACCAGCGAGTAGGCCGGCGCTCGTGCTGGGAATACACGCCTACTGGCTGTTTCTATCCACGGGCATTGTCCTCAACCTCACGCCAGGTCAGGACACCATGTTCATCATCGGCCGGAGTCTGGTGGGTGGCCGGCGCTCCGGTGTCGCGGCAGCCTTCGGAATCGCCGTCGGCACCGTGTTTCATACGCTGGCTGCAGCGTTGGGACTGTCGATGATCCTCGCGACGTCGGCTCGGGCGTTTGCCGCAGTTAAGTTGCTGGGGGCGGCGTATTTGATCTACCTGGGAGCGCGTCTCATCGTCCAGAAGTCAGCGCTCGCCGTGGATTCTCCGGCATCGAAGGGAACGGCGACTGCGCGTTCCAGCTTCCTTCAGGGAATCGCCACCAACGTGCTCAATCCCAAGGTCGCACTGTTCTTTCTGGCGTTTCTGCCGCAATTCATCGACCCGGCCAGTACCACCAAGACCACGGCATTCCTGGCGCTGGGCGGTACATTCATCACCACCGGACTCATCTGGTGCCTCGTTCTGGCGACGGCGGCAAGCCGGTTGCAGGGATTCTTCTCGCGCAATGTCGGCGCCAGGGTCGCGCTTGGCCGCACCGTGGGAGCTTTATTCGTCGGCCTGGGGCTGCGGCTCGCCTGGTCGCGTAGTGCGCAGTAGGCGGCCGTGGGCTGCGGTGCGCTAAGGGCCCGCGATTACGGGAAAATCGATGGCACTCGCCGCTGCAGCGCCGTGCCAGATGCGTTGCGTTGCGATGGTGTAGTCCTCAGGCGTGGCAAACATGATGTTCGGCACGAAGCGCTGCGGGTTGCGGTCGTAGAGCGGGAACCAGCTCGATTGGATCTGCACCATGATTCGATGCCCCGCTAGAAACGTGTGACTCGCATTGGGCAGGCGAAACCGATAAAGCAGGGTCTGGTTGGAGGCGATCGGATGCGGGTGGGTGAGGTCTAGGCGGTAACGTCCGCGGAAGATGTCGGCCGATAGCATTTGCTGGTAACCGCTGAGCTCGGGCCGCGCCGGCACTTGGTCCGGCCACACGTCGATGATCTTGACGACCCAATCTGAATCGCTACCGGTGGTCGAGGCGTAGAGCTCGACGAGCGGTGCGCCTGCGATACGGAGCGGTGTCTTCAGTGGCTCGGTCTGATAGACGAGTACATCGGGTCGCGAGGCAGCATTGCGCTGATCATCGACCAACCATTCACCCCAGGTCGATCCCGGCGCATCGTTCGCGAGCGTCGGACGAGAGGCTCGATAGGGTACGGGCTTGGCGGGGTCAGAGGTGTATTGATCGTAGGCATCGGTGCCGGACGCTGCAGCGCTCGCGGTCGGCGCCGTGAAGCCGAGCTGGCCGCGGGGAAGCAGATACAGCAGGCGCGAACGCTCGGGACAACCCGAGCGGCAGGAGCGCGGCCACCCGTCGTAACGATGCCATTGATCGGCGCCGGTCTCGTACACCAGCACGCGCGGCGTGTTGGGCTTCGGCCCGCCCTTCAAATAGTAGTCGAGAAAGGGCTGCATGATCGTGCGGCGAAACCAGGTCGCGGTGTCGCCTTCGAAGAGGATCGGACCGATGCCGCGCCCCTGCGTGCGTCCCTGACCGTGGTTCCACGGCCCGAGCACCAGGTGGATGAATTGGCCATGCGGATCCTTCGGCGCCAGGGCCTCAAATACGGCCGGACCACCGTAGATGTCCTCCTGATCAAACAGGCCATCGACGAGCAACATGGGTATCTTGACGGGTTGCGCTGCCAACAGCTTGTCGAGGGCCTGGTCCTGCCAGAACTCGTCATAGGCCGGATGGTCGGCCAAGTCACGCCAGAACCCGAGTTGTGCCAGCCCATGGGACTGCGCCATGGCGCCCGCTGAGCCCGCCTCGAGATACGCCTGGTAAGTGTCGCGAATGCCGCTCCACCAGTGATCCTGGTTGCCGCGAGTCGCCTCTTGCTCATAGATGTAATCCAGCGAGCCATCCTGACGGAACGCACCATTGTGGAACCAGTCATCCCCGATCCAACCGTCGACCATCGGCGAGAACGGCACTACGACCTTGAGGGCCGGGTGCGGGTGAACGGTGGCCATGAGAGTGGTAAAGCCGTCGTACGAGCCACCGGTCACGCCGACGCGCCCGTTGCTCTCGGGCACGTGCTTCACCAGCCAATCGATGGTGTCGTAAGTGTCGGTGGATTCGTCCACGGCGCTGGCGTTCAGCGGCCCACGCAGCGGCCGAGTCATGATGAGACTGCCCTCGGACCCGTACTTTCCGCGTATGTCCTGGGTCACGATGATGTAGCCGGCTGCAGCGGCGGTCTCGACCATCGGCAGCACCGCTGCCGTCAGATGCGGGCTGTTGGAACTCTTCAGACGGTGGCTCGCATCGTAGGGAGTA
Organism: Gammaproteobacteria bacterium; assembly: GCA_030040715.1. GTDB lineage: Bacteria > Pseudomonadota > Gammaproteobacteria > Steroidobacterales > Steroidobacteraceae > FEN-1191. Next base: position 1,725 of record JASHTF010000162.1, on the reverse strand, counting down.
CGTGTCATCAGCATCGGCGCGCCCTTGGCGCCCTTCGGAATTAGGATGATGGTCCGCAGCCTGACGCCGTCGCGCATCGGAATCATCTCGTCGCGCTCGAGGTAGTCGAAGCTGCTGGTATCGGCGTGAAATTGCGCCGGAGTATCACTCGGCAGATCGGCGGCGACCGCCGCCGCCGCCATCGCGAGCTGCGCAGCGGCGCCCATGACCGCAATCGACAGCGTCGCGCCGAGTGCCGGACGTGCAGCCCGAGCGAGTCGTCTCAACGTCATGCTCTCCTCCCTGCCCGATTGTACTGCGACTCGCCTGGTGCAGATTAGACGTAGATTTCCTAACATGGGCGTTCATGAGCGCCGACGGGGAGCATGCCAGGGGATGCGTGAGGTGGCTGGTTGCTCTACTGGCTCTCGGCCTCGCGGCGAGCGCCGCTGCGCAGTCGTTCGGCCACTGCAGACTGTACGGTTCGAAGGGGGCTTACCCCTTCACGCCGGCGGTCGCTCGACAGTTGACGGTCGAGACCGGGCTGCCGGCCCCTGGCTGGTGGAATGGCGAATCGCCCGACACGATCCAGGACGGCTACGAGTATTGCATGGCGGCGAACATCGCCTACCGCGCGGGCCTCGATCGGCTCGTCGTCGTGAACGTCTCGTTTCCGCAGCTGCTGGGCGGCCAGACCCGCAACTTCGATCTCGCACTCACGCAGGCGACTATCACCGCCGAGCGCAGCAAGGCGGTCGATTTCTCGATTCCCTATTTCGCCTCCGACCAGGGCGTTCTGGTCAGAACGGGAACGAGGGTCGACAGCGCGGCGATGCGCCACTTCCGCATCGGCGTGCAGGGAGCGACCACCTCGGGAGACTTCGCCACCGAGAAGATCAAATCGACGCAACCACTGCGGGTGTATCCGGGGCTGGCCGCCGCGTACGCCGCACTCGCTTCAGGCCAGATCGATGCGGTGTTGTACGACACCGCCGAAGTGCTGGGACAGGCCGCGGCATCGCACGGGACGATGACGGTGGCCGCGCAGTACTCGACTGGCGAGAGCTATGGCGCAATCTTTCCCAAGGGCTCCCCTAACGAGACGACGCTGAACCGAATCATTCAGTCGCTCAAGAACGACGGCACGCTGACTGCTCTTTCGGCCCAATACCTCGCTCAGGCCTGGGGCGTCGATCCGAGCAAAATCCCCTACCTTAGACCCTGAGCCGACGACGACTGATCGATCAACCTCGACTGGAACAACTCACCGTGTCACGCTATGAAATCGCCTCGAGCGGCGAACGCCGCTTCCGAGCCAGCACCGCGCCCACAACCTCGAAGCTTCATGCCAGCCTGGCACTCATCCTCAGTGCTGCGGTCGTGGTCGCGAGCTGGCGCACACTCATCGTTCTGCGCCCGGCTCTCTCGGGACTGCCGCATTCGAGCCGCTGGCTCGATGTAGCGCTTGCGCTCCTGGCGTTGGCCGCGACGACCATCGTCTATCCGGCCATTCGGGGTCTGGTGCGCGCTCAGCAAGCGCGCAATGCCTTGGCAGCCGGCGATCTGGTCGCAGCGCGCGCCGAGATGGCCGCTTCTCACACCGCCAGCTGGATCGCGCTCGGCTACGCGGCGGCGCAACTGCTCGTGGTTGCGGCGGTCTGGTTTCTGATCGCCAACGACTTCGCCGTCAGCCGGACGTTCTTCATGCTGCCGTTGATGGCAACCTCCTTCGGCCTGGTCCTCAAG
>JASHTF010000018.1 GCA_030040715.1 Gammaproteobacteria bacterium | reverse complement strand
AGCAGAAAGCGACCGGCGCGTGAGCGTGGCATCGGGTCGATCGCAAGATCGTAGGTGCCGCGCCTGAGCTTCAGCAGCAAGGTCACGACCGCCAGCGGGTGCCGATAGGAGTGCGTCGGGAAGGTGTGCAACGTGGAGAGGCGCTCATAGCGCTCGAATGCCGCCGCCGCCTCGCTGCAGGCCGTGACGAGCTCGATCTGCGCGGCCGGGAAGCGCGCGCTGAGCTCCTGCACCAGCGGTGTCAGCAGCAACGTATTGCCGATGCGGTGGTTCGGTCGCAGCACGACGATTCGTCGCACCGCTGCTGCCGTGGAGGTGACTTGCATGGCAGCCGATGCCACCGAAGACGCGGCGCCCGGGGCGTGGCCTAGCAGGCCTCAGGCAGTTCCCGCGGTGAGCGCCTGACCCGCCGCGGCATTGATGATGGTAGCCAGCGGGGCGGACAGCTCGATCGCGGGCTCGGCCGCAGGGTGCCACAGGGCCTGTTCGGAGCGCATCCAGATGCACCGACCGCCGCTCGCTCGCTGCAGCAGCGCCGTCATCTGTGCATGCGCAGCGAGCTCGGCGGCCGTCGCTTCGATGACCCGCAGCGGCTGCGGCAACTGTAGGGACACGAGCGGCGCGGACTCGAGTGCATTGATTCCCGCCCCCCGCACACCTTCCCGAAGCACCGGCGTCTCCTCGAAGGCAAACACGCTCTGTCCGCCCGACATCGCGAGGTACACGTCCGCCAGCAGCCGAGCGTCGAGCAAGGCGCCGTGCAGATCGCGATGGGAATTGTCGATGCCGTAGCGCTTGCAGAGCGCATCGAGGTTGTTGCGCTGGCCCGGATGCCGTTCGCGCGCCAGCGTGAGCGTATCCAGGATCGCGCACACCGTGCGTACGCTGGAAGGGAGTGAGCCAGGCCCGGTTTCCCCGCTGTCGGCGAGCCGCGCAAATTCCATGTCCAGGAATGCGAGGTCGAAGGCGGCGTTGTGGATGATGAGCTCGCTGCCGGCGATGAACTCGAGCAGCGCCGGGACGATGTCTCCGAACCTCGGCGCGCTGGCCAGCTTCTCCCGCAGCAGTCCATGCACCGCGGCCGCACCGGCGTCAATGTCGCGATCGGGGTTCAGGTAGTGATGAAAATGCCGTCCGGTGTGGCGCCGATTGATGAGTTCGACACAGCCGATCTCGATGATGCGATGTCCCTGCGTGAGCTCGAGGCCGGTGGTTTCGGTGTCCAGCACGATCTGCCGCATTGACTGTCGCTCTCGCTCCCCGCGCCGCTATGGACGTGAGTCTACTGCAAGTAACGCATCGATCGCGGCGTTCGCGAGTGCGTCCACGCGCTCATTCTCGGGATGCCCGGAGTGGCCGCGCACCCAGTGCCATTCGATCCGATGCTTCGCCGCCTGCGCGTCGAGTGACTGCCACAGATCCTGGTTCTTCACGGCACGCCTGTCGGCGGTCTTCCACCCTCGCGCCTTCCATTGGGGCAACCAGGTGAGCACCCCGTTACGCAGGTACAGCGAGTCGGTGTAGAGCCGCACGTCTACGGGACGCTTGAGCGCCTGCAGAGCCTCGATCGCGGCCGTGAGCTCCATGCGATTGTTGGTCGTCTGGCTCTCGGCGCCGGAGATCTCCTTCTCCGTGCCCCGAGCGCGCAGAATTGCCGCCCAGCCACCCGGCCCCGGATTTCCCCGGCAAGCCCCGTCGGTGTAGATCTCCACGATCTCGAGCGGCTTCGGGAATCCCGGGGCCCCGCCGGTCAAATTCTCGGCTCCACCAGGCCACCGATGACCGCCGGACGCTCGCGCAGTCGCGGCCGCACGGGCGTGAGCGTATAGACGCGCTTGCGTGCCTTGAGCACATAAGCTCCCGCGGGCCAGGGATAGAGCCACCCGCGCCGCAGGATGCTCGAGATGGCGGCCTCGCTGCTCCCCCGCGGGGCACGCGGCAGCCGATACAGGTAAGAGCGCACGCTCACGACCTCGTAGCTCAGCAGCCCGAGCCAATCGCGTATCCGCCAGGCCGACAGCGTGCGTCGCAGGCCCGGAGGAAAGCCCGGACGCGAAGCAGCCGCCCGCAGCCCCCAGAAGCTCACCGGGCGAAAGCCGAGCACCATGAGCGGGCCGCCGGCCGCCAGTACCCGATCGGCCTCGCGCAGGACCGCGTAGGGATCGGGGGCGAACTCGAGCGTATGGGGGAGCAGCACGGCATCCACCGCGCCGGTCGCAACGGGCAGATGCGCGAGGCTTGCGATCAGATCGGCCCCCGCCGGCGCGTCGGGCTCGCCGATCACGCTCTGGCGGCCGATGCGAGCGTGCGCCAACAGCTCCCGGCCGACACCCCAGGTACCGAGCTGCACCAGCTCCAGTCCAAAGACATCGTCGAATATATCGGCCAGCAGCCGCGCCTCGGCCGACAGCAGCGCCCGACCGAGCTCCTCGTCTTGCCAAAGACGCAGTGCCGACCAGAAATCCGTCACAACGTTATGTCCTCCGGGCCGTCATCGTTTCAATATGCTAGCAATCTGACGAACGGACGGGTTACATTCCGTCACCCGGCCTACTAAAGAATAGGCGGAGCGTACCGACACATGAACCGGGATGTGGAGTTGAGCCGAGTTTGAGCCCGCCAAAGCTGCTACGGACCTGGTCGTGTGCCGCATTGCTGCCCCTGCTGTCCCTGGGGCTGCTGGGCGGCTGCAGTCATCAACCGCTCAAAGCCGACCGGGTTTCGGCACCGCTCCCCCCTGCGATCGTGCCAGCGCCTGGGGCTGCCGTCGCCACTGCCAGTGCTCCCGGCACCTCCGAAGTCGCCGCGACCGCGAGCGCCCCGGATCCAGCGCCGTCGTCGGCCTCTGCTGCCCCGAGCGGCGACGTATCGCCGGCCGATACCGGTAGCGCTGATCAGGTCGTCGGTCCCCCAGCCGATAGCCTGGTGGCATCCAAGCAGACCGATCTGCTCGATCGGATGCGCCACGGGTTCATGCTGGAGGACGTCGATGAACCGGCGGTCGACAGCCAGCTGAACTGGTTTGCCAACCATCCTGACTTCCTCGAGCGCACTTTCGGCCGGGCGGAGTTGTGGCTCTACTACATCGTCGATCAGCTCGAGCAGCGCAACATGCCGCGCGAGCTGGCGCTGCTGCCCGTCATCGAGAGTGCCTTCGAGCCCTATGCTTACTCGCGCGCGCGCGCCTCGGGACTGTGGCAATTCATGTCGGATACCGGGCGCCGCTTCGGTCTGAAGCAGGATTGGTGGTACGACGGCCGGCGCGACCCGATCGAGGCCACCCGCGCCGCCCTCGATTACCTGCAGGCCCTGCACGATGAGTTCAACGGCGATTGGCTGCTCGCGATCGCCGCCTACGACTGCGGCGAGCTGGCGGTCGGCCGTGCCGTCGCGCGTAATCAGCGGCTGGGGTTGCCGACGGATTTCTGGCACCTGCGACTGCCCACGGAGACGCGCGGCTACGTGCCGGAGCTGCTGGCGATGCGCCGCTTGGTGGCCGATCCTGCCCGCTATGGGCTTGAGTTCAGCCACATTCCTGACGAGCCTTACTTCGTGGAGGTCGGGACGGGAGGGCAGATCGACCTGCAGGTGGTGGCGACGATCGCCGGCATCAGCGTCGATGAGCTTTACGAGCTGAACCCGGCGTTCCACCGCTGGGCGACGGACCCGACGGGCCCATTCCGTCTGCTGGTACCCACGGATGCGGCCGAGGGACTGGAAGAAACCCTGGCACAGCTCACGCCCGAGCAACGCATGCGCGTTGAGCACTACACGGTTCGACGGGGCGACACGGTCGCCCGCATCGCGCTGCACTTCAAGACCAGGCCCGAGGTCATACGCGAGCTCAACAACCTGGGTCCAGACGATCGCCCGGTGATCGCAACGGACCTGCGCGTGCCTTCGCACGACATCCAGCTGCCCTACAAGGTCGCGCGTGCCGCAATGCTCGCCGATGCCCCGGTGCGCCTGTATCGACGGGGTCGGCGGCCGCGCATCCACATCGTGCGCCGTGGCGATACGCTCTACAGCGTGGCCCAGCGACTGGGTACCGACGTGAACACCTTGGCCGAGCTCAACGGGCTCGATCCGCATGATGCCTTACGCGCCGGGCAGCGCCTGCGTGTGAGCGCGGCGGTCAGCGGCGGCCACAGCCGCGCCTCCGCGCGCGCTCGGCACACCGGCGCCGTGGTGGCCTCGGCCGACGGCTCGCGTCGCCTGACCTACGTCGTGCGCCGCGGCGATACGCTCTATCGCATCGCACGGCTGCTTCAGGTGACGGTGGATGATTTGATCGCCTGGAACGGCACGGTCGGCGAGCGCGCGTTGCGCCCGGGCCAAGTCCTGGTGGCATTCGTCAAGTCACGCAGCTAGTCGACCCCGGCCCGGTCCGCGGCTCGGACAACGCTATGGGTATCCTTTCCGGCAAACGCGCCCTGGTCGTCGGGGTAGCGAGCGATCGGTCGATCGCCTGGGGCATCGCCCAGGCGATGCGCGCCCACGGAGCCGAGCTCGCCTTTTCCTATGCCAATGATAAGTTCAAGGACCGCGTCGAGCCGCTCGCCGCCCAGCTCGGCTCCTCGCTGACGATGCCGCTCGATGTGCAACTCGATGATCAGCTCGATACGGCGTTCGCGCTCCTCGGCCGGGCCTGGGGAGGGCTCGATATCGTCGTGCACGCCGTGGCGTTCGCGCCGCGCGAGGCGCTGGCTGGGAGCTTTACGGCCAACACCTCGCGTGAGGCCTTTCGCCTCGCGCACGAGGTCTCGAGCTACAGCTTCACGGCCCTCGCCCGAGCGGCCGTGCCGCTGATGAGCGCCCGCAGCGGTGCTCTGCTCACGCTGAGCTATCTGGGAGCCGAGCGCTCGCTGCCGAGCTACAACGTCATGGGCCTCGCCAAGGCCAGTCTCGAGGCCAATGTACGCTACCTCGCAGCCGACCTGGGGCCGAGCAATATCCGCGTGAATGCGATTTCGGCCGGTCCGATCAAGACTCTGGCCGCAGCCGGCATCGGCGGATTCCGCCGCATCCTGGCGCAGGTGGCCCAAGTCGCGCCGCTGCGGCGCAACGTGACGCTTGAGGACATCGGTAGCGCCGCGGTATTTCTGTGCTCGGACATGGCGGCGGCAATCACCGGGGAGATCTTGCACGTCGACAACGGCTTCAGCACCGTCGGCATGAGCTTCGCCGACGAAGGCGTATAAGGGGGGGAGCGGGGAGTCGCGCTGAGCCCGGGCCTACTGGAACAGCGTCGGGCTGCGCTCGACCTTTGCGCGCAGCTGCAGGTCGAGGATGTAGGCAGCCAGCTCTCCCTGCCGATCGCGCTTCAGATACTCGTCCTCGAGCTGCTGGTCATTCTGTGGGTTGGCACCCGACGCACCGGGCTTGACCGCGATCACGGCGATCAAAGCCGCGCCGCCGTCATCGAGCGCCAGTGCCTGATAAACGGGCTTCGGACCGGGCTTCGCAGCGGCAAACGCCGCGGCCCTGACCTGTGCGGGAAGCTGCGGATCGCTGCGGCCGACGAAAGCTGGAGGAGCGGCACTCACGCCGAGCGTTTTGGTGACGGCGTCGAAGGAGTTGCCCTGCTGCAACTGCTTGACCGCGTCTTGCGCGGCTGTCAGCGCTGCCTTGGTACCGGCGCTCTTGCGCACGGCGGCGACGATCTGGTCCTTGACGCTCGCGATCGGCTCAGGCGCCGGCAGGTGATGCGACAGCACCTTGAATATGACGATCTGATCCTCGGCGAGCGCCACCGGGCCGCTGATGCGCTGACCGGAAAGTGCATCGTCGCTGAACACGGCGCGCAGCAGCTCGGGCTTGCTTCCGAGGGGCGCCCCGCCGGCGGTACGCGTGAAATCGTCGACCCGGCCGCTCTGCAGATCGAATCGCTGAGCGAGTTGACCGAGGTCGGTGATGGTGCCACTGTCGAGCGCCTGCTGCAGCTGCTCCTGTCGATCGCCGAAGATCGACGCGGCCTGATCGCGCCGGTATTCACTCTCGACTTGCGAGTGCACCTCATCGAAGCTCTTGGTGCTCGCGGGACGCACACCGTCGAGTCGAATGATGTGATAGCCGAATTCGGTCTTCACGGGGCCGGACAGCGCTCCCGGCTGCTGCATGCCGAAGAGCGCATCGGCGAATGCAGGCACGTAGGCGGTGCGCGCCGCCCAGCCGAGATCGCCGCCCTGCGCTGCGGACGCCGGATCGGCGGAATACTGCTTGGCGAGCGCCCCGAAATCCTTACCCGCTTTGAGCTGGGCGAGAACATCGCGCGCCTTCGCGAGTGCCGCGGCGTCCGCCTTGGGGTCTTTCGGGTCACTCACGGCGATCAGGATATGGTGGGCGTGCCGCGTCTCGACCTGCTGATAGCGCGCCTGATTCTTCTGGTAGTACGCCTGCAGGGCCTCGGGCGCCACCTGCACCTGTGCCGCGATCGTGTCGAGCCGCAGCTCCGCGTACTGCAAGCCCACCGACTCGGGGCTGAGGTAATCGCTCTGGTGGCTCTGATACCAGGCCTTGACCGTCGCATCATCGACCTTCGAGGGCGCGTAGCGGTCAGCCGCTAGCAGCGCGTAGCGCAGCTGGCGCTGCTCGTTCTCGAGCGCATAGATCTGATGCGTCTCGCTCGGGGTCAGGAAGTCCGACACCTGGATACCGGCGGTGAGCTGGTTCGTCTCCAGCTCCTGGCGCTGTTCGCTCTCGTACATCTCAGGGGTCATGCCGGCCTGTGCCAGCATCGTCTGAGCCGCGCGCGCATCGAACTTGCCTTCCACCTGGAAGGCGGGCTCGCTCTGGTAGGCCGCGGCCACATCGGCATCACTCGCACGGTATCCGGACTTGTACGCCCGCTGGCTCAGCAGCGTCTGGCGCACATACTCATCGACCAGCTGCGTCTGCAGCGTCGCCTTTTGCGCATCGCTGAGATCGCCGCCATTGAGTGACTGCACCACTTGCGCCTGCCGCTCTTGCCAGGCACGGCTCATGGTATCGGCACTGATCGTCTCGCCGTTGATCTTGAGCCCGTAGTCCCCGGGTCCGAAGCTGATGTTGACGATCCCGTATGCACCCCAGATCGCAAACACCACCGCCAGGATGCCGAGGACGATGGCCCCCAGCCATTTGTGGGCTTTGAGTTTGTCGCCGAGTGCTTGCAGCATGTATCTAGATGGCGGAGCGGACGGGACTCGAACCCGCGACCCCCGGCGTGACAGGCCGGTATTCTAACCAGCTGAACTACCGCTCCGTTTGAGGCTTGCGGCGCCGGTCACCCGGCATGGTCGACTGGCCCGAGCGGGGACGGCGCATCGACCGATCTGTTCGATAGCCAGCTGCAGCATGATATCAGAAACATACCGGCCACTCGCACGTGACAGCGGCGATTGGTGGGTGCTGAGGGACTCGAACCCCCGACATTCGCCGTGTAAAGGCGACGCTCTACCAACTGAGCTAAGCACCCGCCTAATGCGCGGCCGGCTTGTGGTTGCGTCGCCCGCGCCGCGTCACCGGCTTCGCGGCCACCGCGACCGGCAGCTGCACCGGCACCGGCTCCTCGCCCGAAGTCTCGGCGCGCGGCGTCGGCTGCTGGGTCAGCGCGATCTGCAGCACCTCATCGATCCAGCGGACCGGTCGGATCTCGAGCTTGCCCTTGATGTTGTCCGGGATCTCCACCAGATCCTTCTGGTTCTCCTCCGGAATCAGCACGGTGGCGATGCCGCCGCGCTGAGCCGCCAGCAGCTTCTCCTTCAGCCCGCCGATCGGTAGCACCTCGCCTCGCAAGGTGATCTCGCCGGTCATCGCCACGTCGGAGCGCACCGGAATGCGCGTCAGGGCCGAGACCAGCGCCGTGCACATACCGATGCCCGCGCTCGGACCGTCCTTGGGCGTGGCGCCCTCCGGCATATGAATGTGCACGTCGTGCTTTTGGTAGAAGTCCACGTCGAGGCCGAGGATCGCGGCGCGGCTACGCACGACCGACATCGCCGCTTGGATCGACTCCTGCATCACCTCACCGAGCTGTCCGGTATGCAGCAGCTTGCCCTTGCCGGGCACCACGGCCGCCTCGATCGTCAACAGCTCGCCGCCGACCTCGGTCCAGGCGAGCCCGGTCACCTGGCCGATGCGATTCATCTCTTCCGCCTTGCCGTAGCGGAAACGCCGCACGCCGAGGTGTTTATCGATATTGCGCGGGGTGACGGTGATGCAGTGCGCTTCCTTCTGCTTGCCGGCCTTGTCGAGCAGCAGCTGCTTGACCGCCTTGCGGCTGATCTTGGCGATTTCGCGCTCGAGGTTGCGCACGCCGGCCTCGCGCGTGTAATGGCGCACGATGTCGAGCAGCGCCGAATCGGAGATACGCAGCTCGCTGCTCTTGAGCCCGTTCTGCTTGATCTGCTTCGGAACCAGGTAGCGGCGCGCGATGTTGAGTTTCTCGTCTTCGGTGTAGCCCGGCAGCCGGATGACCTCCATGCGATCGAGCAGCGGCGCCGGAATATTGAGCGAGTTCGCCGTGCAGACGAACATCACCTCGGACAGATCGAAATCGACCTCGAGGTAATGATCGTTGAAGGCGCTGTTCTGCTCGGGGTCGAGCACCTCGAGCAGCGCCGAGGAGGGATCGCCGCGGAAGTCCATCGCCATCTTGTCGACTTCATCCAGCAGGAACAGCGGGTTGTGGACGCCCGCGCGCGCCATGTTTTGCACGATCTTGCCCGGCATGGAGCCGATGTAGGTGCGGCGATGGCCGCGGATCTCAGCCTCATCGCGCACACCGCCGAGCGACATGCGAATGAACTTGCGATTGGTCGCGCGCGCCATGCTCTGGCCGAGCGAGGTCTTACCGACCCCGGGAGGACCCACGAGGCACAGGATCGGCCCCTTGATCTTCTCGACCCGCTGCAGCACCGCCAGGTACTCGACGATGCGATCCTTGACCTTCTCGAGGCCGTAGTGATCCTCGTCCAGCACCTTCTGCGCGTTGACGATGTTCTTGTGCAGCCGCGTGCGCTTCTTCCACGGCACTTTGATGAGCCAGTCGACGTAGTTGCGCACCACCGTCGCCTCGGCCGACATCGGTGACATCATCTTGAGCTTATTGATCTCGGCGGTCGCCTTCTCGCGCGCCTCTTTCGGCATGCCGGCCTTTGCGACCTTTTGCTCGAGCTCGGCAATCTCGCTGGTACCGTCCTCCATCTCACCGAGCTCTTTCTGGATCGCCTTCATCTGCTCGTTGAGGTAGTACTCGCGCTGGCTCTTCTCCATCTGCGCCTTGACGCGCCCGCGAATGCGCTTCTCGATCTGCAGCACGTCCATCTCGCCCTCGATGGCGACCAGGATGTGCTCGAGGCGCTTGCGCACGTCCAGGATCTCGAGCACCTTCTGCTTCTCGGCGAGCTTCAGCGACATATGGGCCGCCACCGTATCGGCGAGCCGGCCGGGCTGCTCGATACCGGCGAGCGCCGTCAACACCTCCGGCGCCACCTTCTTATTGAGCTTGACGTATTGCTCGAACTGCGACACCACCGAGCGCACGAGCACGTCCATCTCACGCTCGTCGTACTGCTCGCTGTCGCGCTCGATCTGCGTGGCCGCGAGGTAATAGTCCCCGGGATAGAGTTGCTCGATGCGCGCCCGGTCGACCCCCTCCACCAGCACTTTGACCGTGCCGTCCGGCAGCTTGAGCATCTGCAGGATCGTCGCGACGGTGCCGAAGCGGTGCAGATCCTCGAGCTTCGGATCGTCGATGTCGGCTTGCTTCTGCGCCACGAGCAGGATCCGCTTGTCGACCCGCATCGCGGCGTCGAGCGCATGGATTGACTTCTCACGGCCGACGAACAGCGGGATCACCATGTGCGGATATACGACTACGTCGCGCAGCGGCAGCACCGGAATGGGCGCGGCTCCGGCGGTCTCAGTTACGGCAGGGGTCTGGTCACTCACGGGTGCGGCGGTCCCTCTGTTGGCTGTGATGCGGCGCACGCGCCGCAGCTAGGACGGAAATAGCGTCGCTCCGATTGACAAAAGAGATGCGACATCGGAGACGAAGCATGGGGCCAGAGACCGCGGTTTTCAACCGCGTAGCGCAACCCCCGTCGCAAATCGAGCATCTCAGTCGAG
>JASHTF010000017.1 GCA_030040715.1 Gammaproteobacteria bacterium | reverse complement strand
CCATATACCTGGATAATGGGGCGTACTCGGAGAGCAATCTGCGCGTGGGCACGCGCATACTGAACAATAAACTCGACGTGTCACTGTTCGTGAACAATCTGACCGATGCGCTCCCGCTGCTGAACGCAAACTTCAACACCTTCCAATATTACTGGCAGGCCAATACCTTGCAGCCGCGCACGTTCGGGCTGACACTGGTCTATCGGCACTGACGTAATCACGCGCGCGAGAGAGGGGACGTAGAGGTTATGAAGCGTCGGGCGGTTAGTTGTGCGTCGGTTGCCGGCAGACAGCGGAGGGTGAAGACGATAAACGCAACCCTGATTCTGGGCAGCATGCTGATCGCATCCACAGCCTGGGCGCAGGCGCCCGCGGCCCATCCGGCCGCTCGAGGACAACCCGCCATCACGGTCAACTCCTCGGAAGAGGGGATCAGGAGCGCCGTCGCGGCCGTACGTGCCGGCAGAAAGCTCACCCCATCCAGCTGGCCGAATAACGCCCGCGTCGTCGTCTGCCTTACCGTGGACGTCGACAACGAGAGCCTCGACCGGGACAATCCGCTCCCGGTGCCGATGTCGAACGGGGAATACGGCGCGATAACCGCCATCCCGCGCATACTCGCGCTGCTCGACCGGCAACAGGTTCCGGCCACTTTTTTCATACCGGCGATGAGCGCGATTCTGCACCCGGAAATGATTCCAGCGATCCAAAGATCCGGCAAGAATGAGATCGGCATGCATGGCTGGGTCCACGAAGAGTGGCCGAGCCTGGGCGATCCCGGCCTCGAGGAACAGGCCATCAACAAGGCGATCGATTACCTGACACGCGTAACCGGCAAACGTCCTCTTGGCGTGCGTGCCCCGAGCTCGGCTCTCACCGTGAATTCGATCGCGTTCCTGAAGAGAGCCGGATTCCTGTATGACAGCAGTCAGGAGGCGAGGGACGAGGTCTACGAGGTCAACTCGTACGGCAGGCCGACCGGCATGATCGAAATTCCGATGAACAATGTCATGAACGACTTCAGATATTACGGCGGCGATACCGACGGCTCGCTGCTGTCGCCCGATCTGCTCTTTAACATCTATAAAGCGGAATTCGATGGAGCCTACCAGGAGGGCAGCATCGTGACTATCATGCTGCATCCGCACGTTTCCGGCCACCGCTCTCGTATCGCCCAGGTCGAGAAATTTATTGCCTACATGAAATCGAAACCGGGTGTGTGGTTCGCGACGATGGGACAGGTGGCAACCTACGTGAAGCGCAATAGCTCTATGGCGCAATAATCACGGTGGAAATTTCTGAACTTGGCTCGTGCAATGCCTGAAGCCCGGTCGGCACCACGCCCTATGCAACGCTTGGCACCATTGTGGGGCTGCGGTTGATGAGGCCACCGATGATCGTCCAGGAGCGGGAGCATGGCCCCTTCGGCTTCCAGAGGCTCCGTGCTCGATGAGGCGCGCGTGCTCATGGGTGTCCGGAAGGTCCGATGCTGCTGGCTCGGTGCATCGTCGCAAGGACTCAACCACGGACGGGGGACTGCCTATGGCGCGCAATCATGTGCTGCTGCTGTTCGCCGGCGCTGTGCTTTCTATCCTTGATCTCGCCAGCCCGACTCCCGCGGCAGCTCACAACGTCGAGGCGCGCTACATCGAGCCGTTGTCGTGGCGTCTCGATCACTTCTCCAAAGTGCTGGCCATGAGCTATTCGGAACTGGGCCTCGACTTCGATTACAGCCACGCGGCCATGCAGACCGTTCAGGGCAGATCCTGTGCCGTCGGAGGTGCGTCGGCGGGCGCTGCTCCCTCGACTGGGAGCGGCATTCGACCCGGCATGGTGGTCGCCTTGCAGGTGGACAAGAAATACGCTTACGACATCGACGAGCCCGTCACCCTCACGTTGACGTATGCGCCGTCACTGACGAGCGGGACGATCCTTATCGCGTGGGACAAGAACGGCGGTGAGGGACAGGGGTTGCTGGAAGTCGAGCCTGAGCCGGGGGCGGCCTTCAGAACGGTTACGGTCACGCTCGATCGCGCGCGCTTTGCGGGGCTCGGCACGCTGGGCGTAGATCTGGCCATCGGCAGCGCCACGGGCATGGCTCTATGTGACGTCCAGATCGCTCGCAGCTTCACGACTCCGCCCGCTGCCGGCGCCGGGCGAGTGCTTCTGGAGGTGAAGGATGCGTCCTCGGGAGGGCTGATCCCCGCCCGAATCGGTATCTACGATTCGACCGGAAGAGCGCCGCTCCCCTCGGCTCAGGCCCTCCTGGTCGAGCGCTTCGCCGACAAGGTCCGGCTGCTGCCCGTGGACCCTCGAGCATTTTGGCCCACCAGCAACCGGCAAGCGTTCTATGTCTCGGGGCGCTACGAGTCCGATCTGCCTGCCGGCACCTATGAGCTCGCGATCGCCCGTGGACCCGAGTATCGCGACTATCACGGGACCTTCAGGGTGGAGAAGGGTCAGACGACCAACGTCGCGGTGGTACTCAGGCGCTACGCGGATCTACCGGCGGAGGGATGGATCTCAGGTGACGATCACATCCATCTCGCTCGCGATGCCAGCCGTGACCTGACCGTCTGGACTCAGGTGGCTGCCGAGGACGTTCATGTCGGGAATCTGCTGCAGATGGGGAATATCGCCGGTATCTACTTCGAGCAGCCGGTCTGGGGTCAGCTTGGACGGTTCCAGCAGGACGGTCACGCGGTCGTCTCCGGCCAGGAAGATCCGCGCACCGGCGAGCTCGGCCACACGATTCACGAGGATCTGCAGGCGCCCATCCATCCGAGTCGCGATACCTACTTCCTATACCATCGCGTGTTCGAGGAATCCCATCGGCAGGGCGCCGTGTCCGGATACGCCCACCTCAATGGTGGATGGTTCAATGTACGACGCGGCATGGCATTGGACGTCCCCTACGGGTTGGTGGACTTCGTCGAGGTACTGCAGGCGGGACGGTTGCTCACCGACCTCTGGTATCAATTCCTGAATCTCGGGTTCAAGCTCACCCCCTCGGCCGGATCAGATTTCCCCTATACCGATTTGCCGGGCGTCGTGCGCGAATACGTCAAGGTAGCGCCCGAATCGGCCGATCTCGACGCTTGGTATGCCTCCTTCCGGGCGGGCCATGTGTATGTCACCAACGGTCCGTTCCTTGAGTTTCATATCAATGGCCACGAGATGGGCGACGAGGTCCGCATTCCTGCGGGCACGGAGCTGCACATCTCGGCGAGTGCACGCCTGAATCCCGATGTCGACCAGCTCGACCGCATCGAGCTGGTGGTCGAGGGCGCCGTGGTGAGAACCGTGCAGGCGTTCGGCCAGGACCACGTGGATCTGGCCACCACGCTGAAAGCCGATCACAGCATGTGGGTCGCGGTGCGAGCCTTCGGGTCGCGTCAGTCGGAGACCAACATGACGGCCGCGCACACCGCCCCGATCTACGTGATCGTCGACGGCCGGCCGTTCTGGAACACCCCGCAGGTACCCGCGCTCGTCCGAGAGCAGGAGGAGGTGCTAAGCGGGCTGCTGAATACACCGCTGAGGCCAGAGGAGGACCTGGAATATTTTGCGACCAGCAAGATCCTGTTGCAGGAGTTTCCCAAACAGCTGCCACTGCTCAAGCAACGGATCGAGGAGGTGGATCGCAAGTACCAGAGCATGGCGGCACGATCGCAGGAACAACTATCAGGACAGTCCTCGAGGCAGCCGTAGAGCTGCCGAGGCTCGGCGGATCATCGGGCGAACGTCACGACTCCGAGGCTCGACGAGCCTGAAATCTGCGCGCCTTCATGCGGTTGCCACACAGCCGCATCTGACACCATCTGCGAGTGCCGTTCTTGCTGGTATCCACGAACAGCCAGCGGCAGCTCTCGTGGGCGCAGGCGTGCACCCGATCCATCGTGTCGGACATCAGCAGCCGTGCAGCGCTTTGAGCCAAGACCCAAAGCGGGAGCTCTGGCTCCCTTTCCGAGGACCCCCAGCTCCACTTCAGGCCAGCGCGCTCTCCCCGCATCGGCTTGGTCCATCTCAATTCCCGACGCCGGTTCGCATAGCCAAGATTCTTTTCAAGAATGCGAATCTGGTCGGCTGTCGGGGCACGGTCATCAACATACGCATAAAAGATCCCCGCTATCGCCTCGCGAAGCTCCTTGGCCGACCGCAATATGCGCGCCGCAATAGCGGGGTCTGCCGCCTTGGCAAGTTCACGAATTTGCCGTCCGTCCAGCAGCTGGGTTTGCTCAACGAATCGGAGCAAATCGTCATAACTGGTGAGCAAATCCAGGCGTTCTCGATCGCTAAACCGATAGTCGAGGGAATTGACCAAATCCAGAGCGGGATGGCCTCCACACAGGTTGAACAGTGGTGTTCTCCCGATCCTAATTTTGGCCGAGATTCTTGAGCGCACTCGCGATGCTGTCCAGTGCTGCCTTCAAGACCGGATATGCGGTCGCTATATTCATGCGCATGTGGTTTTGCCCGCCCAGGCCATAGATAGTACCCGGTTGAAGGGCTACATAGGCATTCTTGGCAAACCACTGCCCTAAGATGGTCTCGGCGGTGACCTTGGCGGGACCGCCGGTGAGTATGTCGAAATGTTGCGGCTTCCTATTTTCGACATCCGCGAGCCTTTGCGCCCCGATCCTATCAGCGATGGCCGACACCTCTAACCAAACGAGGTAAGTGCCTTCAGGCTTCTGCCCAACGCTTATCAGCGGGATATTCGCTTTGATGTATTCATTGCAGAAATCGTGATTATTGTCGATATAGGCCACGCATTGGCGGGCCCATTGCTCGCCCCCGGAGAGCGCCGCATGCTCGGCAACTATGCCCAGGGTCGACACATCGGCGTCATAGTTCCAAAATGACAGCTCGTTGTAGAGCTTCGGGTTGGTGGTAAAGAACCAGGCACACTTCATCGCGGGTACAGAAAACGTTTTACTACCCGATTTGAAGGTGATGCTGTTGTTCACGATCGCCTTGTCGTCCAGGGTGCTGAATGGGATGTACGTGTTACCCCTGGAAATGAAATCACAATGGATCTCATCTGCGATAACGATGATATTGTGCTTCAGGCACAATTCCCCGTATCGAGTCAGTTCCTCTTTGCTCCAGACCCTGCCGCTTGGATTGTGCGGATTGCATAGAATCGAGACTTTGGTATCGGGCGTCATATGACGCTCGAATTCATCCCAATCGATCTCGTAACGTCCTTTGCCCCAGGTCATCAGGCACTCGTTAGGGGACAAGCGCGAGCCTCGGATAACCTCGTAGAAGCCATCGTAGATCGGCGTAGTAAGTAGAACCTTACTGCCGGGCGGTGCGAAAGCGCGCAGCGCCGTCTTGATGCCTCCATCGACACCCGTCGTGACGCCCACGTTCTCGTGGTTCATCACCTTGATGCCATAGTGCTTCTCATTCCAATCGATAATCGCCTGGATAAACGCCCTTGGGCCGGGCGAATCCATGTCGATATAGCCCCAATTCGCGTGCTGGATTCGCTTCCGCAATGCGGCGGTGATTACAGGTGCGCAGCGGAAGTCCATGTCCGCAATGCCCATCCCGGCGACGATACGGCTCATGTGCAGGTCGCGCTTGGCCTGGTCCCACTTCACGCAGTCGCTCCCAAGGCGGTTGTAGGGCGTGTCGAAGGCATAGCCTTCACCTGGGGTTGCCGCTTTTGCTGCACTGACCTTGGCTATTTGGGCCGCTAGAGGGGCTAGCGCCAGTACGCCTGCACCAAGTCCGGCATTGGCAAGAAATGCCCGACGATTCCGCGTCTCCATCCTAAAACCTCCGCTCTGGCTGCGATCTAGATCAAGGGACCGCTCCCGAGCCATTTGTAGCGGACATCATCCTAACCTGTCAAGTACATTTAGATGGTTAAACGGAAACGCCGGAAATTAGTGCGTCAGCTCGCCTCGGCAACGCAGCGGAGATCTTTGCCGATGTCCCTGAGGGCGGCGCAACTCGTGGTGAAGTGCGCCGTGGGAATTGTCGCCCTGACGAATCGTGACCGCGCTATGCGCCGCCGAGCATCGCCCGCTGGGCATGGCTGTTGGAGCCTTGCCTCAAGAAGGACTTTGGGGAGGAGATGGCCTCTGCCTTAGGAGATGGCCGGCAGGCGCCGCTCGGGACCCTTCGAAAACAGCCCGGCTTATTCACCCGACATCGTGTATCCCGTCCAGCGCCCGAACACGATGATGGTGAGCCACAAGACGATGGACAGTACTCCGGCGATTCGTGCCGCATTCGGTGGCGGCATCCTGTAATCCCACTGTGACACACTCCGATAAGCGCCCAGATGAAACGCCAGCATATTGACGCCGGCGAGTGCGATGAACAGAAATTTCAGCTGGAATTGCCGATTGGCAGCGTAGCCCGAAGCATTCGAGAGGAACAGCAAGGCCCCAGACAGGGTCGCCACGGCAAACGCAACCCAGGTGAAGGGCAGCACTTCATGTGAAATAGCCGACACGGCTCCCGTTCTGGAGCTGATGCCCACCAGTCGCAAATCCAACATGACGATCGAACCAAATACGACCGCCAGTGACAACACATGAATGGTCTCGGTAATGGGAAAAACCCACGGTACGCTGGCAACCGCGGTGCCGAGGAAGCTGTGCTGAAGGAGTTGCAGGGAGCCAGATAGCGTCACCGCTGCAGCCGTCACATGTGACGCTCCCAGGTGTAGCCGATGAACCGCCCGCAGAACACTATGCTCGTCCATAGCGCGAGCGAGGCGAACGCGAACATGCGCGCCTTGCCGCGATGAAAAGCGTCGTCCCATCGCTCGACATGCCGCCGGACCGAGCGCACGAACCACTCCGTCATGCTCACGGCGACCACAATCATGCACATCTTTGACCAGAAGGCGGGGGTAACGAACTGCCGCACCGGCTCGGCAACGGTCTGCACCGTCCCCGTAATCAGCAGCACCACCAGCGAAGCACGCATCCACGGAATAAGCGCTGGCACGACTACCGAAATGGGGCGCAATTTTGCGTTGGTACTGAGCAACCGGAAACTTATGAATAGGGCCGACGCGAACAGAACAGAGAGCGCGGCAATGTGCACTGACTGCGAGGCCGGCACGACCCAGAGGTGGTCCTGGAGCCACTGACTTAGCCGAGTGGCCGCAATCAGATCAGCCCAATGACGGACGGTCGTGTGCGTCATTTCAATTCTGGCCCGGCGCTCCTTTGAGTTTGCCGCACGCCTCATAATCGCCAACGGTCTTCAATACTTGACCGTTGGCACGGATGACCTCCTGCAAGCTACCTCCGTGGCGCCCGTCCTTCAGCGGGTTATACATGACCGTAATTCGGTCTCCCACCTTGAAGGCATCAGCGCTAAAGCCACGCGCTGCCATGGAGGCCGGGTCAGCGGCCTGCATTCCCCAGAGTACCAGCGCATGGTTGCTGTCTTCCACGGCCAACCAGAGCCAGGTATGTGGGTAGAGGAACTCGAACTTCTTAACCGTGCCGACCAGTCTCAGGCACTTCGTCTGATCAAACATCGCGAACGAGTGGTGCGCGGACGCCGGGTGTGACGCAGCCGCAGCACAGGCTCCCAGCGCTAATAGCCCTAATATTCGGCGCATGTCCCGATGCCCCCAGGTAGAAATCGAACTCACTGCGGCGGAGTGAGGTCGACCCCACCCTCGCCATTGTCGCGGTTATTGGCGCTGCAACCCACGTCGAACGTCCCCGGAATCTTTGTGAATGAGCGGTGATAGGTGTACGGACGCGTGAAAATTTCCGGATCGGTCACCGTGACTTCAAGCTCCAGGTCGCTGCTGTTGACAACGGTGAACCTCTCCACCACTCGGGTGGTGGGGTTCACTTTGATGTGTCCGGCGATGAAAAGATCACTCTTGTGGGAAATGGCACGAGTCTGAACGACCAGCGTTCGATTTTCCCAATGACCAATAGAATAGCCCTGAGGTGAGGGGCTCAGGTCCTCGGGAAACGGGCGCCCGTCGGTCCAGATATGGCGTACGCTGCCGTCCATAGCGACGAACGTCACACGCCCGGGAGTGAGCAGAAACTCCCACAAAATAGGGTGTTCGAGCGTTGCAGGTACACCCGGCGTGATGCAATCCGCCATGTTGTTCGTGTTCTTGGCGACGGTGTATTCCGGAAGCTTCGCGAAATCATCGCGAATCTTGCGGTACTTCGGGGTAAGCGGGACCCACTCCGCTTTTCCGGCGCAGCAGACGGCGTAAGAGCCGTGCTTACCATTGACCCCGTCCTGAGTCACATCCCACGTCCCGGACAGATCGGCCCATACATGGGCTGGGTCGAAGGAGGTATCCTGCGCGCTGACGCGTGGCGCGATTCCGTACAGGAGAAAACCGGTCATAACGACGCATGCCAGCTTGGCCAATTTCGTCCCGTGTTTGCTTTGGCGACAGGCAGTGATCATGTTACCTCGGTACCATCAGCTCTAACGGAGACTCTGCAGTCAAGTAGTCTGCGCTTTTGTCGCCGGGCCCGCCATCCATTGCTGCGATGCGCCACCGAGCGTGTGGTGCTAGAATCGAGCGCAAATCGACGGGCACTGGTGCAAGACCTCTCACCCATTCACCCGGATAATAGATACAAGGGCAACACAACGCTTGGCTGGGCCGAGATAGGACCGGAGCATGACCCGAAACACACACATCAAGCGGCATCACCACCTCACGCTCAGTGTCGGCGGCGCGCAAGAGGACTACGACTTTCACACCAAGGTACTCGGGC
Organism: Gammaproteobacteria bacterium; assembly: GCA_030040715.1. Classification (GTDB taxonomy): domain Bacteria; phylum Pseudomonadota; class Gammaproteobacteria; order Steroidobacterales; family Steroidobacteraceae; genus FEN-1191. The sequence continues at coordinate 12,288 of JASHTF010000017.1, read as the reverse complement.
TCAAGAGCGTTAAGAAGACGGCCCTGTACGACGGTGATGAACCTATCCTCCATCTCTATTACGGCAACGACAAGGGTGACCCGGGTGGACTGATTACCTGCTTCCCGATGCGGCATTCGGGGCGCAAGGCGCGCAAGGGTACCGGGCAGATCTGCACCGTCGCTATATCAGTGTTGCCCGGCGCGCTGGAATTTTGGAGCCGACGCCTGACGGAGCATGGTTTTCGGCCACAGCTCCAGGAGCGCTTCGGCGACCGTCTGCTCGCCTTCAACCATCCCTGCGGCATCGAATATGAGCTGGTCGAGGAGCAACAGGAAGTCCGCCGCCCGTATTCCAACGGCGCCATCCCTACCGAATTCGGAATCACCGGCACACATGGCGTGTGCGTGTCGGTGCGTGACTCGGAGAATTCCGAGGAGTTCATGGCGCTGGGCTGGAACGGTCAGCGCCGAGCTGAAGACGGTCACTACATCCGTTATGAAGTCGGCAGCGGTGGACCGGGAACCGTCGTCGATTTTCGCATCGAGCCCGGCCTGCCGCAGGGCAGCTGGGCATATGGCGAGGGCGTGCCACACCATGTCGCCTTCGAGGTCGCGGATCTGGACGTGCAGACGAAGGTGAAATTCCATCTCGAGGGTCTGGGCTACACCGACGTATCAGACGTCAAGGACCGAGGCTATTTCGATTCCATCTACGTCCGCACTCCCGGCGGAGCGTTGTTCGAGGCCACGGTCTCCAAGCCCCAGGGATTCCTGATCGACGAAACCTACGACTTGCTGGGCACCTCGATGCAGATACCGCCGTTCTTCGCCAACAGGAAGGATGAGCTGATGCGGCGCGTCGAGCCGCTGCGCTACTGACGCCCGACAGCGACCCGATCCCTGGGTCCCGTGGACCTGATCCCTGGGTCCCGTCGTGGCGGACTACCTGGCTGCGGCCGCTTCAACTGAACGCGACACTGCGGGTCACGAACCAGAACAGACCCTCCCCCACGAGGAAGGCGGCTGCGATGTCGGTGAATAAGGGTCGAGGAATTGCCAGACGTACGCGTACCAGCAGGTGTGCGACCAGCAGCGCCGCCAGCACCACGGTTACCTGACCGATTTCGACTCCGAAGTTGAAGCCGAACAGCAGTTCTGCGATGCGGTTGCGTGGCAGATCCATCTCGAGCAGATTAGCGGCAAAACCAAATCCATGAATCAGGCCAAACACCGTCGTGATGACGACACGCAACCGGCCTGCATCGCGCATCTGCCCGGTAGCCATCAGGTAACACGTGGCAAAGACACCGCCACCGATCAGCAGCAGCGTCGGCAGGACAACGGCGCTGAGTCCCAGGGCTCTCGCCACCGCAAAGACGATCAACAGCCCACCCAGGCCTAAAGCCACCGGCTGTGGCTTATGCGTGCTGTCGCCGATGTTCTCGGCTCCGATCAAAGCGATCGTCAGTGCCACCAGCGCATCAATATACTGCGCGTTAGGCCGCAGGATCCCGGTGACCGCCAAGCCGAGAGTCAGGCTGTGGCCGATGGTAAAGCCGGTCACTACGAAGATCAGGTCGCGTAGTCGCCTGGAAATCAGCACCAGGCCAAGAAGGAAGGACATGTGATCGACGCCGGTGAAGATGTGCATGATGCCCATGGCGATGAACCTCGCCAGTCCAGCATTCTGGAGCGTGCTCTGCGAGCCGCTCCCGGACACGTCGACGTATTGATCGTCACGGGTCATCAACTGTTCGAACACGTCACCGTTCGTGCCTTGGATACGCGCAAAGTCAGTGTGCGTCGGCACCAGCGCATAGAAAGCAGATGAGTGCAGCTTGATGTCCGCCGTTCCAGCGCAGACATACTCGAACTCAAAGCGCGAGAATCCGCTCACCGAGGACAGCATCTGGGGAGCAGCCGCACGCGCGCAAGGCTGAGCTCGGGCCGAAACGCTGAGGTGATCGGCGAGGTAGCTCGCGAGCCGATCGCTGGAAGGGAGGTCCCTGCCCGACTCGGACAGTCGCTTCGCCTCCCGGTCGGGAACACTGAATTCCACTCGCACGCTATTGCCGTTGATCTGCCAGGCCGAGAAGCTCTCGCTGAGCGTGTGCGCGTGGGTAGGTATAGCCGCCAGCGAGGCCGCGAGCGCCAATCCCAAGGCAAAGGCAAAGCGCCGCGGCAGGCTCACGGTCGGGACCGATCCACCTGATAATCGCGATAATCCTCGGCGATCAGTATCTTGGCCCGATGTCGGAGAAAATTCATGGTACCGGTTCGAATCAGCGTTTCTCGATAAGTTATGTAGTCGGTAGTCAGCTGATCGCGTGCATCAGTGAAGCTCAATGGCTCAGGCTGGTCGTTCTTGACCATCTGCAGTACGTGCACACCGTCTGCGACTCGAACAGGCTCAGATACCGCCCCGTTCGAGAGTCCGGTCGCTATCCCGTAGAGCTGGTCGCCCAGATGTATCTTGTGCGCGAAGTAGAAGTTTTCTTCACAGTTGTTCTTGTTCAAGAGGCCAAAGCGCTGCAGCACTTGCGGCAAGCGCGCACCGTCGCGCAGTGCCTCTGCGGCAGTGCTCGCCCGCCGCATCGGATCGCCGGGCCCAGGCATGACCACGAGATCGCACACCGTCATGGTGCCCGCTGAGTAATACTGGCTCTTGTGACTATTGTAGTAATCGAGTAAGTCCTGCTCTTTTGGCCGGCTGATGGCTACGTTGGCCACCATCTCCTGATCGACAATGTTGGACAAAGCGTTGCGGCTATCCTGATCCGTCTCAGCAAAGTTCAGTTCCAGTCCGCGCTGTACCTTGATCTCCTCGTCAACCATTTCGTCCAGCACACGCAGTTGCTGCTGCCGACTGGTCCTCTCGGCCGGCATGCCGGTCTCGGTCTCCAGCTGCGTGATGAAGTCGCTGCGCAAGATGGGCTGCTGGTTGACCAGCGCGACGTCCTCGGGTGGGATAGTGCGCGTCACCGTGCCGCGCGCGTTCAGCAGCTCGTAGCCCGCCAGGACGAGGCCGATGAGGGCACCCGTAGCGTAAAGAATCATCGCCCGCCTCGTATTTACCTCGGCGCCGCGTCCGAAGCGCGCGGCTACTCCATGGCGTTGCCCTGCCTGCGGTGGCTCGACGGCCTGTGCACTATCGGGGTCTCGCACCCGACTCCTCATGGAATGCTCTTTACTCATTTTCGATCCGCTCGCTCTGCATTGTCCGATGTGTTGTGCCACAGACTGTTCGTATAGACCGCGAGGGCTACGATAGTCACGGGTGACAGCTTGCCGATCCACGCCGGGCAGATGCCCGCGCGCCCGTAGGCTATCGAAGCATGGATACTACGACGGGAGCCGTCTCCAAAGAGCCAAGTGCTGTCGCGCAGGTTAGGAGCGCCGATGGATGCGTCACCCGTGCCAAGCCCTCCGTGGCAGTCCCAACAGAGTCCGCGTGATTGACCTTCAAACACCTGCCTGCCTCGCACGGCGGCGCCGGAATCAGCGTCGGGATGCTGAAACGAGTAGACGTATTCGGTCACGTCGGCGAGCTCCCGGGGAGTCAGCGAAGGAATTGCATATCGAGAGTAGGGGTGCGCCGTGCCGAACGCCGGCATACTGGCGAGATTCCAGCCCTTCGAGTTTCCTGAACGGATGCCGTACAAGATCACCCTCTCGATCTCGCCAATGCGGCCGCTACCATAGAGCCAGTCGTGGTCGCGCAGGTCCGGAACGCCGTGCAACGTGTCGGGCTCACCGGCGCTACCGTGGCATCGGGCACAGCGACGCGCGAATGCTGACCGACCGCGCGCCATAGCGAATGCATTCAGTTCCTTTTTTGCGGGAATCTCGTCTGGCAACAACCGCAGCAGTCGAGCCTCGTCACTCGTCACATGGACCCAATAAGCGACAGGTAACGCAAACAGAGCGGCCGCCAGCGCCACCCAAAGAAGACTCCTGACGAGTTTAGTGAAAGACCCCATCACTCAGCGACCAGCCCGTTGCACTCGGTATCCGACCTCACACGGGCCGCATCAATTGCCTCGCCACGACGGCAGCATTCTCGAAAGTGAATACTACCGTCGCCTCCCGGCGCTAGACTCTCGGCAGCGGCTCGGCCGTGCACTGGAGGAGTTTCAGGGCCTGCCGTGCGCGAATTGAGGATATTCATGGATTCATTTGTCTACGTCGCACACCCGGCCCGAGTCGTCTTCGGTAGCGGAGCCCTCAGTCACCTGCCGCACGAGGTCGAGCTATTGGGTCTGAATCGAGCGCTGGTACTGTCTACACCCGGGCATGCCGATTTAGCCGAGCGACTCGGGGCCATGCTAGGCAAGCGCACGGGCGGGGTCTATACGAAGGCGGTCATGCATGTCCCGGTAGAGACCGCTCGCGAGGCTCGTGACCTCGCACAGCGCCTCGGGGCCGATGGCACCATCACGGTCGGAGGCGGTTCCACGACCGGGCTCGGCAAGGCCATCGCTCTCGACCTTGGGCTTCCCATTCTGGCGGTGCCGACCACCTACGCGGGTTCCGAAATGACGCCCATATACGGCTTGACCGAGGGCGGACGCAAGCGCACCGGCAAGGACTTGGTCGTGCTGCCGCGCACGGTCATATATGATCCCGAACTGACGCTCACGCTCCCGATTGGACTGACAGTCACCAGCGGTGTAAATGCCATTGCTCACGCTGTCGAGGGACTGTACGCCAGGGACCATAACCCGGTCAGCGATTTGATAGCCGAGGAGGGGATCCGAGTCCTGGCCCGGGCGCTGCCAAGGCTGCGCGGCAATCCACTGGATGTCACAGCCCGCTGCGATGCGCTCTATGGAGCATGGCTGTGTGGGATGGTATTGGGTGCGGTCGGAATGGCACTGCACCACAAACTCTGCCACACCCTGGGAGGTAGCTTTAACCTGCCGCACGCCGAGGTGCACACGGTTGTGCTGCCGTACGCCATCGCCTATAACGCGCCAGCGATTCCGGCTGCGCTGGCGCGAATGACCCGGGCGCTTGGCAATGAGAGCCCCGCCCGACAGCTGTACGATCTTACTCGCGCCAATGGCACCCCCTGCTCACTGCGTGCGCTTGGCATGCGTGAGCCCGACCTGGATCGCGCCGCCGAGCTGGCCGTCGAAAATCCGTACTGGAATCCGAGACCCATCGAGCGCGATGGCATCCGCGCTCTTCTCCAAGATGCCTGGGAGGGCAGACGGCCGGAGTGATCCCTGGCTTCCGACCCGTGCATTTACCCGATCTCGCGCGTCCTTTAGTGCCAGAACCGTTTGCTCGCGATTGCTGCACCTTCTGCTAGAGACGCGAGCTTCGCCCAGACCACGTCCGGGTCTACGCCACTAGAGCCCACGTGAATACTGAAGCCGCAATCGACCGCCGCCATGACGTTGTCGCGACCGACCAGGTGAGCGTAGCGCTCGATGCGCTGGGCGACGAGCTCGGGATGCTCGATGTAATTCGACTGGGGCTCGATCACTCCGGGAACCAGCGTCTTACCGTCGGGGATTTTCACGTTTTCGAATACCGTCCACTCGTGGGCGTGGCGTGGATTAGCCGCCTCAAAGAGGATCATGTGTGGCTTGGCCTTCCACACAATGTCGACGATGTCCGCGAGCGGCACGTCGCAATGGTGTGGACCGGGATAGTTGCCCCAGCACACGTGCATACGTACCTTCTCGCTGGGAATGTTGACGAGCGCGCGGTTCAGCGCCTCCACATGCAATGCCATCCGATCTCGAAACTCGTGGAGCTTGAGATCCGCAAATTGGCTATGACGACCCATGGCGAGATCCGGGCAGTCGATCTGCAGCATGATGCCCGCCTCGACGATCGCCTCGTATTCGTGGCGCAGCGCGTCGGCGCACGCGAACAGGTATTCTTCGTGGCTGGGATAGAAGTCGTTCCTGAAGAAAAACGTCGTCACGCCTGGTGAAGCGGCATTCAAGAATAGACCCACGGGGGTTTTCCCCTTGAGCGAGTCCCTCAGCCGCTGAGCGTCGCGTCTCGGGGCATTCAGGTCGCGCATGCTTACGGGACCATTGCATGCCGGGGTTCTGCGGTGCTTGCGCCCGGGGTCAGCGAAGACCCGGGCTGTGAGACTTGGGTACGCCGCGAGGTCTTGAAACACGAACGTGTTGGCCGTGCCGCTGAAGCCGGTGAGTCGGTCCTTGACGTAGGTTGCGTAGCTCGGCTTGGGCATCTCACCATCGTTTATGATGTCCAAGCCCGCTTGGATCTGGTGGGCCACGACATCCTCGACGGCACGAGACACCTTTTCCTCCAGCGCGCTCTGGTCTATCGGGATGCCATCTTCCCGCGCAAACATGATCTGCATCAGCTCTTCTCTGCGGGGCAGACTGCCGACGTGCGTCGTGAGGAATCGGCGATGATTGCTCATTGGTGTACCTGTAGTAATCGCCAAGCGATTAATATACTGTTAGTCGAGGGCGCGCAAGAATCGCCTGCGATAGCGCCTCAAACCCATCGACCATTATCTGGCCGATCTCAACACCTGCATTGAGAACAGATCCTTACCCCTGATAGACGGTCGTCCCCCCGGTGACGGTGCGATAGATCTTGATGTCCTTGATCTTGTCAGGATCGACGGTGTGCAGGTCCTCCGCGAGCACCACGAAGTCTGCCAACTTGCCCGCCGTAATCGAGCCCTTGAGGGTCTCCTCGTGCGAGTTGTACGCGCCATTGAGCGTGTTGATTCGCACTGCCTCGGCGACGCTGACGCGCTGATTGGCACCCCAGATTTCCCCGTTCCAACCCTTGCGGGTGACCATGCCCTGAACGGCCATGAGGGGCGCGAACGGCCCCGGGTCGAAATCCGATCCGGCCGCGGCGCGAATGCCCGCGTCCAAAAACGACCGGAACGCCATGCAGCGGCGCATCAAATCTTCACCGTAAAAGTGGAATTTATCTGAGTTGTAATAGGCATAGGTGTCGAAGACCGCCGGCACCGCATCCATGGCCTTCATCCGGCGCAGCAGATCATCGTTGATCAGCGTGCAGTGCGTGATCTTCGGGCGCACGTCCTTGGCCGGCACCAGCTTCAGCGCGCGCTCATAGGCCGTCAGCACCATGTCGATGGCCACATCGCCGTTCGCGTGGCAGTTGGGTTGGATGCCGGCGCGATGCACGCGCTCGGCCCAGTCGTTGAGCATCGCCTGTGATTCCAGGACATTGCCTCGATAGCCGTCACGCCGGCCAGGATACGGCACGCTCAGCGCCATGGTCCGTTCCGAGAACGAACCATCGACTGTATGTTCGGAGGTGGCGCCAAATCGCAGCCACTCATCACCAAGCCCGGTCTCGATGCCATTAGCGATCATCGCGTCGAGCACCGCGCCGTCGGCCTCGTAACTGACGCGGTGCTTGAGCTCCCCGCTCGCGCGAATCTGCTGCAGCGCCATGAGATCTCCACCCTCGTGATGCACGCTGGTGAGCCCGTAGCGCACGAACTGCCGGGAGATGTAAGCCATGCCCGCGCGGCTGCGCTGGGCCTCTACCGCAGGGGGATAGCTCGGCTGCACGCCGACCTTGTCGAACACGTCCATCGCATTGTCGGTCACACGGCCATTGAGCTCGCCGTTGTCGTCGTGGTCAAAGGTGCCGCCGGGTGGATTAGGCGTGTCCCGTGTGATCTTGGCCAATTGCAGCGCCTTACTGTTGTAGAACGCCGTGTGGCCGCCACGATGATGGACCACGACGGGGTGCTGCATTGACACCTTGTCCAGGTCGTGGACGTTGAGCTGGCGCTTGTCCAGCACCTTGGTGTCATCAAAAAAATAGCCGGCGACCCAAGTGCCCGCAGGCGTCTCGCTCGCCTTCTTCCTCAGCTTGTCAATGATGCTCTCGATCGTAACGAATTTGACTTCGAACGGATCGCCCACCAGCACTTCGTAGAGTAGTATCTCTCCGGGCGCATGATTGTGGCAGTCAATGAAGCCCGGCACGATGGTCATCTGCTGCGCATCGAATCGCTGCGTGCCGCGGCGGGCCAGATTGCGGATGTCGGCGTTGCTCCCCACGGCCAGGAAGCGCCCCTCGCCGACTGCGAACGCCTCGGCACGCGGTTGGCTGGCATCGACGGTGTAGATCTTGGCATTGAATACGATCAGCTCCGGATCGACCCTTTCTTGCGCCCACACGGTACGTGGGAACGACGCGCACGCGCCCAGACCGCCGCCCGCGAGCTGTAGGAAACGCCGGCGGCTGAAGTTGGTATTGATCATGATTGCCCCTTAGTAAGCACTGCGGTCGTTCACACTACCAGCGATGATATCCACCGCGACAACATCAATTCATCACGAAGTGACGGATCGACGACCGCATGCCCTGCCTGTTACCGCTGTCACGCGCGTTGCTCGCGGGTCGACCTGTGTTGCTCGAGGGTCGTGGACTCTAGCGCTGACCGCGGAAAAAGGAAACTGGACTCGATTTGATGAGCGACCATTCGGACTACTGTGCAGCCATCGAAAGCCAACAGCTGTAAGATGACGATCTGAGGGATCTGTGTCGAGTTCGCACAGGTGCCTGGCCGCATGAGCAGCAGCACGATATTACCGAGAGGGGGGTGCCATGTCTGAAGGGAGCAAGAGGCAATCCACCGAATCCACCCTGGGAATGGATCAGGAAATCTCGCGCCGCGACTTCATGAATGCCACGTTGCTCGCCTCCGGTGGCGCGTTACTCGGCGGGCTGACGCCCTACCAGGCACTAGCGCAGATGGGCAAGGACAACTGGACCGGTTACGGCGGCGTCGGCGACTACGCTCAATCGAACGGCAACACTTATGAGGTGATCACAGCAGGCCATCAGATCCGCGATCTTGTGTTCGCCAATCCTCCGCAGGACGCCGTCGATACGGGCGAAGTCTTCGACTTCGTGGTTGTCGGCGGCGGCCTGAGCGGCCTGGCAGCCGCGCACTACTGCAGGCAGAAAGCACCGCAGGCGAAGTGCTTGGTGCTTGAGAACCACCCCATCTTCGGCGGCGAAGCAAAACAGAATGAATTCATCGTCGATGGCCGCCGGCTGGTAGCGAACCAGGGCTCTGACCATTTCTCGACACCGCGCCCGGGGACACCAGTCGCCGACTTATATGCCTCCATCGGCGTACCCGCGCCCAAATTCGAATATCAATCGTGGGAGGGCCCTTCGCCCGAGGTCCCCGTGGGGCACAGCTTTGAGCACATTCGACCACCTTTCGGCGTTTATTTTGGCGCCAGCTTCGGCCAAAGCCCTGGCGTGTGGGTCATTGATCCCTGGACGAAACAGCTCGAAGGCGCGCCCATCCCCACCGCAATGCGGGCCGAGCTTGTGAAGTACCGCGCGACGGGTGCGGCCCAGACACCTGGGCAGGGGGAGCGTGGCCAGAGGCCGCACGAGCTCGATGCCATCACCATGGAACAGCACATGATGCAGACGCTCGGGTTGAGCCAGGACACGATCCGAAAGTGCCTCACTCCCGGCCCGGGCGACGGCCTCGGCATTGGTCCGGATGTGCTTTCCGCCTATGCATTCGGTTTCGGCGGCGAGGTGTTTGGAGAGGCGGTACCAAACAGCGCGCACGCCGCCACCGACCGGACGCAATCGTTTGCCGGGGGCAACGGCGGGTTCGCGCGGCACATCGTGAAGATGCTGCTGCCGGCGGCGATCAGCGGCCCCGCCACGCTCGAGGGCGTCAGCAATGGCCAGGTGAACTTCAATGAGCTCGACAAGACCGGCCAGTCCACGCGAATTCGCCTGGGCTGCACCGTAGTGCGCGTCGAACACGAGGGTACGGCCGAGAAGAGCGACTTCGTTCGCATCACCTACACGCATAGCGGCAAGGTCTATCGCCTGAAGGCGCGGGCGGCGGTAATGGCCGGCGGCGGTTGGACGACCAAGCACATTGTGATTGACATGCCCTCGTTGCAACGCACCGCTTATGAGCAGTTCCACCGTTCGCCCTGCATGTTGGTCAACATCGCTCTGCGCAACTGGCGCTTCCTTTACAAGCTCGGCATATCGGGAGCGTTTTGGCCTGGCGGCTTCGGCGAATACGGCTCGGTCCGCAAGGTGCCTACCTTCTCGACCAGGGACAAAACGATGGGGCCGGATCTGCCGGCGGTAATGACGATTAAAGTTCTCTTCTGCAAGCCGGGACTGTCGATGGTGGACCAGCAGACCCTCGGACGCGCCGAGCTGCTTTCGACACCTTATATTGATTATGAGCGCAAGGTGCGCGAACAGCTTACGGAGCAGTTCGCCCGATCGGGCTTCGACGCCAAGCGGGACATCGCCGGCATCATCCTCAACCGTTGGGGACATGCTTATTGCAGCCCGCAACCCGGCTACTTTTTCGGCAAGGACGGGCAACCTGCACCACGCGAGATACTGCGTCAGACACCCTTTGGGCGTATTGCCTTTGCCAATACCGACCTCGTCGGCGCCGATCATATCGGGGCGATGTTTGAAGGCCAGCGCGCAGTCACACAGTTGCTGGACCGTATTTAGAGGCTTTTGCCGAGAGCTTTTCCCAGTAGCCCCAGTGGCCCGGATTGTCGCCGATATACAACCATTCGGTCAGCGATTGTCCGTAGGCACTATCGTGACCAAGCCCTGCAACTACAGGGCGGCCGGCGTCCTGCGAGCATGCCAAATGGCGCAAAAGCGAATCATAAGCGTTCTATCGGTCGGTTCTTCAACGGCCCGCTAAAGATCCGTTTGGATTTTACAGAAGGAAGCGTGTGTCCCTCTAAGGGCACCTAAGAATAAAACCCGTACGCCTAAGTTCCGCGCATCTGATTTGGGCAACCGAAGGTCCTGGGACGATGAAGGCTTGCTGGCAGATGCTTCATCGCACGTTGTCCGCGTTCTCCGAGAGCGGCTAAGGGACGATGCCTCACCAAATGCCGTATACCGGACGGCACCGCTTTGACTCGAGACGGCCGCGCCGATCACGCTATTGTTACCGGCGTGCGGCACTTGCGATCTGCGCCCGGCTTTCCGAGCAGAGCTTTCTCGAACTGACTGAGCGATCCGTGAGGCCCCGTCAGTCCAGGCGGCGCCACCATCCCCGGCGAGTCCAAGAAGGTGCCACCCTACGATAGGAGGCCTCTCGAGTGAGCGCATAGAGGCGAACTCTATGTCCCGTGGCGCTTGACAATCAGACCTGTTCACAGCACGCTCACCGATCACCGTTCGCTAATGGATGTGCAGCTTCCTGCCATGACAATCGACTATCAGGGCCTGGTCACGTATGGGTTAGCTAAACAGATTTCCGAGAAGATTCACGAAGCCATTTTAGAGGGACGACTGCAGGTACACGAACGCCTTCCTACGGAGGAGGAGCTTGCAGCTCGATTCAATGTCTCGCGTCCCACGATTCGGGAGGCGCTTAAGCGCCTGGCTGCTCAGAACCTGATTTGCTCGCGGCGCGGCCCTTCCGGAGGCACCTTCGTCAACAAGCCGAGCAGTAACGACGCCCGCCTGACTGTGGCAAATGCCGTACGGCTTTTGCTCGCGATGGATGAGTTTACGGTCGATGAAATCACAGAAACGCGGCACGAAATTGAACTCATTTGCTGTCGGCTCGCGTCATCGCGCCGAACCGACAGCGACTTGGCGCTTATGGCCCACGAAATCGAGTTGCAGCGCGAATCCTCCCTAACCGACGAGGAATTTTGCGCCTCTGATGTTCGTTTCCATTTAGCGATGGTCGCGGCGGCTGGCAACTCGGCGCTGGAGTTGGCCGCGTCGGCCGTCATCGAGTCGCTTCAACCAGCAGTGAACATGGTGATCTTTCGGTTTCGAGATCGCCGCAAGGTTGCGGCCCAGCACGATCGACTATATAGGGCGCTAAAAATGCAAGACAGCGACGCGGCATGCGCGGCGTTGACTGCCTACATGAACGCATTGCGTCGTCAACATCGAAAGGCTCAAGAACGTAAGAGCAGCCGATCGACCCAGACGTCCGTTCTCGACCAAAGGCGGAAGCCACTAACAGTCTAGATCCTTGACCTACCGGTTTTATAGGCCACTGAACAAAACCACGGAGGGAGAATATGAAGGCATGCGAGCCCCTGGTTGGATTTTGCGCCACTCTTGCGCTACTCGGTATGGTTGCCGATGCTGCACAAGCGCCCTCACAAAGGGCGCCAGACGCCGGTATGTCAACCGAGTCCGCAGCGCAAGATACACCAGACGTCGATATCCCCACCTACGCCAATTTTCGCGGTCAAACCGTGTTGAACAATGACCGGCTGGTGGTCCAGAGATTTGTCATTCCTCCGGGCGCGTGGGT
>JASHTF010000161.1 GCA_030040715.1 Gammaproteobacteria bacterium | reverse complement strand
CATATTTGCCAGGTCTGGCCCGGGCCATAACCGATCGGCTGAATCGGGCGCGCGCGAAACGGCGTCGGGCGCGCGGGATCCGAGAGGTATTCGGTATAGGCAGCGCCGGATGTCGGGGCATCGAAGCCCAGGCGATTGCCGGGCTGCAGGTACAGCGGACGGCTCGTCTGAGCACAGCCGTGCTCGCAGCTCAGCGGATAGTGGTCTAACCGACGCCACTGGTTGGTGCCCGTCTCGAAGGCGGTGACCGGCGCCAGGTCCGCCGGCGGTGCACCGTCCTTCAGATACTGCGCCAGAAACGGCCGCAGCACGTGCTCGCGAAAGTAACGCGCCGTATCGCTGCCGAAGCGCAGATTGCCGAGCGTACTGCCCTGTTCGATCTCCTGACCGTGATACCACGGACCGAGCACGAGCTTGACCCTGTTGCCGCTGCGGTCCTTGGGCTTGATGGCGGCATAGACCGCCATGGCACCGCGGATGTCCTCGGCATCCCACAGGCTGTGCACCAGCATCACCGGGACCGTGAGCGGCAGCCGGGCGAGAATTTTGTCGACCGCCTGATCGCTCCAGAAGGCGTCGTACGCCGGGTGCGCCACCAGCTTGTTCCAGAACCCGATCTGCTGCATACCGTAGCGGCGACCCAACTCTCCCGCTGAGCCGGCCTGCAGATACAAATCGTAGTCATCGTGGTAGCTCGACCACCATCGGAAGCTGTTGTCGCGGCTCCCTTCCTGCTCGTAGATGTACGGCATACCCTGCATCTGGAAGGCGCCGTTGTGGAACCAGTCATCGAACCAGCCATCCACCATCGGGTTCATCGGCACGGAGACTTTCAGTGCCGGATGCGGATTCACCAGCGCCATCAGTGGCTCGTAACCGTCGTAAGAGATGCCGATGGTACCCACCCTACCGTTGCTCTCGGGTACGTGCTTGACCAGCCAGTCGATGGTGTCATAGGTGTCGGTGGCATCGTCGACCGGCGTCGGGTTTTGTGGGCCGTGCAGCGGCCGGTTCATGATGTAGTCGCCCTCCGAGCCGTATTTTCCGCGCACGTCCTGCACCACACGGATGTACCCGTCCTCGAGGATCACGTCGGTGGGATTGTCATAGCCCTGCAGCATCGAACCGAGATGGCCGCTGGGAGAGTGGCTGATCTGCGAGCTGGCGTCGTAGGGCGTACGCGTCAGCAGCATGCCCGCGTGCGTCGCCCCCTTGGGGATCAAGATCACGGTATGCAGTCGCACCCCATCGCGCATCGGGATCATGACGTCCCGCAGGGTGTAGTTGTAGCTGTCGACGACCGGCGTGAAATTCTGCGGCGTCTCGCTCGGATACTGAGGATAAAGGGGCTTGGGCGCATCAGCCGCGTCAGCTGCCTGCGCCAGCAGGCCACCACTGATCGTCAGCAGCAGCGCGCTGAGGGATGCTTTGCAGGAGACCGCAGGCCAATGAGTGTTGCTTTTATTCACGGCGATCCTTTGGGGGCAGACTTGAGCCGATAGGAATCATAAGCCAGCCACCCCGGCGTCACCATCCGAGTAGTCACAGCCCCGTGGCACAGAGATCGCGCGGCACAGAGATCGCGCGGCACTGAAATCGGTTGCAATGCCGTATAGTAGTCCTCGACTGCAGCCAAGAATCAGAACCCACTCGTGGCACCCATCGATCACTCCTCGAGCACAGGTCGAGCGCCGTTGCTCGAGACCCGAGCGATTGACTACATCCCGCGCTCGGAGCGCCACGGTAAGGTCTGGTACCAGGGTCCTTTCTGGTTCACGAGCAGCTTCGTGTTGCTGACACTGGCGGTCGGATTCACCGGACCCCTCGCGGGGCTTGGTTTCGGATGGACGGCTGTCGCCGCGGTGCTCGGCTCGGCGGTCGGCACCTTCTTCATGGCGTTTCACGCCAATCAGGGACCGCGGCTCGGAATGCCGCAGATGATCCAGTCGCGGGCACAATTTGGCATCCGCGGCGTGATCGTGCCACTGCTGGCCGCATTGGCGGTCTATATCGGTTTCAATGCGTTCAACGGCCCGATGGCCATCGAGGGATTCCAGGCGATCGTCGGCCCGGGAGCACGCTGGCCGTGGTACCTCACCATCATGGCGGTGCAGGCGCTCATCGCCGTCGTCGGTTACGACATGATCCATCGCGTGCAGCGCTGGCTGACGTATGTGCTGATGGTCGTATTCGCGGCGTTGACCGTCGGCTCGCTGATCGTGCTCGGGGGCGAGAAGTACCTGACGATGGGGCCGTTCACGGCCACGGCGTTCTTCTCACAGTTCGCCGTGGCGGCCGGCTATCAGATCGGTTTCGCCATCTATGTCTCGGATTACACCCGCTACCTGCCGGCGGAGACCCGGCTCGCGCCGATCGTGCTGTGGACCTACGCCGGCGCCAATCTCTCGGCGGTATGGCTGATGCCGCTCGGTGCGCTGTTTGCGATCGCGCTCAAGCACGGCGCGACGATCACCAGCGTGCTCACGGCCGGCAACCTGGTCGCTCCCGCCCTCGGATCAATCGCGATGGCGCTGTCGTCGATCGCTCTGGTGACCGTCATGTCGGTCAATACCTACGGTGCCGCGCTGGTCGCGTTGACCGCGGTAGATTGTTTTCGACCGATTCGCTCATCGACCCGGACGCGGGTCGTTGCCACGATCGCCGTCAGCGTCCCGATGTTGGGTATCGCGTTGCTGCTTCCCGCGAGCTACCAGGACGCGTTCAGCAGCTTTCTCACCCTGATGCTCTACTTTCTGGTGCCCTGGTCCGCCATCAACCTGGTCGACTACTACTGGGTGCGGCGCGGGGACTACGCGGTGCTCGAAATCTTCTGCCCCGATGGCATCTACGGGCGCTGGGCATGGCGCGGGCTGCTGTCCTACGCAGTCGGATTTGCCGCCATGGTGCCGTTCTTCGCGGTGCCTTTCTTTACGGGTCCGGTCGCGCGCGCGCTCGGCGGCGTGGACATCTCATTCGCCGTTGGCCTGGCGGTGTCGGCGTTGTTCTACTATGGACTCGCCTGGCGTGTCGATCGCAGCGCAGAGCAGGCAGCGCGGCTGGCGAGTGTGGCAGCGCTCGAGCCGGCCGGCGGCGATGCGCCGCTCGGGCGCCTTCAGAACGCGAGCAGCCGGCGAGGATTGTCGATCAGCATGCGCTCGAGGTCCTCGGCGTGAAAGCCCAAGCGCGCGAGCCGTGGCAGGAAGTCCGTGTACAGGTAACCCATCGGCACGTTTTCGTTCAGTAGCTGCGGATTGAGCTCGGTCGCGCCGCCGCGCGGATTGAAGAACCACCGGTCGTACGAAATCGTCATGCGATCGAGGTAACCGGCGTCGGCCAGCTCGCACATGTGATGCGCCAGCTTGGCGTCGAGCTCATCCACGCTCCCGTGCCGCCACGGTATACCCATGTGATCAACCTGGACGCTGGCGCCACGGTCGCAGATCGCCTCGATCTGCTCCGTGCTTGCGGAAATGAACGCATGCCCGATGATGACCTTGGTCGGATCGGCGCCTTCATCCTCGAGTAAATCGAGCTGGTCGAGGCCCGGATTGCCGACCGAGTAGTCCATCGGATCGGTATGGGTGTTGACGCAGCAGCCGAGCGCCTTCTGCGCGCGACCGGCGCCACGGATGGCGCGCTCCTCGAACTCCCCTACCCGCTTGCCACTGGGGCCGATCGGAGCCGGACGCGGATTGACGCTGTCCATACCGGTCGCGATCTTGATGATGCCGGCCTTGATGTGGGTCTTGGTGCTCGCGTAAACCATGCCCTCGGAAATGTCGCGCACGAAGAAGTCCTTGAACTCATCGATGCTCTGCAGCCGCCACCAGTGCGGCAGGCCGAGGTGCTGCGGGAAGAAGCCCGTCGTTCCGACAATGTTGACCTTGGAGCGCCGGGCGACGTCTGCCA
Source organism: Gammaproteobacteria bacterium (assembly GCA_030040715.1). Lineage (GTDB taxonomy): Bacteria > Pseudomonadota > Gammaproteobacteria > Steroidobacterales > Steroidobacteraceae > FEN-1191. The sequence continues at coordinate 2,877 of JASHTF010000161.1, read as the reverse complement.
TGAGCTGTGGATGGCGGCCCACCTCGGCAGGCGTGAGATCTACCAGTGTCGTGAAGCCGAAATCGCGCGCCGCGTCGGCCACCTCGGTTGAAATGCGCTCCGTGGCCGCGGCCAGGTCGAAGGCACAGCGGTGGTCGACTTCAGCACCGGTATAGGAGTAGAGCAGGTGCTCGTGCGTGAGCGTGCGACCGAGCGACGCCGGACTGACGTCCCCGAGAACGGTACGGACCTTCGTCATTGCGCCGCCGCTGGGTCGGGCACGGTCAGAACATAGTTGGCCGAACCCTTGCCGCGCGCCGCCATGACGACGTGCGCGGCCGCCTGATAGTGGGCGCTGGCCGCCTCGCGCCCGCGTGTCGGGGCCAATCGGCGGTGGCCGCTGCGCGTGCTCGGGTTCGTGACGAGGTAGTCAACGATGGCGCGCCCGAATGCGGGCAGGTCGCTCGGCAGTCGCGACGTGATCAGATTTCCGTCCCTGACCACCGGCTCATCGACGTACTGAGCGCCGGCGTTGAGCACGTCGTCCTTGATCGGCGCGACGCAAGTGAGCTTGCGTCCACGGGCGATGCCGGCCGAAGCCAATACCCAGCCGGCGTGGCAGATGGCAGCCACCAGCCCGCCGCGAGCGTGCACGCCGCGGACCAGCTCCAGTATGCCCGCGCTGCGCCTGAGGCCTTCCGGTGCGAACCCGCCGGGGATCACGATGGCATCGAAATCGTCCGAGCTGACGCCCTCGACGGCGATATCGGCCGTGACGGGATAGCCGAGCTTGCTGCCATAGATCTGGCGATCGGAGGGTCCGACGACCAGCACATTCGCGCCGGCCTCGCGCAGCCGTAGCACCGGATACCACAGCTCGAGCTCCTGATACTGGTGCTCGGCCAGTACGCCGATCTGTGCGTCATGGAGGTTCATGATGGGATCTGTGTCGTGGTGAGTAATGCGCGAAAAAACTCCGGCAGATCGTCGGGACCGCGCGCGGTGAGCACGCGACCCTCGGCACACATCCCGAGCTCGGTGACCGCCGCGCCCTGCGCGCTAAGCGTGGCCTTGAGATGCGCGGGGGCGGCTACCCGCACGCCCACGAGCAGCCCCGCCGTACCCAATAAGCCGACGCCGGCGCCGATGGCGGCGATGGTCGCACTGCGCGCCTGCGCGGAGCGCAGCGTCGCCGTCACGTGCTCGATGATGGCGGGCTCAGTAGCGGCCTGCCCACCGGGCACCACCAGCAGCGTGCAATCGCTCGGGACCGCGGACCACGGCACCTCGGCGATCACCGGATAACCGAGGTGGCTGAATGTCGTGTGCTCGTCGCGCCCGATCACCGTGACGCGAATGCCTTCCTCGCGAAAGCGCAGCACCGGATACCAGAATTCCATCTCCTGGTACCCATCCAGCAGCAATACGCCGGCATGCGCGCTGGGGCGGCTCACTACCTATGCTTCCAATGGCGCCGAGAACGCGTTGCGCCGCGACGGCGGCGAACGACCCGAATAGTATAGCCTTCCGGGGCGCACAACGCCCTCGGGCATAACGCTCGCCCTGGGGCATTACGATCGAGGAATCAATGAGCACAGTAGTCGACTTGGCATACTCCGTCGAAGGCAGCGGCCCGCCCTTGTTCCTGATTCACGGCGTCGGCGCCTCGCGACACAGCTGGGACGGCCTGCTTCCACACCTGCGCTCTGATTTTCGCTGCATCGCCTATGACCACAGAGGTCATGGCCGCTCCTCGACGCCACCGCCTCCCTACTCGCTCGATCAGCTGGTCGATGATCTGGAGGCGCTGCGGGTCGAGCTCGGCATCGAACGCGCTCACTTCGCCGGTCATTCGCTCGGCGGCATGGTCGCGCCGGCCTATGCGCACCGTTATCCCGAGCGCGTCGCCTCGCTCGGGATCTTCAGTACCGCGGCGTTTCGTACCCCTGAGGACAACGCCAAAGTGCACCAATTCGTGACCACCATGCGCACCGAGGGCGTCAAGGGAGTGCTCGGGATCCTGAAGGAGCGCTGGTTTACTCCCGAGTTCGCAGCAGCCCACCCGGATCTGATCGAGCGGCGGCTGCAATACGTGCAGGCGATGGACCCGGAGGTCTACATCAGCACCTTCCAGATCTACGCGCGCACCGAGATGGCTTCATGGCTGTGCGAGATTCGCCAGCCGAGCCTGGTACTGACCGGAGAGCACGACGTCAGCTGCAATCCCGCGCTCAATCGGCAGATTGCCGCGGCCTTGCCGCATGCCGAGCTGGTGGTGCTGCCGCGGCTGCGCCATTCGATCCTGCTGGAAGCGCCCGATCAGGTGGCGCCGCCGATGCTGTCATTCCTGCGCCGCCAGATCGCAGCGCACCCCACGCCCGCGCTCGCGCGCACAACCGGCGCGCCGCTATGACCGCGCCGATCTGACTGAGTGTAACCGGTCGGCGATCAGAGCGATCATCTCGAACATCAGCGCCATGGTGTTCATCGCGGTGATGTGATTGGGATTGTCCTTGGTCGGAATGATGCAGACGATATCGCCGCCGATGACATCCAATCCGCGCATCCCGTGCAGGATCTTCATCACGTCGTTGGGACGCAGGCCGGCGTGCAGCGGCTCGAGATTGGCCACCGCCGGCGCATCGCTCGGGTCGAGCACGTCCAGGTCGAGGGTGATGTAGAGCGGCAGGTCGCCGACGCGCTCGCGGATGATCTGTACGGTGCGCTCGATTCCGAGCTGGAAGAACTGCTCGGCCGGGATCAGCTGATAGCCGAGCTTGCTCACGTTCAGGTCCGAGCGCGGCTTGATCGGATTGCCGCGCATGCCGAGCTGCACGCTGTGGAGCGGATCTACGTGCTGCTCGATCACGGTGTAGGCCGCCCAGTGTGCCGCAGAAC
>JASHTF010000160.1 GCA_030040715.1 Gammaproteobacteria bacterium | reverse complement strand
AGCGCGGCGCGCTTTTCATCGGCATAGCCATACACATCGTAAGTAGCCGCGAGGCGCGGTTGCGTGTGCCCCAGCACGCGCTCGGCGATGTGCGGCTCGATGCCGAGCCTGGCCAAACCTGTGCGGCACGTGCGACGCAGGTCATGAAGCGTGAAAGCCGCAATGCCCACTCTCCTGAAGCGGGCCGCGCAGCGACTGAGTGATGTCGTGAGCTGCTGCGGGTGCACGGGGCGTACGCTGCCGGGTTCTCGGTCGGCGGTTGGCAATACCCACGGGGATTTTTTTGCGGAACGCTTCAGGGCTTCGAATTCTCGCACCGCCCACGCAGAGAGCGGCACCATCGTCTCGCGACCGTTCTTGGCGTTCTCGGCTGGAATGAGCCAGGTCGCAGCGGTGAAGTCGATATGCTGCCACTTGGCCCGCACAAGCTCGCCGCGACGCTGACCGGTCAGCAGCAGCAGCGTAATGACGCGTGCCAAGCGTTCGAATCGCGTGCAGGCTCTCGGATCACGCAGAAAAGCCACGAGTTCCTGATCCCTGAGTACGCGCTGCCTGGGCTTCTCTCTGCCTCCCGGTCTCATGAGAAGCTGCACCGGCGACGACTCCACGATCGCGCGGTGGATGCCGAACTTGAACAGCTGCCCAAGCAGGCCCGCCGTGCGATTCGCCAACACACTGCGGCCGCGGGCGACGATCTTGTCGAGCAGCCCGATCACCTCACGCGGCGTAATCGTGCGGGCGTCTCGACCCCTCCACTCGGGCAGGACATTGGTACTCAGGATCCATTCCGCATAGCCAGGGCGCCTGTGATTCGGCCTGACGTGACGTTCGATGAACTCACTGATCAGAAAGTCGATCGTATGGATGTCAGCTACCACGGCGGCCGCCAGGATCTGCCGCATCCCTGCAGATCGCCGACGCGGCGCGGCGCGGCGCGGATCTATGCCCTGGTTCAGTTGCTCGCAGTGCTGACGGACGACGCTACGGGCTCGATCGAGCGTGGTCTGCGGAAAATGTCCGACCAGCACGCGAGTTTCCCCACCGTGAAATTTGAATCGATGCAGCCAGCTGCGTGTGGGACCGCGAGATGTCGCGCGCACGCGAAGCTGCAAGCCGGTCTGACCGGAATCGGTGTACGTGCCAGGGGGTAGGGTGGCGACACGGGTGGCCACGAGCCGTGTGCCGTGGCTACGTGGTGGGCGCGTTTTCGTCATCTGCGCAGCTCAATTCCCACGCTTCTGTGTCCACATTGTGTCCACTTTACATGAAACGCGATGAAACTCAATGTGCGTCGAATAATCTCCGTTTCGGGCAAATTACAGCGCCATATCGATCATTTGCTTTCATCGCATTGCATCTGATTGCATGCTATTTTTGTTGCTGCGACAAATCATGCCGATAGCGGCCGGCCTCGCGGCCGGGCCCGCGCTCGAGGGCTTCGCTGCCCTCAGCCGCCTGGTCAGCGGCGGGGTCGGCCTGGGGGCGGGTCTGCTCAAGGGTGGGCTCGCCCTCAGGCGGGCGGCGGCTGCTCGCGCCGCGGCGGCAGAGGCCGAGGCCGAAGCCGGCGCGAGGGCGAGGCCTGAGTTCACGCAGCCTGCGGACTCAGCCCCGCCTCTCTCCTGGAGGGACCCCATGTGAGGACCGCGATCACCGTCGTCACCCTACTACTGCTGTGTGCCTGCACGGGCCGGCCGCCGCGCTGCGATCGTCTCCGGTCAATTAATTTGCCCCCGGCGCGCATCTCGCCACAACCCCACCAGTCAGCACCTCGATGAGCGCGGTGGAGCGTCATCCCGATCTCACGGCCTATTACCAGGAGGCAGCCAGCTGGGATGCGGACCGCATCGCCGGCTGGCAGCGCAGCGCGCGCCGCAGCTGGCAGGTCGCCGCCGTAGCCGCGCTGTGTGCAGTGCTGGCGTGTGTAGCCCTGCTGCTGATGCTGCCGCTGAAGCAGGTAGAGCCATTCCTGATCCGCGTCGATAACAGCACCGGCATCGTCGATGTCGTGCCGGTCTACGGTGGACGCGCGCAGCTATCGGAAACGGTGACGCGCTATCTGCTCACCCACTACGTACTGGTGTGCGAGCGCTTCAACTATGCGACCGCCGAGAGTGATTACGAGGAATGTGGTGCGTTTCACACCGCGCAGCGCAATCAGGCTTGGTACGCGCTGTGGAATACCAACAATCCTGCCTCTCCGCTCAACGTTCACAAAGACGGCAGTACGGTATCGGTGCAGGTTGAATCGGTAAGCTTCTTCCGGCGCGCGAGCGGTGTGATCGATCTGGCGCAGGTGCGCTACCTGAAGATCGAGCATCAGTCGGGCGGTGTCCCACAGCGCATCACCCACTGGATTGCAACCATGCGGTACGCCTACACGGCTCCAGCGAATGACCCGCGAGTGCGACAGTGGAACCCGCTGGGATTCAAGGTGATGGATTTTGTCTCGGAGCCTGAGGTACTGCACGAGGAGCAGGATCCATCGTCCCGTGGCATGGGCCGGACGCAGCCGTGAGTAGATTGCCCACCCCGGCTTCGAGCACCGGGTCTCGTGAGCTGCGGCAAGGCATGCAGCACCGCTTTGAACTACCGCCGGTAGGTCCGTGGTTGCTGATTGCCGCTTGGGTGGCGTCAGCCGCGGTCGCGGCGGCCGCAGATTCGCGCTTGCGCACGATGCTCTACAGCGCCGATCAAGTGTATCGCTTGCCGGCAGTCATCGGTTATGAGATCGATCTGCAGTTCGAGGCCGGGGAGAGTTTCGTCGGGCTCGGCGCCGGTGATCTCGAGGGACTCGCATTCAGGGCGCAGGCGAATCACCTGTTCATCAAGCCCAAGGCGACCCATGTACACACCAACCTGACGGTGCTGACGAGTCGTCGCGTCTATCATTTCGACTACCGGACACTGCCTCAGCAATCCGATCCCGATGGAATCGACGTCGTCTATGCGCTGCGCTTCGCATATCCTGCACCGCCATCGAGGCCGTCCCCGCCGACCTCAGTAGCAGCGCCTACGCCCCAGCAGCTGCTGAGCGAGCCGCCGGCGCTGACTCAGCGCAATGTCAATTATTGGTATTGCGGGGCCCCTGAGCTGCAGCCGGTAGCCGCCTGGGACGACGGCCTACACACACACCTGCGCTTTGGAGCTCGCTCGGAGCTACCCGCCGTGTTCGTGCGCAATGACGATAACAGCGAGTCGCTGGTCAATTTCACGGTCGTCGACGATGAGGTCATCATCCATCGGGTGGTGCGACGGCTGATCGTGCGGCGCGGGAAGCTCGCCGGCTGCATCGTCAATAAAGGCTTCATCGGCGGCGGCGAGTCATTGTCCCTGGGTACGGTTTCACCACAGGTCGAGCGCAGTCGGCGCGGAGCGAGTGATGAATCCGTTCCGTGATCGCAAGGCCGGTGACGCGGCTGGAGCGGGCGTGGCCGGCGAGCGCAGCAGCCCCGCGGTCGCGCACGCCTTATCGTTCCAGACGAAGTTGAGCAACCTTGTCGCGCTCGGTCTGATGCTCGTGCTCGCCGCGGGGCTGCTGCTCTGGTACTACACGCACGCGCTCGGGCGGCCGGAGCGTCTGCGACCCGCCTCCCAGCCGGGCGAGCTCGGGCGTGCGCCGTCCGAGATGGCGTTGCCGCCATTGGGCCACATTGAGCCACCCGGTTTGCGACCCGCGCCCGTAGCCACGTCCGCACCGCTGACGCCGTCGAACGCCACACAGCCGAGCCCCGATCTCGCGATCCGAGCGGTCTCGGCGCTGGAGATGCCGGCTCTGCTGCCGACATCGACCGCGCCGGCGATGCTCGCGTCGAGCAGGCAGAGCGTCGGTACGAACGTTGCCAACCCGGCAGTAACGCTGCCCACGGCACTTCAACGGCGCCTGTCGGGCGAGGCTTTCGTCGCGGTGGATGCTGCCGGCGCTGCGGCCGCTACACCGTCCACGGTCACCGCCCTCCCCAGTCCCGAATCGACCGCCGTGCGTGCCGCGCCAGAGGATGCGCCAGTTGTCCCGACGGCGCACACGGGCGTGGCGGTCGCCGGAGCGTCTGCGCAACTGCCGGCGCTGCTACAGGATCCGGCGCGCTCCGCGGTGTCTGCTGCTCTGCTCCCCGGTCTCAGTCTGGTGCTGCCGAAGGGCAGTTTCATCGATTGTACCTTGGAGACCGCGATCGACTCGTCGTTACCCGGCATGACCACGTGCGTCACTGCGACCGATACCTTCGGTGCCGACGGCAACGTCGTGCTGTTGGAGCGCGGCACCAAGCTCGTCGGGGAGACGCGCGGTCAGGTGGAGCAGGGAGTCGGGCGGGTATTCGTTCTCTGGACCGAGGCGCGGACGCCGACGGGAGTCATCGTGCCGCTGGACTCGCCCGGCGCCGATGAGCTTGGTCGAGCCGGTCTGCCGGGTCAGGTCGAGCGCCACTTCTGGGAGCGCTTCGGTGCTGCGATCCTGGTTTCCGTGATCGACGGCGCCGTTCAGGCCAGCGTGCAGGCGTCCACGAGCCGTGGCGGGACGATCATCTATAACCCCGGCGGTGCGCAGGATGTGATGTCGGAGATACTCAAAAGTACCGTCGCCATCCCGCCTACCGTCATCAAGAACAACGGCGATCGCATTCAGGTGTTGGTCGCACGAGACGTCGATTTCAGCCACGTCTATGAGCTGCGCGCCGCCGCTCATCCGCCCTGAACAAGCCGTGGCACCGCCTGCAACACAATCGGCCAGCGCGGCGGCGCTGCGGTGCGAGGCGTCTGCGCTCGAACTCACGCTGCGAGCCTTGGGCAGCTTCCTCGAAGATCCCGAAGTGACCGAGTTGTGCATCAACCGGCCGGGCGGGATCTATTTGGAAAGTGCCCGTGGTTGGCAGTACCAACCGGTCCCGGAGCTCGACCTCGACTGGTGCAGTAGATTCGCGAA
>JASHTF010000159.1 GCA_030040715.1 Gammaproteobacteria bacterium | reverse complement strand
CTGCGGCGACGGCCGCGCTGAACCCGGCGAGCGATATCGGTTGGCGCGAGTTCTTTACCGATCAGCGGCTGCAACGGCTGATCGCGCTCGCGCTGGCGAACAATCGGGATCTGCGTGTGGCGGTGCTCAACATCGAGAGCGCACGCGCCAACTACCGCATCCAGCGTGCTGCTCTGATGCCGGCGTTGCAAGCGGATGGCGGCTTTACGCGCGAGTCGATTCCGGCGTCCGTGACCGGCTTCGGCTTCGGCTTCACCGAGGGCTACTGGTCCGCAGGCCTCGCCCTGACCTCGTTTCAACTCGATCTGTTCGGCCACGTGCGCAGTCTCACGCACGTGGCGCTGGAGCAGTATCTGGCTCAGGAAAACACCCGCCGCAGCACGCAGCTGACGCTGCTCGCGCAGATCGCCAATGCCTACCTGACGCTGGCTTCGGATCGCGAGCTGCAGCGACTCGCGCAGCAGACATTGCTCAGCCAGCAGCAGTCGTACGAATTGACGCGCAAGCGTCACGACACCGGGGCGGCCTCGGGATTGGATCTGGCACAGGCCGAGACCACGGTGGAATCGGCGCGCGCCGACCTGGAGCACTATGGCGGCGTGGTGCAAACCGACATCGACGCCTTGACGCTGCTCGTGGGCACGCAAATCGACCCGAGTCTGTTGCCGTCGGACTTCAGCACCCAGGTCACGTTGCTCGAGCCGCTGCCCGCGGGGCTGCCGTCTGCGGTGCTGCTGCGGCGACCGGATGTGCTGGCCGCCGAGCACGCGCTGCGCGCGCAGAACGCCAACATCGGCGCTGCCCGCGCGGCATTCTTCCCCACCATCAGCCTGACCGGTAGCTTCGGCAGCGCCAGCGGGATGCTGTCGGGACTGTTCCGATCGGGCACCACCGACTGGACGATCGCGCCGCAAGCCACCGTGCCGATTTTCCAAGGCGGCCAGATCGTCGGCAATCTATCGGCGGCGCACGTGGCGCGCGCGATTGCGCTCGCGCAGTACGAGAAGGCGATCCAAACGGGTTTCCGTGAGGTCGCCGATGCGCTGGCACTCGCCGGAGCGCTGGCTCGGCAGCATGCCGCGCAGCAGACTCTGGTCGACTCTACCGCGCGTGCCTACCAGCTGTCACAGCAGCGCTATCAGGCCGGCCGCGACAGCTATCTGAACGTGCTCGACTCGCAGCGCAGCTACTACTCGGCACAGCAGGGACTGATCGCCGTGCGGCTCGCCGAGCAGAACAATCGCGTCAGCCTGTACACCGCGCTGGGTGGCGGCTGGCGGGACCGCGGTCCATGAACGCCCCGGCGGACACACCGCAATCGGCGCCAGCCGCCCCGGGCGTCGCACGGCGCGGTCAGCCCGGGCGCGCGCTGCGTCAGCGTCAGCGCATCCTCGATGCCGCCGAGCGCTGCTTCATCGACAGCGGCTTTCATGCCGCGACCATGGACCACATCGCCAAGACCGCGGACGTGAGCCCCGGCCTCATCTATCGCTATTTCGACAGCAAGAGCGCGATCGTGCGCGCGATCATCGAGCGCCACCTCGAGAACGAGGGCTGCCGGCTGGTCGATGAGCATGATCAATCGCAGCCGCTGTGCGAGCACCTGCTGGATGTGTTCGAGTGCTGGCGCCGCGGGGCGGATCCCAAGCTGAGCGCCGCGTTGCTGCTGGAGCTCACGGCCGAGTCGACGCGCAACGCCGAGCTGGCCGAATTCATTCGCGGCCACGACCGACTGGTCGGCAAGAGCTTGGCGGCGCGCGTGCGCCGGGAGGCGCGCTCGCGCGGCGCGCGGTTAACCGCTGCCGACGCCCACGGTCGCGCGGTGATCCTGCAATGCCTGGTCGAGGGGCTCGCCTCCCGAGCGGTGCGCGATCCCACGCTGCGGCGGCAAACGCTGCGCGCGGCACTCGAGCAGGTCATCGCCGCGCTGCTGCGCTGAGTGCGCGCCGGGCGGCATGAGGTCGGCATGACCGTGACAGTCGCCGCACCCCGTTCTGCAACGGCTGCTGCGGCGGCCGCCGCCCCTTCCCACACGCTGATTGCGCCGGCGCTGATCGACTGGCACGCGCACGGCGGGCGTCACGAACTGCCCTGGCAGCACGACCGCGCGCCCTATCGGGTATGGGTGTCCGAGATCATGCTGCAGCAGACGCAGGTCGGCACGGTCGTGGGCTACTACCAGCGCTTCATGCAGCGCTTTCCGAACGTGACGGCGCTCGCGGCGGCACCCCTCGATGAGGTGCTGCATCTGTGGTCCGGGCTCGGCTACTACGCGCGCGCGCGTCACCTGCACCGCGCCGCGCAGCAGATCGTCCGCGACCACGGAGGCGAGCTGCCGCTGGAGCTCGCGCAGCTGACGCGCCTGCCCGGGATTGGTCGCTCGACCGCGGCCGCTATCCTGGCGCTCGCGCACGGACGCCGGGCCACCATTCTCGACGGTAATGTCAAGCGCGTGCTGTCACGGGCGTTCGGGATCGCGGGCCGCCCCGGCACGCACGCCACCGAGCAGGCGCTGTGGCAGTGCGCCGAGCGCTGCACGCCGTCGACGGACGTTGCCACCTATACCCAGGCGATCATGGATCTCGGGGCGACGGTGTGCACCCGGACGCGGCCCCAATGCGCGCTCTGTCCGCTGCGCACCACCTGCGTCGCCTACCGCAGCGATCGCGTCCATGAGCTACCCCCGGCACGGCCGCGCCCCGCGCGCCCGCTGCGACGAGTGGTGCTGCTGCTCGCAAGTCGTGCGGATGGCGCGGTGCTGCTACAGCGGCGGCCGTCAGGCGGCGTGTGGGCGAGCCTGTGGACGCCGCCGCAATTCGATAGTCTCGAGGAGGCGGCCCTGTTCTGCACTACGCGGCTCAGAGGAGCGCAGCTCGAGCGCGAGGCGATGCCGCCCGTTGCGCATCGTTTTACGCACTTCGATCTCGAGATGACGCCGGTGCGGGCCCACTGCACGCAGCTCGTGGCGCGCATCGCCGAAGTCGATGCGCTGCTGTGGTACAGCCTGCGCACGCCGGCGCGCATCGGAGTCCCGGCGCCGATTGCGATGCTGCTGGCACGACTGGTCCCGGCGCGCGTGGCGCGCCATCGACACCAACTAGAGCCGTAGGCTACGCCGCCGAGCCGACGGAATCGGCCGCGCCACCGCCGGGACGCGCACCCGCGGCGCTCGCGAGCTGCTCGCGCAGCGAGCGGCGCAGGATCTTGCCGACGTTGGTCTTCGGCAGCTCGTCGCGAAAGTAGATCGCATGCGGCCGCTTGTAGGCCGTCAGGTTTTGGCGTGCATAGTCGCGCAACGCCTGCTCGCTCAGCGCAGGATCCTTGCGCACCACGAACAGCGCCACCACCTCTCCCGAGTGCTCATCGGGCTGCGCGACGGCGGCGACTTCGAGCACCCCAGGACACCGGGCGAGCACGTCTTCGATCTCGTTCGGGTAAACCTTGAAACCCGAGACGATGATCATGTCCTTCTTGCGATCCTCGATGAACACGAAACCGCGCTCGTCGATGCGGCCGATATCACCGGTGCGCAGCCAGCCTCCCGGCAGCATCACCTTGGCGGTCTCGTCCGGCCGTTGCCAATAGCCGCTCATGATCTGCGGGCCGCGCAGGCAGATCTCGCCGACGACACCGGTGGCGAGCTCATTGCCGGTGTCGTCTCGAATGCTGAGATCGGTCGAAGGCAACGGCAGGCCGATCGAGCCGTTGAACTGCGCATCCGCTCCTACCAGCGGATTGCAGCAGCCGACCGGCGAGGCCTCGGTCAGGCCCCAGCCCTGTGTGACAGTACATCCAGTGAGTTGCTTCCAGCGCTCGGCAACCACGCCCTGCAGCGCCATGCCGCCCGCGACCGTGGCGACCAGGCGCGAGAAGTCGATCTCGGTGAAGCCCGGAGTGTGCATCAGGGCGTTGAACAGCGTGTTGACCCCCATGAAGAACATCGGTGGCACGTGCCGTAACTCCCGGACGAATCCCTTGAAGTCGCGCGGATTGGCGATCAGCACGCCTAAGCCGCCGAGCGAGGCGAACAGCAGGCAGTTCGCGGTGAGCGAGAAGATGTGATAGAGCGGCAACGCACAGATGAAGGTCACGCGATCGAGGGCCACCTGCTGAAACCACGCCCGGGATTGCAGCACGTTGGCAACCATGTTGCCGTGGCTGAGCATCGCACCCTTGGCCACTCCGGTTGTGCCGCCGGTGTACTGCAGGAAGGCGAGATCGGAGTGCCCGAGCTCGAGCGCCGGCAGTGCGAGCGGTGCGCCCTCCTTGAGCACTGCGCGCAGGCTGCGTGCCCCGGGGATCAGCCAACGCGGCACCTTCTTATGCACGTGCCGCAGAACCAGATTCACGAGCGCGCCCTTGAGCGGTGCGAGCAGATCGCCGACGCCGGTCACGATCACGAAGCGCACGCCGGTGTCGGGCAACGCCTGCTCGAGGGTGGCGGCGAAATTCTCCAGCACCACGATAGCGACGGCGCCCGAATCCTTGAGCTGGTGCTCGAGCTCGGCGGGCGTGTACAACGGATTGGTATTCACTACCACCAGGCCCGCGCGCAGCGCACCGAACATCGCGACCGGGTACTGCAGCAGGTTCGGCAGCATGATGGCGATGCGATCGCCGCGCTTGAGACCGGCCCGTTGCGTGAGCCAGGCACCGAACGCGCGCGAGGCGCGCTCGAGCTCGCGATAGCTGATCGACTTGCCCATACTGCGATAGGCGATCCGATCGGCATAACGCTCGCAGGCGCCCTCGATTAGCGCCTTGAGTGAGGCGATCTCACCGGGATTGATGTCGTGCGGGACACCGGGCGGATACCGTGCCAACCAGAATCGATCCATCCTCGAGCTCCCCGCTGGCGACCTGCCGTTCACTATCCCTCAGTGCGCGGCTGCGGGCGCCGGGCCCTGCCGTGCGACGGGCTGCAACAGCGGCACTAGTTTGGGCCAGACATTCTCCAGCAACAACGGCTGCCCACGCTCGTTCGGGTGCAGCTGGTCGGCCTGCATCAGATCGGAATGCAGGGCGACCCCGGCGAGGAGGAAGGGCACGAGCGGCACTCGCTCGGTGCGCGCCAGATTGAGATACATGTCGCGAAAGGCCGCGGTATAGCGTTCACCATAATTCGGTGGCATCAGGATGCCGAGCAGCAGCACGCGCGCCTGCTGTGCGCGGGTGAGTTGGATCATGTGGTCGAGATTGTCCTGTGCGCTCGCGAGCGGCAGACCGCGCAGGCCGTCGTTCGCCCCGAGCTCGAGGATGACGATGCGGGGATGATGCAGTTGCAGTGCGCGTGGCAAACGCGCGAGACCGCCTGCGGTGGTTTCACCGCTGACGCTGGCGTTCGTAACCTGGAACCCGTAGCCTAACATCGCGAGTTTCTGCGCCAACAGGGTCACCCAGCCGCTCCCCGCACGCAGACCGTAGCCCGCGCTCAGGCTGTCGCCGAACACCAGGATGACCGGAGCATGCTCGGAAGAGACCGACGAGGCGTCGCTGTCGAGCGGCGCGGCCAGCGCCGTGCGCGCCGCGCCGCTCGCGGTCGCCAGCCCGATCAGCAGTGCCAACAGGATGCCCATGACGCGTGACATAGTGGTGCAAGCGCGCGATCTGACCAAGCAGGTTAGCAGCCCAGAGGGGCCGCTGACCATCGTGCGTGAGGTGTCGCTGGCGGTCGCGGCCGGCGAGTCGATCGCGATCCTGGGTGCCTCCGGCGCCGGCAAGTCTACGTTGCTGGCGCTGCTCGCTGGGCTCGATACGCCGAGTTCCGGTGAGGTATGGCTCACCGGACAGGCCCTGAGCACGCTCGATGAGGACGGACGCGCACGGCTACGAGCCGCACGGGTCGGATTCGTATTCCAGTCGTTTCATCTGATCGGCTCGTTGACCGCACTCGAGAACGTCATGCTGCCGCTGGAGCTGGCAGGACGGGCCGACGCGCGTGCGGCCGCCGCCGCCATGCTCGACCGTGTCGGGCTCGGTGCGCGCCAGCAGCACTACCCGCGGCAACTGTCAGGGGGCGAGCAGCAGCGCGTGGCGCTCGCGCGCGCCTCGGTCGGTGCGCCTGCGGTGTTGTTCGCCGATGAGCCCACGGGGAATCTGGACAGTGCCACGGGCGAACGCATCGCCGAGCTGCTGTTCGAGCTCAATCGGGGCTCGAGTACGACGTTGGTGCTCGTCACTCACGACGGAGCGATCGCGAGCCGCTGCGGTCGCATGCTGTGGATGGAGGCCGGTGCGCTGCGCGCGAGCGCGGAGCCCGCCGGGCGGGGCGTGGAGGTCTCGCATGCGTAGCCTGCGGTTGGCAGTGCGCGCCCTGCGGCGCGAATGGCACTCGGGCGAGCTCGGGGTACTGTGGCTGTCGCTGTGCGTGGCCGCCGGCGCGCTCACGGGCGTTGGATTCCTGGCCGATCGCATCGGCCGCGCGGTGAGCCTGCAGGCGAGTGAGATCCTCGCGGCCGATCTGCGTGTGGAGTCCGATCAGCCGATCGCCAGCGCCGAGCTGGCGCAGGCGCGCGCGCTCAGATTGTCGAGCGCGCAGCTGACGACGACCCTGTCGGCAGTCTTCAACGGCGACAACAACCAGCTCGCGGACGTGCGCGCCGTGACCGCCGGCTACCCGCTGCGCGGGCAGCTCACGGTCGCGAGCCGTCCGTTTGCCACCGGTACGTCCACGAGCACGATTCCCGCCGCGGGCGAGGCGTGGCCGGACTCGCGCTTGGCCGCTGCGCTCGGCGCGCGGCTGGGCGATCGCCTCGAGGTTGGAGCGCACGCGCTGCGCGTCACGCGCATCCTGATCTCGCGCCCCGATCAAAGCGCGACCTTCGTCGAGTTCACGCCGGCGCTGCTGATCAACGCCGCGGACCTCGCCTCGACGCAACTGATTCAGCCTGGCAGCCGAGTCGAGTATGGATTGCTGCTGGCCGGTGCTCGCGTGGAGCTGGCGGCCTTTCGGCGCTGGCACCGGCTGCATGGCGGCAGCGGCGAGCGCCTGGTCGAGGTCGCAGACGCCAGCCCACAGATCGGTCAGGCGAGCCGACGCGCGGAGCGATTTCTGGCGCTCGCAAGCCTGGTCGCGGTGCTGCTGTGCGCGGTCTCGATTGCGGTGAGCGCACGCACCTACGTGCGGCGCCATCTGGACGCTGTCGCGCTGATGAAAACGCTGGGCGCATCCCGCCCACTGGTGCTCGCAGTGAGCCTGTGGCAACTGCTGCTATTGGCGGTCGGCGCGAGCGTGCTCGGCGCGGCCGCGGGCTACGTGACGCAGCTGTGGCTGGTCCGGGTGCTGCGCGGTCTGTTGCGCAGCGACCTGCCGGCGGCGAGCGGCTGGCCGGCGCTGATCGGCTTCGGCGTCGCGCTGGCGATGCTCGCGGGATTCGCGCTGCCGTCGCTGCTGCAGCTGACACGCGTGCCGGCGTTGCGGGTGCTGCGGCGTGAGATCGGCCCGCCGACACTGCGCCTGTGGGCCGCCGCGGCTCCGGTGCTGCTGGCGAGCACGGCGGTGATCTACGGCGCGCTGGGCGAGGTCGCCCTGAGTTTGTGGTTCATTGTCGGCCTCGCGGCTGCCGCGCTGGTGCTGGGTGTCAGCGGCGGGCTGCTGATTCGTGCGGCCGGCCGCGTACGGGGCTTTGCGGGTGTGGCCTGGCGCTATGGGATCTCCCAACTCGCGCGCCGTCCGGCCTCGGGTATCGCCCAGATCATGGCCTTCGGCATCGGCCTCACGTTGCTGCTCGCTCTGGCGATCCTGCGCACCGATCTGGTCACCGATTGGCGCACGAGTTTGCCGGCCGACGTACCGAACTACTTTTTCGTAAATATTCCGGCCTCGGAGCGCGAGCAATTCGCGCACACGCTCGAGCAAACAGGCGCGCGGCTGTCGCGCATGCTGCCGATGCTGCGCGGCCGATTGGTCGCGATCGACGGGCTGCCGATGGCGTCTCGCCCCATTGCCGATGCACGCGAGCGCCGCTTCGGTGAGCGGGAGCAGAATCTCAGCTGGACCGCCGAGCTCGGCGATGACAACCATATCGTCGCGGGACACTGGTGGACGCCGGCCGACTACGGCAAGCCGCTGGTGTCGCTGGCGGAGGAGTATCGCGATCGCTTGGGACTGAAGCTCGGTGACCGATTGCAGTTCGATATCGCGGGCGAGAGCCTGACGGTGACCGTGACGAGCTTTCGGCGAGTGCAGTGGGACAGCTTCCGGCCGAACTTCTTCGTGGAATTTCCGCCCGGCCTGCTCGACGGCGCAGCGGGCACCTATCTGACGAGTGCATACCTCACGCCGACCAGCTCGGCGATGGCGGAGCTGGTGCATCGCTTCCCGAGTGTATCGATCTTCAACATTGGCGATCTGCTCGCGCAGGCGCGCGCGGTCATCGACAAGGCGGTCACCGCGGTGCAGAGCGTGTTTTTGTTCACGCTGCTCGCGGGCTTCACCGTGCTGTTGGCGCAGGTGCAGGCGAGCCGGGAAGAACGCCGCGCCGAAATCGCGATCCTGCGCGTGCTCGGTGCGCGACGTGGCATGGTGCTCGGCAGCGTATTGGTCGAGTTCTCGGTGCTCGGCGCGTTGGCGGGACTGCTCGGCTCGAGCGCGGCCGCCGGCGGCGGGGCCTGGCTGGCGTATACGCTCGACCTGCGCTATCACTTCGACGCGCGCATCTGGGTGCTCGGGGTGCTCGGCGCCACGTTGATCGCTGCCGCGGCGGCTTGGGTCGCGATGCGGCCGACCCTGCACGTGCCGCCGCGCGCGGTGCTCTACTGACTCCCGACTGTATACTTAGGGCGCGTAGCAAGACGGACGGCTGCACCCAGTGGCCGACGCAGCCAGCGCAGGGTCGCGAGCGCTAGCGCCGCGAGAACACCTGCACTTCCTCACACGCTTGACCGGTTCTCTTCCCCGTCTGAGTCATTGTCTGACCGTCGGCGGAGACCGTGCGCACGTATCTTTCGGTGATCGTATTGGCCTTCGACCAATGCTCGAACTCGACCCGATGCGGACTGACCAGCTTCCAGGTGATAGCCTCCTTGGACAGTCTGGGTGCGTAAATGTTGGCTGGATACCTCTGACCATCATATCGATACACGTAGTAACCGTTGATCGGGTCACCTTTGGCATTTACTCCCGTCTGGAGTGTAGAGATCAAACCCCAGCCCTCGTCCACAATCACGCGTCCCGACTTCTGCGGAGTGCGCGCTGGATCGCAAAACTTCGATCCGTCCAATTGCAACTCCCATTTGCCCTGCGTCAGGTCCTTGGGATTGGGTGGATCCACCACTGCCATACTGCTACCAGCCGCAGCAAGGACTGAAAGCGCGATAACAGCATGACCGACGGCTCGCGAGCGGGACATCGAGGACAGCATGGATATATCTCCCATATATCTCCACTAGACCAAGGGCTTTACAGCCGGTAGCGAAATCCGAGCCGATACTCGCGTCCCAGCAGATCAAAGCCATCCTGGTCCTTCGATAGCGGTTCTGTGTAGGTGTAGTCGGTCGGGCCGGCGGGAACGATGCCAGGGGCGCGGTTGAAGATATTTCTCACGTTGAAGTAAATCTGCAGTGTGGACTTCTCCTGGACATTGAAGCTGTACGCAAATGAGCCGTCGAGATAGAAGAAGCCGGGAATGTGGTTATCCGTAATCGTGACTATGTTTTGCGTCGGTATTGCCGTCGGGCAGTTGGTCGAGCACTGGATGTAGCGGTCGTCGATTACGCCGGCACTTTGGAGCCGGCCTGTGAGCGACGCTTGCCACTGATCGAGTGCGTAATTCAGTGATGTGGTCAGATGCCAGTGCGCCGGGCCGACCGTTTCCTGACCCTCATCACCCAAGACGCTGTAGATGTTGTTAGGTCCAACTCCCAGCCCGGTATTTTCCATCGCTTCCAGGTATTGTGATACGAGCAGACGCCACCCGAACTGTCCCTTCAACGCGGAGCTCAAATCCTCGAGCCGCTTGGTATAGTCGGCCTCGTAGTCGATACCAGCCAGTGTCTCCGCGGCTAGATTGAACTCGCTCGAGACGATCTTGGTGACCGGCCCCAGGGGGTCCACCAACGGGTTGGGATAAATCTGTCCGCAGTATTGCTTCTCGCCCTCGTAGCAGAAATCCAGCAGCTCGCTGGCGCTCAACGTGGCGATGGCATCGGTCAGAGAGATATGCCAGTAGTCAACCGACGCCTGGAAGCCCGGGAAAAAAGTCGGCGAAAACACCACCCCGATCTCATTGGTGTTGCCCTTCTCGGGCTTGAGGTTCTTATTGCCCTCGGTATATCCGTAATATTCGGGCGTGCAGTTGCAGAATGGATCGAATGCGGACACTTCTCCATTATTGGCATAGTTGAACAGGTCCGACAAAGTCGGGGCGCGGATATCGTAGGACCGGGTGCCACGGAATCTCAGATCCGGAATCGGAGACCAAGTGAAGCCATATTTCCAGGTCTCGACCGTTCCCGAATATCGATAGTCGATGACACGAACGGCGCCATCGATGTTCAGCTCCTGGGCTCCCGCCATATTCTTGGCCAGCGGCACCAGTGTCTCCAGCGAACCTTCGGTTACCGCGTTGTTGCCCACGAAGGGCGTAAAGTTGCCGGCAAAAAAAGAACCGCCCTCGTTGAAGAAGGCCTCTCCCCAGGGTAAGCCCTCGGCCATGTCATCGCGGTGCTGTACATCGACCGCGACTGACACTGGGCCCGCCCAGTCGGCCACCGGCTCACCCTGGACGGTGGCATCGTAGACGACCTGCTCGATGATCTGATCGACGCGGGACTCGCCGTTGACGTAGTCGAGCGCGGCTTGCGACACGACCCCCAAGCCCAGAGGATCATACGGCACACAACCTGGCGATGCGCCGGGAACCGCCAGCGAGGGATTCAGCGTTACGGCGCAGACGATGTTGCCATTTGGCGCCCTGACCGCATTGATTGCCTCCAAGTAGTTGCTCGTGTTTCTCACGTTGAGCACGTCAGTGTCGGCCTTGGTCACGCCGTACTGTGCGTACGCGCTCCAGGTCCAATTGTTGTAGTTCAAAAGGGAGAAATTGCCCTCTGCGCCCAATACATAGCGGTTCGTCTGACGCGTGGTAACGTCCTCGACGATCCCCTCGGGCCAGTTCAGGCTGCCGATCTGAAATGACGACAGGCCATCCGCGGTCATCTGCGTTTGTACCGAAGACGGAATGAATGGGTTACCCGAATAGATGACTGCGCCGTTTCCGGCCTCGAATTCCGGCCAGGTTGCCGTGCTGGTAGTACTGGTGTTGTAAGAGAGCTGAGCGTAGACATTGACGTGATCGGTCAGGTCGAACGAGAAACGCGAGAAGGCGCCGCGCCGCTTATTCTCGGGTTCCAGTGTCCCGGAGGGGCCATTGCGCTCCACGGTGGAATACCACTGTCCGCCCTGCGTCCAAGGATCGTCGGTAAGTGGGCCATATTGAAATTGATACGGCACACCGCCTTGACCGAAATAGGTGCCTCTGAGTGGCCCGGAGAAGATGATCCCGCCCGGGGTGGCGTTATCCACTGAGATATTCGTTCCGACTACTTCGTATGGCTGACCATTCCCGGCGGCATAATTGGGATTGTTCATGATCCCCCAGCCGGTCTGCTCCCACGGCCGGGCATTGGTCCCTGGCGTGACCCCAGCACGCTGAGTGATCTGGCCGCTGAGCTCGACATGACCGCGGTTGTCGTCAAATCCCCAACCACCGGTCATTTGCAGATCGGAATTCTTGTCGTCTCCATAGGTGGTCTCGCCGCCTGATACGTCCGCCACGAAGCCCGTGAACGTCTTGTTCAGGACGAAGTTCACCACACCCGCGATGGCGTCTGAACCATAGACTGACGAGCCACCGCCAGTCACCACATCGACGCGCTGAATCAACTGCTGCGGGAAATCGCTTATGTCGACATCATTGCTGAAGTCGGATCCTACCGAACGGTGGCCGTCAAATAGCACCAGCACCCGATTGGTCCCGAGGTCCCGTAGGTTCAATGCGTCGATGCCCTGGGCCGCGGAGCTGACACCACCGGACTCGGCCTGATCGTTTGAAGTAGGCCGGAATACCGGCATCATGTTGTTCATGGTGTCGGCAATGTTGGTAGTCGCTGTGTCCGACTCTAACTGCTGATCGCTCACGACGGTCTCGGGTGTCGGCGCCTCATAGCCGTTGCGAATGATCAGCGTGCCGGTTACGACCACTTCCTGAAGCTGTGTCGCGCTGGAGGCTGCAGCCTCACTGGTCTCGACGTCGCCCGCACCGACTGCTGGCGCAGCGACTTCTTCCAACGACTGAGCGACATCGACTCGGGTAGAGTCGACCGTTGCAACTGGAGTTGGGCCTCGCCTTCGAATCGCGACGGTGTTGTCGTCAATCTTCTGATAGGTCAGCCCGGTGTTGTCCAGGATCCTCTGCAGCGCCTCGTCATTGGTGAGATTGCCGTGCACGTCCGGCGAGCGTTTGCCCGCCGCGTCTTGGGAGAGGATCAGAACCTGCAGGCCGGTCTGCTCAGCCAGAGCCTTTAGTGCCGAACTGGTCGATTGAGCGTCGATGCTGAGGTTGTGCCGCAATTCCTGGCCGAGTGAGGGCAGGGCGAACGACAACAGCAGCACGGCGAAGAAGAGCCTCGGTTTTGTCGCACCGCAGACGCGGTCGCGGCGAGCTGCCCCGGCCCCCTCGTTGCTCCTGCGACTCATAAGACCCCTCGGCACGTTTTAGGCACTATTTAGACTTCGGACAGACGGGTGCACCCCCTCTGTTAACTTGACAGGAGCAGGCGGGAACTTGGTCCCCACTTTTTTGTTTCGGCTCGCCGCAGCGTCCATGTGGCGCGCGCGAGACGCTTGCGAGTCCGTTTGCGGCGTCAACCAAGCATAGACTAATCGTCGGCGTTAGTACTTGCCGCCCATGTGCTTATGCAATTGCGGCGGGACATCCTTGCTGCAGCGCGATTAACAGTATCACCCTCCTTGGATTTGCCTTTTAAGGGGACCAAAACGCGTCCTTCCCCAGTCATGTATGGAGGAAGGCAGAGAACGGCTTGATGTTGACGAAAGAGTGGTCACGGCAGGTTGGCGCGTGGGCGGAGGAGTGGCGCGGGGACTTGGTGCAGTTCCTGGCTCAGCGTATGAGCACGTCCGCGGACGCCCAAGATCTCGCCCAGGAAGTGTTCTTACGCCTGTTGCGTGTCGATCGATACAACCTGATCCGTCGACCGCGTAGCTATCTGCTGCGGATCGCGGCCAATGTGCTCTACGAGTGGCGTCTCAAAGGCCGGTTGAATCAGCAACTCCCGGTCGACGCGCTGGAGGACATACCGGCGAACGATGACCCTGAGCAGGGTACCGCGGCGGCAGTGCGTAGAGAGCGCTTGGCTGCGGAATTAGACCGTCTTCCAGATCCCGTGCGTATCGCTTTGGTGTTGCAGATTCGCGAGGGCCTTACCTACGAGCAGATAGCAGCAAAGATGAACGTGACCAGCCGGATGGTTAAGCGCTACCTGCTCACCGCGTTCGCCCGGCTGCGGGCACGCGTTCCTCCAGACTTGTAGAGAGGCGCCAAGTGACCGTTTCCAGCGATAATCAGTTCGAGCCAAATGCTGCTGCCGAGGCAGCCGAGTGGTTCCTGGAACTCCAAGACACCCATGTGTCTCCCGAGCAGCAGGAAGCCTTTTCCGAGTGGCTGCGACGCTCGCCCGTTCATATCGAAGAATTCTTGCAGCTTACCGCCCTCCACGGTGATCTCGGGCGCCTGCTTGAGCTCGAGAATCTCGACGTCGATAAGCTGCTCCTCAAGCTCGATATCCGTGGTCCCGAGGACAACGTAGTCCGCTTATCCGCTCGCCGCTCGGCGGACGATGGCGAGCGCCAGAGTTCCGCTCGGGCCCCATCGCGGCCTCGTCCAACTCCGAGCATGAGACTTGCCCTGGCGATCGCCGTCGCGGCCAGCCTGGTCGTGGTCGGCTCGTGGTTCACCGGAGCGTGGGGTAAGTTTTTTGGACGGCAGCATTACCGCACCGCCGTGGGCGAGCAACTGGCATTAAATCTCTCTGACGGCTCGCATGTGGAGTTGAATGCGCTCTCGAGCTTGAGTGCGACGGTCAACTCGAGGATTCGGGACTTGCAGTTGGATGATGGTGAGGCGCTCTTTCGGGTCGCCAAGGATCGTGTTCATCCATTCCGTGTACACACGCCTGAGGCCACAATCGAAGCGAAGGGCACGCAGTTCAATGTAGATGTCGGCGATGACGCGACAGTAGTGTCCTTGCTTGAAGGTCACGTACTAGTGACCTCGGGGGCATCGACCATCCTACTCAGCCCGAATGAACAAGTCTCGATCCCGCTCCGTAGCTCCGGGCCGTTGCAGGTACACGCCGTCGATATGAAGACCGTCATCGCCTGGACCCAACATCGCCTGGTGTTTGAGGACGCGCCATTGTCGGTCGTGATTTCCAAGTTCAATCGCTACAGCCTTCAGCCTTTTATCATCCAAGACCCTTCCCTGCGCGAGTTGAGAATCACGGGCAGCTTCGATATCGGCAGTGCGCAGTCCTTTGGTGATTCACTTTCAGCTGCGGGCGCTGTGCGCGTCACGCACCCGGAGCCCGGTGGTGCCTACCTCATTGGCCGAAATTAGCGTTTCACCGGGGAAGGTCATCCCGGCAGTGGCTAGAAAAATGGACGCAGCCCATCGACGTTCGATTGCACTGCTCGCAGGTGCGGCCTTTTTTATCTCGATGCCGTGGTCGCCGGCGCAGGCTGAGATGACGCTGGTGAGGCTGACGCCGGAGCAGTATCAGCATGCGATTCACGACATTTTCGGGACCAGCATCCGTGTGGATCAGAACAAGGTCGAGCCGGGGTTTCGCGAGGACGGTCTGCTGGCGCTGGGCAATCGCAAGCTGACGGTGGGCTCGGCCGAGCTCGAGCGCGAC
>JASHTF010000158.1 GCA_030040715.1 Gammaproteobacteria bacterium | reverse complement strand
CCGTGGACACCGCCACGCACCGGTTGTTCTCGAGCTGTGAGAACCAGCGGCTCCTGGTCGTGAACGCGGACAACGGCGCGGTGGTTGCAACGGTGCCGATCGGGCGCGGGACCGATGCTGCGGCGTTCGATCCAACGCGCAAGCTCATCTTCAGCTCCAACGGCACCGATGGCACGATCAGCGTCATTCGCGAAGCCAGCGCGGAGAGCTTCGTGCCGGCCGGCACGATCAAGACCAGAGTGTCGGGGCGCACCATGGCGGTCGACCCGGACAGCGGTCGGCTGTACGTTGCTGCGGCCGAGCCGAATCAGAGTGAGGCGGCGATGGCTTCGTATCGGGCGGCACTCGCCGCCGGCAAGCGGGCGCGCCAGCCGCTGCTCCCGGGCTCCCTCAAGCTGCTGTTCCTCGATCCGGCACCGTAGCGTCCGGCGCCGCACGCGCGTGCGCTGCGCCCGCCGCCGTCGTCTGCGTCGGCGGCGACGAGCTCAACTCCGATGCGGCTTGATCCGTCATCGGCAGCGGAATGCGGATCGTCACGCACAGGCCCGGCGCGGCATCCGACAGTTCGATCGTATACTGATGGAGCTTGGCGATCGCTGCGACCAGCGATAAACCGAGTCCATAGCCCGGAGCATTCCTGCTCCTCTCGAGCCGGTAGAGCCGATCAAATACCCGCTCGCGCTCGTTGGCCGGAATGCCGGGGCCGGAATCGATCACCCGCACCAGCCCCTCGCCGTCGGTGCGGCGGCACTCGAGGCGGATCGCCGCGCCGCGACCCGCGTGCCCAATCGCGTTCTCCATCAGGTTGGAGAACATCTGCATCAGTAGCGTCTCGTCAGCGCGTACCTCGAGCAGCTTGCATAGATCTGCCCGTAGGGTCTGCTGCCCGTCTTCCACCACCGGGGCATACAGCTCCGCGACCCGCTGTAGCAGCCGCGGCAGGGCGATGCGCGTGAAATTCGCCCGCTGCGAGCCCGACTCGATCTGTGAGATGCGCAGCAGCGCCGAGAATACCGCGAGGATCGCGTCACATTCGCCGAGCGCGCGCTCGACGACCTGCTCGTAATCGGCGACCGTCGCGCGGTTGCCGCGCACCGACTCGAGCCGCTGCCGCAGACGCGTCAACGGCGTGCGCAGGTCGTGGGCGATGTCGCTCGACATCTGTCGCAGACTCTCCATGAGCGCGCCGATGCGATCGAGCATGTCGTTGATGGTGGCCGACAGGCGGTCGAGCTGCGTCTGCGACGATCCGACCGGGATGCGATCGCCGAAGCGGCCGGCCATGACCGCGCGGCAGGTGCGCGTGATCGCATCGACGCGCCGCAGGAATCCCGCGCTCAGCAGTGCGCCGCTCGCGAGTGCCAGCAGCACCGTCGCCCCGATGATCCAGGCGAAGGCGCCGAGGATGCGCTCGCGCGTCGCCGCGAGCCGCCGCGTATCCTCGCCCACGAACAGGTAGCTGCCGTCAGGAAGAAAGCGACCTTCACCCAGCACAATATCGGTGGCCGCCGCAGCGTGCCTGTGGCCTGCGGGCAAGTCGCCGCCGCGCGGCGCCTTGACCTCGAGCGCCCCCGCCGTGGGCAGCATGGGTGCGAGATTGCCCGCGAGCTTGCGTCCATCGGACGCCTGCAGCAGATAGCGCCCCGATAGCCCCGGCACGGCGCTCAACTGCTGCACCACCTCGATTGCCTCGGCGCGTCCCTCGCTGCGATAGCCGCTGAGCACGGCGCCCGCGTCAGCGTCGATGACATCGTGCAGCTCCGTGCGCATCGCCCGATCTGCGATCCAATAGGCCGTAGCGCTGAGCAGCAGCGCCGCGATGGCAAACAAGCCGATCAACAGCGCGGCGAGCTGCGAGCTTTCGTTGATGAAGCGCTTAAGGGCGAGCAACGAACATGTACCCCGAGCCACGAATCGTGCGGATGTATTCAGTCGGAGCGCCGTGAGCGCCACCGTGAGCCAGCTTCGCTCGCAGCCGGCTGATGTGACTCTCGACCAGGCTGGTCTGTGGGTCGAAATGAATACCCCAGACCCGCTCCAGCAGCATGCTGCGCGTGACCACGCTACCGGCGTTGCGCAGCAGATACTCGAGCAGCTTGTATTCCTGGGGCAGTAGCGGTATCTCGCTGCCGCCGCGAGTGACTCGGCGATGGAGCAGATCGAGCTCGATGTCCGCGGCGCGCAGGCGCGTCTGGGCCTGCGTGTCTTCGGCACGCCGTACCAGCGCCTTCAGGCGCGCCAGTAGCTCGACCAGAAAGAACGGCTTGATCAGGTAGTCATCGCCGCCGGCTTCCAATCCCTCCACGCGATCATTCAGCCCGTCCATGGCAGTCAGATACAGCACCGGCGTCTTGACGCTTGCGGCCCGCAGCGTCTTGAGCAGCGACAGACCGTCGCGTCCGGGCAGCAGCCGATCGAGAATGATCGCCTGATAGTCGCTGCTCATCGCGCGTGACAGCCCGAGCTCCCCGTCGGCGGCGTGGTCGACCGAGATGCCGTGCGCGCGCAATCCCTCAGCGATATAGCTCGCCGTCTCGACGTCGTCCTCGACCAGCAACACCCGCATCGCGGTAGTTTCGTTCCTGCCGTGGCAGGTCGGTAATTGAAGACCCGCCAGGCGATGCTTACAAAAATACAAACTTGCCGACGCCGCTTGCCATCGATAATGGACTCCTCGACGGGTCCGAGATGAGGGGTCGCGGAGCAATCAGATGGCAGCGAGTCGAAACCATTCTAGCGCGCTTCGGTGCGCACGCGGGCTGGCATGGGCGGCGCTGTGGTTGAGCGGCTGCGCGACCTATCACCCGCTGCCGCTGCCGACAGCCGGCAATCTGGCGACCGCTGCCCCTGGCGGGGTCGCCCCGCTCGACATGAACAGCGCCGCGACGGTCGCGGTACTGAACAATCCCGATCTCAATAGCGCGCGGGCTGCGCTGCGCGTCGCGCAGGCGCAGGCGTTCGCCGCGGGGCTGCTGCCCGATCCGCATTTCAACTTCGCGGCTGACCACCCCAACGATCACACCAAACCGACCGACCGGTTCCATCGCTATCCGGAATTCAACGAGTACAGCCTGGAACTGGACGTGGATCTGCTCGCGCTGCTGACGCACTCCGACGTCAAGGCCAGCACCCGCGCCGACTATCAGCAGGCGCAGCTGAGCCTTCTGTGGCAGGAATGGCAGACGGTGGCGCAGGCGCGCACGCTCTACGTGCAACAATCGATCGCCACCGATCGCCACGCCTTTCTGGCCAGTGCGGCGCAGATCTACGCGCTCGCGGCGCAGCGTTCGCAGCGAGCGCAAGCGGCGGGCAACGTCACGCTGGAGCAGACCAGCGCCGATCTGGCCGTGCTGCAGGATGTCGGCAGCCGCCTCGGCGACGCCGAGCGCGGGCTGCTGACGGCCGAGCAGGGACTGCGGAGCCTGCTCGGCGTGGCCCCCGACGTGATGCTGCCGCTGCAGCCGCTGTCCGCGCCGGCCATTCCAGCCCGCGCCGACGTGCAGGCGGCCCTCACGCAGGTCGCGCAGCGCCGTCCGGATCTGCTGGCACTGCAGGCGGGCTACCGGGCCGAAGACGCCCGGCTGCGCAGCGCGCTGCTGTCGCAATTTCCCGATATCAGCATCGGCGTTACCCGAGCGCGCGACAACGGCGACATTCATTCGTATGGCGGCGTCGTGAACCTGACCTTGCCGCTATTCAATCGCGGCCGCGGTCCGGTGGCGATCGAGCGCGCCACGCGCGCGCAGCTGCGCGCCGACTATCAATCGCGGCTCGATCAGGCCCAGGGTAGCGCGTGGCAGCTGTGGAATGAGATGCAGCAGCTGCAGCTGCAGCTCGCCGACCTGCAGACACAGCTGCCGCGGCTGCAACAGAGCGTCGATGAGGCGCAGCGTGCCTACAACGCCGCGGAATTTCCGGGCGCCAGCTACCTGACGCTGGTCGGATCCTACCTGGCCGCTCAGGAGCTGCAGGACACGCTGCTGCAAAACCTTTGGAGCGATTCGATTGCGCTCTCGACGCTGCTCGGTACGCAGGTGATGCCGGCAAACGTGGATCAGCGCGATGCCGGCGCCCGCATGCCGCAGCAAGATGGTTTCGACCGCGAGGCAGTTGCGATCCGTCCGAGGTGATTGCTGATGAAAAACCTGGCTCCCCTATCGTTGAGCATCGCGGTGACGGTGTGCGCTCTCTCGGCGCTGTGTGTCCGCTTTGCTGTCAGCGACGATGAGCCGAGCGAGGGCTCGGAGGCTGCCAACGCCAGCGTGCTGGTGCAGCAGACCGCGCTGCGCCAGGGCAGTCTGCCCCAGACCGTCACCGCCTACGGCACCGTGCAGGCCGACGCTTCGGCGCGCAACACCCTGATGGCGCCGGTCGCGGCGCGCGTCGGCGCCGTCTACGTGCATCTCGGTCAGGAGGTAGAAAAAGGCGCGCCGCTGCTGCAGCTGGTACCGACCGCGCCCACGGCGAGTACCTACGCTCAGGCGGTCTCTACGCTCAAGGTCGCCACTGATGGCCTCAAGCGCACGCAGCAGCTGCTCGATGAGCATCTGGCCACCAACCAGCAGCTGGCGGATGCGCAGAAGGCCGAGTCCGACGCCCGCGCGGCGCTGTCGGCGCTACAGAGTCAGGGAGCCGGCGGCCCGACGACGTTGCACGCCCCATTTCACGCCATCGTGACGGCGCTGCCGATCGTCACCAATGCGCTGGTGACCGAGGGCACCGCGCTCCTCGATCTCGCGCCGCCCGGCGACCTCGTGCTGCTGGTCGGGGTGGTGCCGGCGCAGGCGGCGAGCATTCGCCGCGGCGATTCCGCCCAGATCACTGCGGTCGGGGCGACGCAGTCCTATTCCGGGCGCGTCGTGCTGCGCGGCGCGATCGTCGATCCGAGCACCGGCCTGGTGCCGATACAGATCTCGCTGCCACACGGGGTGCTGTTCCCCGGTGAGACCGCGCAGGCCGAGATCACGATCGGCTCGGTGCAGGGCTACGTGGTGCCGCATCCGGCGATCCTGGTCGATGACAACGGCGCTACCTACGTCGTGCAGACCGAGAGGATGGTCGCGAAGACCGTGCATGTGCGCGTGCTCGGCGCACACGACGAGCAGGATGTGATCGCGGGGCCTCTCGACGCCAGCGCGCCGGTGGTGCTGGCGGGCAATCATCAGCTGCAGGATGGGATGAAGGTGCGCCTGTCCGACTCAGGTAGCCGCTGATGTTCGCGCGCTTGATCGAGCGGCATCGGACCGCACTGCTGGCCGTCGCGGTCGCATTGGCGCTGGCCGGACTGGTCGCCGTCATCGCCCTGCCCGTGGGTTTGTTCCCCGTCACGAGCTTCCCGCGCATTCGCATCGAGGTCGATGCCGGCGCGATGCCCGCGAGACAGATGCTGATCGATGTGACTCAGCCGCTGGAGCGCGCGGCGCGTGCGGTACCGAGGGCGCTCGATGTGCAGTCGACGACCTCGCGTGGCTCGGCGGAGATCTTCGTCGATTTCCCCTGGGGCTCGGACATGAATCAGGCGCTCCTGAGCGTACAGACCGCGTTTGCACAGACGCTGCCGGAGCTGCCGCCCGGGACCAGCTACGACGCGATCCAGATGAGTCCCAACGTGCTCATGCCGTTCGTCTCCTATGCGCTCATCTCCGATACCGACGCGCCGACGACGCTGCGCCGCCTGGCCGAGTATCAGATCGCGCCGCGGCTCACCGGGATTCCAGGAATCAGAAGAGTCGGCGTACTCGGCGGCCAGACCCCGGAGATCCAGGTGCACGTGACGCCGCAGCGGCTGCAGGCCTACGGCCTGACGCTCAATGACGTGGCGCAGGCGATCGCGGCCACCAACTCGATCACGGCGGTCGGGCGGCTCGAGGACAATGATCTGCTGTATCTGGCGATCAACAATAACGCCTTCACCTCGCTCCAATCAGTGCGCGACGTCGCCATTCGGGGCAGCAACGGCGGCATCGTGCGCCTCGCCGATCTGGCGCGAGTCGATCTCGGCACGGTGCCGCAGTGGCTGATCGTGAATGACAACGGCAAGCCGGCGGTGACGGTCGACGTTTATCAGCAGGACAACGCCGACTCGCTCAGCCTCGCGCAGGCAGTGGATGAGAGCTTGACGGCCTTCATGCAGACGCAGCCCAAGTCGATTCAGGTCTACAAGTGGTACGACCAGACTCAACTGGTGCACTCGTCCATCAGCGCAATGGAAGAGGCCATCCTGATCGGGATCTTCCTGGCGGCGCTGGTGGTGTTCGCGTTCCTGCGCAATTGGCGCGTGGCGCTGGTGTCAATGGCGGTCGTGCCGCTGTCGGTGCTGATCACGGTGCTGCTGCTGTACCTGCTCGGCATGACCTTCAACATCATGACGCTCGGCGGAATTGCCGCGGCCATCGGGCTGCTGATCGACGACGCGATCGTGATGATCGAGCACATCGCGCGGCGCGCCGGCACCCCGGCACTGCCTGATGCGCAGGGGGCCGTGCTGCCGGCGGCGCGCGAATTTCTGCAGCCGCTGTTCGGATCGAGCCTGGCAACGATCATCATCTTCGCGCCGCTGTCGTTTCTGTCCGGTGTGACCGGGGCCTTCTTCCGCTTTCTGTCCGTTACTATGGCGTCGGCGCTGATCATCTCGTTCGCGCTCACGGCGGTGATCGTGCCGCTGCTCGCGCGCAGCTTGATCGACTTTCGCACCTGGCACGACCCAGCGCAGCAGCATGCGACCTGGCTCAATCGCATCCACGGTCGCGCGCTCGGCCGACTGTTCGCACGGCCGTCCTGGATCCCGTTGAGTCTGATGGTACTGGTCGGTCTCGGCGTGCTGGCCTATCGGCACGTGGGCACCGGCTTTCTGCCCCGCATGGACGAGGGTGGCTTCGTGCTCGACTATAAGACCTCGCCGGGGACGTCGCTCGCGGAGTCCGATCGCGAGCTCGAGCAGGTCGAGGCCATCCTCAAGGCGGATCCCAACGTCTATACCTATTCGCGCCGCACCGGTGCGGGCCTGGGCGGCGATCTGGTGGAGACCTATCAGGGCGATTTCTTCGTGCGCCTGATCGATCCCTCGCACCGGCCGCCGGCCTGGAGCGTGATGGACGAGCTCAACGACAAGATCACCCGCCAGGTCCCGGGCATCAACTTCGACCCGCACCAGCTGCTGGATGACATGATCGGCGACATGGTCGGCAGACCCCAGCCGGTCGTGATCGACCTCAGCGCTAAGAATCCGGAAGTGCTCGGCGACACCGCCGTCACCGTGGCACACGCGATCGCGCAGGTCCCGGGCATCGTGCCCGACTCGGTCGACAGCGGCGTCGTCCCCGCGGGCGATGCGCTCGAGGTGCAGGTCGACCCGGGAGCGGCGGCGACGCAAGGCACCACCGCCGACGAGGTACAGGACCAGGTCAGTCACTATCTCAATGGTGCCGTCGTCACCCGTTATCTATCTTCGGTGCAGGATGTCGGTGTGCGGCTG
>JASHTF010000157.1 GCA_030040715.1 Gammaproteobacteria bacterium | reverse complement strand
GTGAGTGACCAGACCCCCGACCCGCACGCGGCTGCCGTCGGCGAGTTGTTGCAGATCAACACTGCTGCTGAAGCCACGGCGTAGCAGCTCGAAGCGCAGCAGCTCGAGCGGATGGCGACCGGTCGTCAGTCCGAGATGACGGTAATCGGCAAGGATGTTCTGGTGCTCGGTGGGCACCGGAAGAGCTGCGGGCGGCTCGCTCGCCGACAGCTCCGCGATCAAAGCCGGCAGCTGCTCGACACCGAGCGCGCGCCAGCTGGCATCGTGGCGGTGCGCGCTCAAGGTGCTGAAGGCGCCCGCACCCGCGAGCTGTTGCAGGCTGCGCTGCGACAGCTGCGCACGCCGCGCGAGCTCATCGATGCTCGCAAACGGCGCCGCCGCCCGCGTGCTCACGATGCGCTCGGCCTCGGCCGAGGAGAGACCGCGTACCAGCCGCAGGCCGAGACGCAGCGCGAGTCGCGCCGGATCCGGGTGGCGCGGATCGGGCTCGAGCGTGCAGTCCCAGTCGCTGACGGTGACATCGACCGGAAGAATCGTGACGCCGCTGCGCCGGGCGTCCTGAGTCAGCTGCGCCGGCGCATAGAAGCCCATGGGTTGACTGTTGATCAGCGCCGCCGCGAAGGCGGCCGGCTGGTGGCATTTGAGCCAGGAGGACACGTAGGTCAGCAGCGCGAAGGAGGCAGCGTGAGACTCCGGGAAGCCGTATTCGCCAAAGCCGAGAATCTGCTTGTAGATCTGCTCGGCGAACTGCGGCGGGTAGCCGTTCTTCGCCATGCCGGCGAGCAAGCGCTCGCGATAGGGCTCGAGCCCTCCGCGGCGTTTCCACGCCGCCATCGCGCGGCGCAGACCGTCGGCCTCGCCCGGGGTGAAATTCGCGGCCACTACCGCAATCTGCATCACCTGCTCCTGGAAGATCGGCACCCCGAGGGTGCGCTTCAACACCTGCTCGAGCTCGGGGCTCGGATAGCTGACGGTCTCGGGGTGCTCGCGCCGCTTGAGATACGGATGCACCATGTCGCCCTGAATCGGCCCCGGCCGCACGATCGCCACCTCGATCACCAGGTCATAGAACGAGCGCGGCTGCAGTCGCGGCAGCATGCTCATCTGCGCGCGCGATTCGATCTGAAATACGCCCACGGTCTCGGCGCGGCAGATCATGTCGAAGGTGGCCGCATCCTTGGGTGGAATATCGGCCATCGTGAGGCTCACTCCGCGATAACGCTTGAGCAGATCAAAGCAGCGGCGCAGCGCGCTCAGCATGCCGAGCGCCAGCACGTCCACCTTGAGCAGGCCGAGCGATTCCAGATCGTCCTTGTCCCACTGGATGACGGTGCGCTCGGCCATGGCCGCATTCTCGATCGGCACCAGCGTGCTCAACGGCTCGCCCGCGATCACGAAGCCGCCGACGTGCTGTGAGAGGTGGCGCGGAAAACCGATCAACTCGCGCACCAGCGATGCGAGCAGCTGCAAGCGCGCCGGCGGCAGTTGCAATTGCGCAGCGAGCTCGGGCAGCTCCCCCGGACGGTCCCACCACAAGTGCAGCCGTGCGACGCGCCCGATCGCCTGAGGGTCGAGGCCGAGCGCGCGGGCGACGTCGCGCAGGGCACTGCGCGTGCGATAGCAGATGACGGTGGCCGCGAGCGCAGCGCGCTCGCGCCCGTACTTGCGGTACAGGTACTGCACCACCTGCTCGCGCCGCTCGTGCTCGAAATCGACGTCGATGTCGGGTGGCTCGTTGCGCTCGCGACTGATGAAGCGCTCGAACAGCAGCTGCATGCGCGCGGGATCGATCTCGGTGATAGCGAGCGCATAGCAGACCGCGGAATTGGCCGCCGAGCCGCGTCCCTGACAGAGGATGCCCGCGTTGCGCGCGTACCGCACCACATCGTGCACGGTCAGAAAGAAATGCTCGTACTGCAGCTCGGCGATCAGCGTGAGCTCTTTTTCGATCAGCTCGCGCACGTTGCCCGGCACGCCCTGCGGCCAGCGTTGCTGCAAACCTCGCTCGGTGAGGGCGCGCAGGTGCTCACCGGCGCTGCGGCCCTCCGGTACCAGCTCGGGTGGGTAGGCGTAGCGCAGCTGCGCCAGTGAGAACGCGCAGCGCTCGGCGATCGCGAGCGTCTCCGCGAGCAATGCCGCCGGGTAGAGCGCGGCGAGCTCGGTCAGCGGGCGCAGATGCCGCTCGCCATTCGGGTACAGCCGCCAGCCGGCCTGATCAACCCTGCAGCCGTGCCGGATCGCCGTCAGCGCATCCTGCAGCATGCGCCGCGAACGCGCATGCATATGCACATCGCCCGCCGCCACCAGCGGCAATCCGCTCGCGGCACTCAGCTCGAGCGCGGCGCTCAGGCGTGCCGCATCGTCGGCCTCGCGATGCAGCTCCAGCGCCAGCCAGGCGCGCGCGGGAAACAGCTCGCGCAGCCATCCGGCCTGCAGCAGCGTGGCAGCGCGCGGCAGCATCCAGAGGGCGAGGCAGGCATCGAGACCGGTCGCGAAATCCGCGCGCGTCAGCCGATACTCGCCCTTCGGCGAGCGCCGCCGGGCGAGCGTGATGAGCTGGCAGATCTGGGCGTAAGCGGTCTGCGAGGGCGCCAGCAGCACCAGCTTCAGACCACAGCGGGTGCGAAACTCAGAGCCGATGATGAGCTTGAAATCCGGCGGGGCGGATGGTTCCGCACCGGCCGACGCGGCTGTTCGCGGCGGCAAAGCGCGCAGCGCTTCGTGCGCGCGCACGACGCCCGCGAGCGAGCACTCATCGGTGAGCGCGAGCGCGCGATAGCCGAGCGCATGCGCCTGCATGACGAGCTCGGCCGGGTGCGAGGCGCCGCGCTGAAAGCTGAAGTTGCTGAGCGCATGCAGCTCGGCATAACCGCTCACGGCCGTGCCTCAAACCCAAAGCCCGTGCAGATACCAACGACCCTCGCGCCGATCGCGGAATATCCATAGGCGCGCGTTGTCGGCCGTACGGGCGATGTAGTAATCGCGCCTCGCATCGGTCCCATCCCACCAGCCGCTCTCGATGCGCTCCGGCCCGGTCAGCAGCTGCGGCGGGGCCGCCAGGGGCTGGGGGCTCGCCAGCAACGCGCACGGGCGTGCCGGAGCATCGCTGCACGCCGCGTCGTTGTAAGCCGCTGCCAAGCTCGCGGTCGCGGCGGCTGCAGGAGCGCGCGGCGGATGAGGTTCGGGCGCAAAATCAGTCTGCGCCCAGGCGCGCTCGGGCCGGTGATCAGCCTGCCAGCCGATGCCGCGCACCGCGTTCTCGCCGAGCCGCGCCCGCAACCGATCCAATAGTTGTCCGAGCTCATCGAGTTGCTGCGTCTGGTTGCTGAAGCCGTCGATCTGGCCAATTGCCGCCGCCGTGAACTCACCGGCCGTCAGCGCCAACGCCCGCACCGGCGCGGGCAGCGCCAGCTCATGCAGCCGCTCGCGCGCGAGCAGCAGAAACTGCGCCGCTGCGCGTGTCGGCGCGCACAGGCCGATGGTCAAGGTCGTGACCGGCCGCCGCGGATGCTCGAGCTCGAGCGTGAAACGCTGCACGGCGCAGTCGCGGGCGCGCAGATACCCCTGAAACTCCAGCAACAGCCGCTGCAGCGAGAACAGCAGCATGCCGGTCTCGTGCAGATCCTGGCCGAATTCGCAGCGCGCGCGATACACCGGCGGCAGCCGCCACGCCGGCCGTGGATCGCTGACCTGGGCCGTCAAGCGCGCCAGATAGAGGCAGATCTCGGGCCCGAAGCGCCGCGCGAGCGCGGCCGCGGGCAGCGCCAGCAGCTCGCCGATGCAGCGCAGCCCGGCCGCTCGCAGCGCGGTGACCGTGGCCGCCGGCAACTCCAGCAGCGACAACGGCAACGGCGTCAACCGCGCTCGAAGCTGCGCACGCGTGAGCGTACAGCGCTGCTCGGATACGCGGGTCAGGAGCGCTGCGGCGGTAGGTGAGGGGGCCAGTGCGCAGGTGTGACTGTAGCCGAGATGGGTCAGAGCGGCTGCGATCTGCGCGAGCAAAGCCGTCGGCTCGCCGAACAAGCTGCGGCCTGCGCCGAGCTCGAGCCACAGCAGCGGCGCTGGCGGTAGCCCCAGATCCTGCGGCGCCTCAGCGCTGAGGCGGTAGCTGACCCAGCTGGTCCATTGATAAGCCCACGCGGCCAGACGTTCGAGCGCCGCGCGCTCGCTGGCCGCGTTGGCCTCATGCACCAGCGCCGGCAAACGAATGCACAGCCACAACATCGGATCGTCTCCAGTGCCATTGCAGGCCGCCGCGACCACCGCGTGCCTTGAGAATGTGCAGCCTGAGTCCATCGGCCAGCCCCTGAAGCTGCAACCGCAAGGCTGCCGGAGAGGCTTCAGCGGCGGCTTCGGCCGGACGGTGCAGGATGCCGAGACTGCCGCCGGCCTCGGCGGCGAGTTGCAGACGACGCAGGTTCTTATCGACGATCTGTGCTGGCCAGCCGAGCGCGGCGCCCACCGCCGGGCAGCGCAGCGCCTGCTCTGCAGCCCAGAGCGATTCCTGAGTGCTGCGGGTGTGGATGATCAGTACCCGCTCGAGCGGCAGGCCGCGCAGGGCCAACGCGGGGGCGTAGGGAACATAGGGTGGCGCGATCCAGACGATCGTGCGGCCGGTTTGGGCCAGGTGGCACAAGGCCGGCAGCAATAAGCTGAGCTCTCCGACTCCCGTCGCGGCGCTCAGCAGCTCGACGATCGAGCCGAGCGGCCAGCCGCCTCGGGGCAGTAATGCATCGAGCTCACGATAGCCGGTGACGATGGCACCCTGTCGGCCACCATCCTCGGTGCGACGACACAGCTGCGCGAGTCGCTCGAGCGTCGCGGCATGGGCGAGGACAGAAGGGCGCACGGCAGCCATGGAGCGTGTCGTCGGTCTCGAGCGGGAAAGATTCGGCGGCTGTATGAATATCCAACATGTATATATATACAGTAATTCCCACGATCAAGGAAGCGGCCGCCGCAGCAACATAGGCCCGTAGCTATCAGTGAAATTAATAATTATTCTTAATCTTATGAATCAATTCGTAATTTTTATTGAAAATCGCGACCCTGGCGCTGACCAATCGGCGGCCCTTGCGGCCCTTGCAGCCCTTGCAGCCCTCGTGGCCCGGTTCGGTCCTGGCGGCCCCGTTCGGCCCTCGCGGCGCTGGCGGTTCACCCGGAGGTTTTGGTAGCCGCGAGGTTCAGCGGGTCGGCTATCTGGACCTCCACCGTGTCGGACTCGTTTTCTGACTGCGACTGCGATGGTGACACCACGTTCGGTGCCGCAGCGAACGCACAGCCGAGGAACCACTGCTCCACGTTCGCCGCCGGCATCGGCCGGCCGTAGAGAAATCCCTGAAACAGCGTGGCACCGAGTGCCCACAACTGGCGGCGCTCGAGCTCCGTCTCGACCCCTTCGATCACCACTTCCATACCGAAGGCGCGACCGATGGACAGTGCCGCCGAGATGATGGTCTCGCCCCCCTGGCCGAGACTCGTGACGAAGGAGCGATCCACCTTGATCACGTCCGCGGGGAAGCGTTGCAGGTATGCGAGCGATGAGTAGCCGGTGCCGAAATCATCGATGGCCACGGCGATACCGCGCCGGCGCAGCTCGATCAGCACCGCCAGCGAGCGCTCGGCATCGCTGGCGAGCACCGATTCGGTCAGCTCGAGCTCGAGCTCCTGCGGCTGCAGCCGCGCGTGGCTCAGCGCCTCGTCGAGCAGGGTGAGAAAGCCTTCCTGCAGCAGCTGCTGCACCGAGATGTTCACGGCCACGCGCGCGCAATAGCGTCCGACGAGCTGACGCGCCTCGCAGCACGCGTGCCGCAGTATCCACTGCCCGAGACGCGGCATCTCGCCGCTCTCCTCGGCGAGATTGACGAATTGCGCCGACGAGACCGGTCCGAGCGTCGGATGATTCCAGCGCACCAACGCCTCGAGAGTGCGCACGGTACCGTCCTTCAGATCGACGATCGGCTGGTAATGCAGGTGCAGCTGATCACCCTCGATCGCGTTACGCAAGGCCGCGAGCAGCTGCTGACGGTATTCGAGCCGCTGCGCCCAGTCGGAGCGGAACAGGCAGGCGACGGCGCCCTGTTGATGTGCCTGGCGCGCGGCGATGCCGGCGAACTTGACCGCGGTCTTGGCGTCGCCGGTATGCAGCGGTACCAGCGCGATGCCGCTGCAGACGCGCGCGCGCAGCTCGGTCTTCGGCAGCGCCATCGGAATGGTGAGCTGCTCGACCAGCGCTTCGGTCGCGGCGAGCAGCGCGCTCTCGAGCGGAAAGCTGTTCGCGAGCAGCACGGCGAATTCCTCATCGCCCCAGCGCGCGATGCAGCGCGCCTGCGCCGCGTGCTCGCGCAGACGGCGCGCGAGCCCCTGCATGGCCAGATCGCCGGTGCTGTGTCCGTGCGCGACGTTGATATCCTGCAGGTTCTCGACGTAGATGATCAGTACCGCGAACGCGTGCGTGAGGTTGCTGCCATCGGCATCGGCGCAGATGCTCTCGAGCGTCTCGATGAAGCGCGCGCGGCTCGCGAGTCCCGTGGTGAGGTCCTGGCTGGTGATCTGCTCCGTGAGCGCACGCCGCAGGCTGGTGTTCTCGAGGCTGGCACGGCGGTGATACTTCACGGCCGCCTCCACCGCCGCCAGCAGCTCCTTCGGCCGGCAGGGCTTGCTGAGGAACTTGAGGATTCCGGCCTCGTTGACCGCCGCGATGGCCGATTGGGCGTTGGTCTGGCCGCTGGTCATGAGGATGCGCCCGGCGTTTGGCAGCAGTGCGCCGGCGCGCGCGAGAAACGCGGGGCCGTCCATGTCGGGCATGCGCATGCCCGCGATGATGGCGACGACGTCGTGATGCTGGCCGAGAAGCTTGAGTCCCTCGCTGCCGCTGGCCGCGGTCAGCCACTCGTACCGCGGCTCGAGGATGGCGCGCACGCTCGCGCGCGACTGCGGCTCGTCGTCGATACAGAGCACTTTCGGTCGGCGTGAGTCGCTCATGCGGTAGCTCGGCGGCGGGGCGCGGCGATGCCTAGCGCCGTCTCACAGCGCCAGCGCCCGCTCGGCGCTGCGCACGTCGGTCGACTCGTCGATATGCCAGTCGCGCAGGCAGCGCTGTACCTCGGGGCGGGTGATGAAAGGCCGATCGAGCTGTTGGAGCAGTTTGGGAGATTCATCAGCGTCGCTGTCGACCATGGCGTCGGCCACGTGCACGGCGGCGAGCACGTGAATCTGCGTGTGCTGCGCGCGGCTGGGACTGTGGTGATAGGCCACCGCCTCCACCAGCTCGAGCGGCAATCCCCACAGGCCCAGCAGACACGCGCCTACCGCCGGATGGGCGGCGCCGAAGAACTGCGGTTCGACCTCCTGCCACGGCAGATGCTCGCTGCGTGCGCTCGCGACCATGCGCTCGAATTTCTCTGGATCGCCGAGCGCGAGCACCGCCTGACCGATATCGAGCATCAGCGCGGCGGTGAACGCCTCTGCGGCATGGCGCGACTCCCCGAGCAGCAGGCGCGCCAGGTGGGCCTTGCGCAGCGAGCGCGCCTGCAGGTCAGCCAGCAGTTTGCCGGCCGCGGGCGCCTCATCGAGCGCATCGAATACGCACGCGCACAGCGCCAGCGACTTGAGCATCTCCAGGCCTACGTAGGTGACCGCGGCTTGAATCGACATAATTGGCGCGCTGCGGCGGAAGAAGGCGGAGTTGACGATCTGCAGCGTCTTGATTGCCAGCGCGGTGTCCCTGCTGACGATGCCGGTGATGTCCGAGACGTGAGCGTTGGGCCGTGCGATGGCCGCCGACAGCGCCTGGAATGTCTGTGGCGCTGCCGGCAACGCCTTGAGCTTGCCGATCAGCTCACGGACGGCAGTGTCGTGCAGAATGGAGCGCAGGGTGCAGGCGCCCTCGATGACCTCGAGCACGGTATCGACGTTGCACGGAGTGCTCAGAAACTGGTGTGCGACCGGCATGGCGCGCAGGAACGCTTCATCCTGCAGGTCACTGGGCAGGCACAGGCGCACGACCTGCGGATGGCGCTCGCGTGTGCGCGCGAGCAGCTCCGGCCCGTCGATCCCCGGGGTATTCATGGCAGTGAGCAGCGCGTCGAACGGCGCCGCGTCGAGCTCGGCCAGCGCCTCCTGTCCGGACTGCACGAACTTCAGCTCCCAGCGCGGCCGCTCACGCGCCAGCTCCGAGCCCAGACGCTCGAAGACCCGCTGGTCGCCGTCCACGAACAGGATGCGCATCAGCGATCCTTCCCGCGTGCGTCCCGTATGATTTGGTCGACCGCACTCATTCACGCTCCGCCACGAACCTCTCAGCGGCCCGCGACCCATCGGCCCTCCGTGCGACCGATCGGTCCTCCGTGCCACACTTGCTTTTCGTCTGATGAAGCACTTGAATTATCGCCGTCGTGTTAGGCTAAAAGAGTCGATTGCATCAGGATTCTCATCAAACAACCCGCTAAGGTTCACTCCGCCGCATGAAAACGGTCACTAACGGGTGGTTCAGAGGGGCGGGTGGCCCGCTGACTGCAGGTGGTGCGGCTGCCGCGCTCGCACTCATGCTCGTGAGCCTGTCGAGCCCGCCGGCGCTGGCGACCACCTATCAGCTGTCGGGTCCGGACGACGTGGTGATCGGAGAGGATCAGACCGTCACCACGGTCTATCAGGACACCCTCTACGATCTGGCCAACAAGTTCAGCATCGGCTCGGAAGAGCTGATTCGCGTCAATCCCGGCGTCGATCCCTGGCTGCCGGGCGCGGGTAAAAAGGTGATCATCCCCGGGCGCTACATCCTGCCGCCCGGCCCGCACGAGGGCATCATCGTCAACCTGCCCGAGCACCGTCTCTACTACTTTCCGAAGCCACGGCGCGGGCATCCGCGGCTGGTCTACACCTACCCGGTCAGCATCGGCAAGATGGATTGGCGCACCCCCCTCGGCGTGACTCATGTCATCTCCAAGGAGCGCAACCCCACCTGGTATCCGCCCGCCTCGGTGCGCAAGGAGCACAAGGCCGACGGCGATCCGCTGCCGCCCACGGTGCCGCCCGGTCCCGACAATCCGCTCGGCGCCTTCGCCATGCGGCTCGCCGCCGGTAATGGCACCTACCTTATTCATGGCACCAACAATCCGCTCGCGATCGGCATGCCGGTGACGCACGGCTGCATTCGCATGTACCCGCAAGACGTCGCGCAGCTGTTTCCGATGGTGCCGGTGGGTACGCCGGTGCGCTTGATCAATCAGCCGATCAAAGTGGCTTGGGTCGATGGTCAGCTGTGGCTCGAGGCGCATCCACCGGTGGACGATCAGGGCCAGAGCTTCGAGCCCGATGTCGATCGGTTTTCGCAGCTGCTGCAGAACGCCGTCGGTGACAGCACCGTGGCCATCGACTGGGACTATGCCCGCGACGTGCTGAAGAGGGCCGATGGCGTGCTGGCAACCGTCGGACTGCAGGCCGATCTGTCCCAGGTGAGCGATCCTCCCTCCGGCGCGCCGCCCGCTGCTGCGACGGCGGCGCCCACGGCTGCGGCGGCGCCCACGGCTGCGGTGCAAGCCGGCGCGCAGAGCGGGCCGCGCAGCCCGGTCAGCCCGAACGCCCCGAACGTCCCGAACGTCCCGAGCACGCCGAACATCCCGGGCACCGCCGGGTCGCAAAGCGCTCCGAACAGTCCATCGAGCACCGCCGCGACGGCCGCCGATGGCGGTA
>JASHTF010000156.1 GCA_030040715.1 Gammaproteobacteria bacterium | reverse complement strand
CGCGCGGCGCTGCCGTGCCAATCGATCTGAGCTTCGCGTCGGTCGATCTTCGCCGCGTACGTCACGCCCTGCTCGCTCTGCGGTCGAGGCTGCAGCGGTCCGCTCTCGAGCGCATCGAGGGTGCGCAGCAACCGCTGCGCACCCAGTTGTGCGAGCTGATCGTGCAGCTCGCCGGCCGTAGTGGTGCTGCCGATAGCGACCGCCGCGGCATCGAATGTCGGACCGCTGTCGAGACCAGCCTCCATTTGCATGATGGTGACACCCGTGTCGCGATCGCCCGCCAGAATGGCGCGGGCGATCGGTGCCGCACCGCGCCAACGCGGCAGCAGTGAGGCATGAATATTGATGCAGCCCAGGCGCGGCAGCGCCAGTAGCGCAGGCGGCAGGATCAATCCGTACGCCACCACCACCAGCACGTCGGGCCGCCATCGCTCGAGCGGCTCGCGGGCAGCGGCGCCTTTGAGTTCCGAAGGCTGGGAGGTCGGCAGTCCCAGCCGCAGCGCGAGTTGTTTGATCGGGCTAGCGTGCAGGGCGCGCCCGCGGCCGGCGGGACGATCCGGCTGCGTGAGCACACCGATCACGCGGTGGCGCGAAGCCACCAACGCCGACAGCGTCGGCAGCGCAAACTCCGGCGTGCCGGCGAGAACGACGCGCACCGTGCCTCCGCCTGCGCCTCACAGCGCGCGTATCGGTTTCACAGCGCCGGCTCGGCCGAGCGCGGCGATGAGGAGGACGCGCTGCCGCCGCGCTCGCGCCGCTCCTTCTCCAGCCGGCGGCGGATGCGCTCGCGCTTCAGGGCGGTCAGGTAATCGACGAACAACTTGCCAGCCAGATGATCCATCTCGTGCTGCACGCACACCGCCGCCAGTCCCGTGAGCTCGCGCTCGAACAGGGCGCCATCGGCGTCCCGGGCGCGTACCCGCACGCGCGTCGCCCGACGGATCGGCTCGAAGATCGTCGGCACCGACAGGCACCCCTCTTCTGCGACCTGGATCTCATCGCGCTCCAGAATCTCGGTATTGATGTACGCCTGCGGGTCATTCTTCTCCGCACTGGTGTCCATCACGAAGATATGGCGATGCACGTTGACCTGAGTGCCCGCCAGCCCCACTCCCGGTGCCGCGTACATCGTCTCGACCATGTCGGCGATCAGTTGCCGCAGTTGCGCGTCAAAGTGTTCGACCGGCTTGGCGCGAATGCGCAGCCGCGTATCCGGAAATTCCAATATGGGCAATAGGGCCATCGGTCTCGATCAGTCGTTGCGGTATCGATCGGTCATCGCGTCGCTTGCCTCGGTCTCGGACCCCCAGGGGAGCGCGGAACTGTGCCAACTTTTGCGGCTCCGCCGCCACGGCGCTCCCAGGCGTGACCGAGTGCACAAACTTGCAACCGACCGTGGGCGTGTGCGCGCCGTTAAGTTTATAACAGCCCAGCTTCAGGTGGTCCTCCAGAGGTACTAGCAATGCCGAGTCAGTGTTTTCGTGCCGCGCGCGCTTGGCCTGCCGGCACCGCCCTCGCAGGGCTCCTGAGTCTGGCGGGTTGCTCGCTGCTGCCCTGGCACCACCACGCTGCCCCCGCCCAGACACCGGCCCCCACGGCGTCGGCCGCGGAGGCGTCGGGGCCCGCGACCTCCAGCCCCGCGCCGAGCGACAGCGCGACGACTACGGAACCGCAGACGGTCACCGATGCGGTCGCCGGCCCGGCGGACTCCAACCCCGACAGTGCCGACACTACGGCCGATACCAGCGCCGGTACCAC
The DNA here is from genome assembly GCA_030040715.1 of Gammaproteobacteria bacterium. GTDB lineage: Bacteria > Pseudomonadota > Gammaproteobacteria > Steroidobacterales > Steroidobacteraceae > FEN-1191. The sequence goes on along the minus strand of JASHTF010000156.1, from coordinate 5,248 downwards.
CACAGTGGTGTCCGATGTAGGGCCGGAGCTCAAGGCGACGGCGCCTAAGAATTATGTCGTGCGGCGCGGGGACACGCTCTGGGGCATCGCCAACATGTTCTTGCGTGATCCCTGGACGTGGCCCGAGATCTGGTACGTCAACCCCCAGATCCACAACCCGCATCGCATCTATCCCGGTGATCAGCTGCGGCTCGCGCTCGGCAGCAATGGCCACACGGCGCTGCAGCTGGTGCGAGCACAGCAGCAGCAGGTACTGCCTGCCGGCGAGACGCGCCTGCGGCCGATGCTGCGCACCTCAGCGCTTGAGACTCCCATCGAGGCCATTCCGTATTCGGCGGTGGCTGCATACCTGTCGCGCCCGACCGTGCTCACCATGCAGCAGATCCGCTCGGCAGGCTATGTCGTCGGGCTGCCAGAGAATCACGACCTAGCGAGCGCGGGCAGTGAGGTGTTCATCAAGCAGCTCTCGGGCGAGGTCGGCGCTCGATACAGCGTCCTGCACATGGATCAGCCGTTGATCGATCCCGACAATGGCAACCGCCTGGGGTATCTAGCCATTTACACCGGCACGGCCCAGCTGACGCGGCCGGGTCGGGTCTCCGAGGCGGTGATGATGGACTCGGCGCGTGAGACGCAGCCCGGCGACGTGCTCATTCCCGAGGAACATGAGTCGGTCGCCGACTTCATTCCTCACCTCCCGGATCACCCCGTCTCCGGTCGCGTCATGGCGGTGGCGGACTTGAGCCACTCACGGACGCTGGTCAGCGAATCCTTGCGGCTGAACGGGCGGGTCCAGATGGGCACGCTGGTCGTGGGGCCGTCCCAGATCGTCGCGATCAATCGTGGTAGCAGCGACGGCCTCGAGCGCGGCAACGTGCTCACGGTCGATCAGGATCTGCAACAGCTTCCCGATCCCTGCGCCAACATCGACTACAGCAGCACCTGCACGGCCCATCCCGATGTGAAGCTGCCGACCGACGCGTCCGGCACCCTGCTCGTATTTCGCACCTTCGCGCACGTGAGCTATGCGCTGATCCTCGGCGACACAGTACCGATGACGGTCGGCAATCGCGTGCACTCGCCCTGACCCCGCCTTGACCGTGAACTGAAGCGGACGCGCCGTTAATTCACACTCGCGCCCGTTTCAAACCATCAGCGGCGCATCGTCCTGCCTTATGCTGCGGCCGTGGCTGCCGCGCTGCTCATGGACCGGCTCGACCTGCAGCTGGCCCTCGGCCGCGCCAGCGTGACGGCGCGCAAGCTGCGCACGGCCTTGAGGCGACTGTTGTCCTGCGAAGGCGAGCTGACTAGCCTCGCGCTCGAGTCGCTCATCGGGCAGCCACGAAAGCGGCTCGAAAGCATGGGGCTGTCGGCAGCCGCCAGCGCCGCGCTCGAGGCGCCCGATCGTCCCCGGATCGCACACGACCGAGCGTGGGCCGAGCGCGCGCAGATTCGATTGATCGATGCGCTCAGCGAGGAGTACCCGCCGCTGCTCGCGCAGATCTCGGCGGCGCCAGCGGTGCTGTACGTGCGCGGCGAGGCCGCGGTGCTGCGCACGCCGCAGCTCGCCATGGTGGGCAGCCGCAATCCGACCGAGGATGGACGTCGGACCGCGCGTCAGCTCGCCGCCGATCTTGCCGCTGCGGGCCTGACGATTACCAGCGGTCTCGCGCTCGGCATCGACGCGGCCAGCCATGAAGGAGCGCTCGCCGGCCACGGCAAAACCATCGCCGTGCTCGGCAGCGGCCTAGACCGCATCTATCCGCGACCCAATGTGCCGCTGGCCGAGCGCATCGCTGCGCGGGGCGCGTTGGTGAGCGAGTTTCCGCCCGGCACCGCTCCGCTCAGGGTCAACTTTCCACGCCGCAATCGCATCATCAGCGGCCTGGCAATCGGCACCCTGGTGGTCGAGGCGGGCCGTGACAGCGGCTCGCTGCTGACCGCGCAGTATGCGGGCGACCAAGGCCGCGAGGTGTTTGCGATCCCCGGATCCATCCACAACCCGCTCGCGCGCGGTTGTCATGCCTTGATCCGCGAGGGCGCCAAGCTCGTCGAAGGCGGCGCCGATGTGCTCGAGGAGCTGAGATTTCCCATTCCCGAACAAATAGTTATGCAAGGGTCAGCGGCTGCTGGCGGCGACGCGAGCGACACGGTGCTGTTGGACAAGAAGTACGAAATCCTGTTAGATGCCGTGGGATTTGGATCGGTCAGCATCGACGTACTCGTCGAGCGAACCGGTCTTTCGAGTCAATCCATCGCCTCCATGCTGCTGATTCTGGAGCTCGAAGGTGCCGTGCAACCACAGCCCGGAGGCCGCTACACGCGCATACAGAGCCGCTGACGGATGCTGAACAACAGCGTTTTCGACATCTTGATCTATGTGTTCGACCGCTACGCGCTCGAAGAGCTGCCCGATGCCCAGCGCGAGGAGCTGGCACGGGACCTCGAGAGCGTCGGCTTCGGTGAGGCCAGCGTCGCGCGGGCGCTCGACTGGCTGGCGAACCTCGCGGACGAAAGCGAGCGGCCGACCCCACGCAGCTATGAGTCGTTCCGCATCTATGCGGCTGAGGAGCTGCAACGGCTGGATGTGCGCTGCCGTGGCTTGATCGCCAGTCTCGAGGCGAGCGGCATCATCTCCCCGAGCCAGCGTGAACTCGTGATCGACCGGTTGCTCGCCCTCGATTGCGACGATCTTGATCTGGATCACGTCAAATGGGTGGTGCTGATGGTGTTATCGAGTCAACCCGGGCAGGAAGTCGCCTATGCACGGATGGAGGATCTGGTGTTTGATGGAGCCCAGGCACCGCATTGAGCGCCCCGCGGTCAGCTCGCGTGACACGACCCGCGGCTCGGCCGCGGTTTTTCGTTTTCCAGCCCACCGTTTCGGAAGCTGCTGATCGGGCCCTACGGAATCAATCGGACCCGGCGTAGACCCCTGTAAATTCTTGATCGAACAGTCATGGCTGAAAATCTGGTCGTAGTCGAGTCACCGGCGAAGGCGCGCACGCTCAAGAAATATCTCGGCAGAGACTTCGAGGTGCTCGCCTCCTATGGTCACGTGCGCGATCTGGTACCGAAGGAGGGCGCGGTCGACCCCGAAGCGGGCTTCGCGATGCGCTACCAGCTGGTCGAGCGCAGCGAGCGCCACGTGGACGCGATCGCCAAGGCATTGAAGCGCTCGCAGTCGCTGTACCTGGCGACTGACCCGGATCGCGAGGGTGAGGCCATCGCCTGGCACCTGTCCGAGATCCTGAAGGAACGCGGTGCGCTGGCTCGAAAACGCGTCCACCGCGTCGTATTCCACGAGATCACGCGCAACGCCATCCGCGAGGCGATCGCCTCGCCACGCGATCTGTCGTTGGAGCTGGTGAATGCGCAGCAGGCGCGGCGCGCGCTCGATTATCTGGTCGGCTTCAATTTGTCCCCGCTGTTGTGGAAGAAGGTCCGCCGCGGCCTGTCGGCGGGGCGCGTGCAGAGTCCGGCACTGCGCATGATCTGCGAGCGCGAAGAGGAGATTGGCGCCTTCCAGCCGCGCGAGTACTGGACGATCGACGCCCAGGGCGAGCACAGCGCGCAGATCTTCCCACTCAAGCTGGTCGAGTATCAGGGCACCAAGGTCGAGCAATTCACCTTTCCCGACGAGACCCAGGCGCGCGCGGCCGAACGCGCCCTGCATGCCGCCGTCGGCGCGGCCGGAGTGCTGCGGGTGCTGCAGGTCGATCGCAAGCAGCGCCGCCGCACACCGGCGCCGCCCTTCACGACCTCGACGCTGCAGCAGGAGGCATCCCGCAAGCTCGGATTTTCGGCCCAACGCACCATGCGGCTCGCGCAGCAGCTTTACGAGGGCGTCGATTTCGGCGAAGGCAGCGTGGGCCTGATCACCTACATGCGCACCGATTCAGTCGCACTCGCCGCCGAGGCGGTGCAGGAAATGCGTGAGGTCATCACGCGCCTGTACGGCGCCGAAGCCGTCGCCGAAGAGCCGCGCATCTATCGCACTAAATCCAAGAACGCGCAGGAAGCGCACGAGGCGATCCGTCCCACGTCCGCGGCCATCGTACCGGCGCAGATCGAAGGCAAGATCGACCCGGATCAGTTCAGGCTCTACGCACTGATCTGGAAGCGCGCCATCGCCTGCCAGATGGCGCAAGCCGTGTTCGATACCGTGGCGGTCGACATGCTGGCGGGCCCCGACGGGCCGCAGCGGCATCTGCTGCGCGCCAACGGCTCGACCCTCATCAAGCCCGGGTACATCGCGGTCTATCAGGAGGGCCGCGACGATTCCGAGGAGGACGAGAGCGACCGCCTGTTGCCCGCGATGCAATCAGGCGACGCGGTGAGACTGGCAGCGGTCGAGCCGCAGCAGCACTTCACCGAGCCGCCGCCACGCTATACCGAAGCCTCGCTGGTGAAGACGCTGGAGGAGTATGGCATCGGGCGACCTTCAACCTATGCCTCGATCATCTCGACTCTGCGTGACCGCGAATACGTACAGATCGAGAACCGACGCTTTACCGCCACGGACATCGGCAAGATCGTGAACCGTTTCCTGACGGCCTATTTTGAGCGCTACGTCGACTACGGGTTCACGGCGGCGATGGAGGACGAGCTCGATGCCGTGTCCCGTGGTGAGGAGCCGTGGACGACGCCGCTGTCGAAGTTCTGGAAGCCCTTCATCCGTCAGGTCAAGGGCACCGCCAAAAATGTCACGCGCGAGCAGGTTGCACAGGCACGTGAGGTCGGACGCGATCCCGCGAGCGGCAAGCCGGTGAGCGTACGCATGGGGCGCTATGGCCCCTTCGTGCAGCTCGGTACCAAGGACGACGAACAGAAGCCGCGGTTTGCCGGCCTGCGGCCCGGTCAGAAGATGGATGCCATCACGCTGGAAGACGCGCTGGAGTTATTCAAGCTTCCGCGCACGCTCGGGGTCAACCCCGAGGGCGAGACCGTCGTGGCCAACGTGGGCCGCTTCGGGCCGTACGTCAAGTACGGCGACAAGTACGTCTCGATCAAGCAGGACGATCCGTACACGATCACCCTCGAGCGCGCGCTCGAGTGCATTCGTGCCAAGCAGGAAGCCGACGCCAATCGGATCTTGCGCGACTTCGGCAGCGACGGCATCCAGATACTCAATGGCCGCTACGGCCCTTACATCACCGATGGCAGCAAGAACGCGCGCATTCCCAAGGGCCGCGACCCGAGAACGGTGGCGCTCGAGGAATGCCGCGCACTGCTGGCGGCTGCACCG
>JASHTF010000155.1 GCA_030040715.1 Gammaproteobacteria bacterium | reverse complement strand
CAGTGTCAGCCCGAACGTGCGCGGCTGCAAGGTATTGGCCTGCCAGTAATATTGGAAGGTGTTGAAGTTTGCGTTCAGCAGCGGGAGCGCATCGGTCAGATTGTTCACGAACAGTGACACGTCGAGTTTATTGTTCAGTATGCGCGTGCCCACGCGCAGATTGCTCTCCGAGTACGCCCCATTATCCAGGTATATGGGCAGGTAATTGGGGCTCTGCGGAGCGGTCTGGCTTGCCCGACGCCAAGCGGAGCTGTGGTCCCAGTCCAGGTGGGCATAGAAGTTCTGGCCCGCGAGCTGCAAGTTATAGTCCGCGAGCAGGGACAGGGTGATCGGAGGTCCCGCGCTGGGCACACCGGTATCGGCATAGAACAGAACCACGCCGCTCGGGGTCACGTCGTTCTCGGTGAACAGGCTCTTGTTATAGCTCCAGTTACCGCCGAGCAGCAAATTGCTGCTCGCCGTCTGGAGCGCCTGGGCCTGCAGCGACAGCTCCGTGCCCTTCGACTCCACATGGCCGGCGTTGATCTGAATGGTGTAATAACAGATCGGTACAGTGACGTTTGTCTGGATGTTCGACCAGCGGATATCGTAGGCACTGGCATCGATCAGCACCGGGCCCACCCGGTCCTTGCTCCCGATTTCATAGTTCCAGAGATAGTCGGGCTTGACCGTCGCCGGCTGTGTGGTCGTGGTGCCGTGGGGAGGGTAGCCGATCTGCGTGAGACCGGCTGCGCAGGCCTCCAGGGGTACCAGATTAGAGCCGCTCGTCGGGCGAAAGCCCTTCGAGATCGTGGCGTAGACCATGTCGCTGGGGTTGATCTGATCCTTGAGACTAACCCTGGGGGTCGTGATGGTATTTCTCGAACTGCCGCTGCTGCCCGAGAACATGGCCGGCGGTATCACCCCCGTCGCGATGTTGTCTGAGCAGCTGGTGCCGTAACCGAGTTCGGCGCAGGTCTGGCCGTCGGTTGGGAACAGGGCATTCTGCGGCCCACCGAAGGCCGCCTGGTATTGGTACACGAAATCACTGAAGCGCACGCCGGTCGTGAGGATCAGCTGCTGAGTGATCTTGAAGTTGTCCTCGGCGTAGAAGGCCAACTGCGTGTCTTGATCCGTGTATCTGTTGAAGAAGAAAATATTGTTCGGCTCGAGAAACGGATAGCCGTAATAGTCGGCAACGGCCGTGCTGCCGGGACCAAACGGCGGACCGTTCGCCGGTACTCCATAATAAGAGGCGAGCTTATTCAGGTAATTGGCGCCGCTGATGGCGTTCGCGTATTGCGTGTCGTGGTCAAAGAAGCTGCCGGCAACCCAGGTAAAGCGTCCATTCGGATCGGTCGATTGAAAGCGCAGCTCCTGCACGTCGGCGTCCTGCCTGTTGGGCATGAGGCTGTTGGCGTGCTCGCCGGAAACCCCGGCAGGGAATGGAGCGAAAATCGCCTCGTAGAAAACCGTTAAGTCACCCCATTGGTACTGATCGCGATGGAAATCCGAGCCGTTATAGATCATCTGCACCGCTCCCAGATCCCACTGCACTTGTAACGTGGGCAGGACAAACACCTCGTGTGCCTGGTTTAGGTTCGGTCCGTACGAGGACACCAGCGCGGGATTGGTCGCGGGATTACCGGCCGGGAAGGCCTGGTAGTTGAACTGCCCGGTGGCGGTGTTGGAGGCCGAAAGAAAGAACATGTTATCCGCGTTGTTAGTGTAGGTGTCCTGGTAGATGATCGCGGGTGTGATCTGGAGCGTCTCGATCGGAGCGTATTTCAGGGCGAAGCGGTAGCCTTTGATCTGGCTCCAGTTCGCATTCGAGTAGTAGTCCCCCGTCGAGGTGAAGTTGAGGGAATTACCGTGCAGATTACCCGTCGGATCTACGATGGTGTAATTCCCGGTTACCGCATTGATATAACCCGGTTGGTTGCGGTAATAGACGCTGGCGAGGAAGGCCAGCCGATTGTCGACGATCGGACCGGTGACCTCAAAGCCAACCTCGTCGCCGATGCCGCCGTTCTGGATGCCCAAACCCTCCGCTCGAGCATACTCGGTATATTGCGTGAGGTTCGGCTGCGTCAGGACGAAGCGCACCGTGCCGCCCTCGGACCCAGCACCGAAGAGCGTACCCTGCGGTCCCTTCAGCACCTCGACGCGCTGCAGATCGAAAAGAGAGGGGAAGGCACTGCCCGGGACGAAGCCGTTATTGCGTGCCTGTATCGGGGTGTCATCGATATAGATGCCGGTCGTCGCGGCACCGGAAGTGCCGGCGATGCCCCGGATGGAGACGTTGTTGTCTGCGCCCTGTGCACCCGCGATGAACAGACCCGGCGTGTACTTGGTGATGTCCTGTATCTCGCGTACCCCGAGCACGTCCATCTGCTCCCGTGTGACCGCTGAGATACTGATGGGTACGATCTGAATGTCCTCTTCTCTTCGTGTCGCCGTGACTATCACCTCCTGTAGTTGACCTGCCGCGCTCGTCTCGATGTCCGCACGTGCGGTATTGGCGGTCACAGTCTTCTTGCTCGCCGCCACCCGCGTCCTTTGTTTTGCCTTGATGATCGCCACGGTGTGGTCGTTAATGAAGTCGAAATCCAAGCCGGTGCCCTGCAGCAGCTGATGCAGAGTCTCGGTGACTGATAGTCCCGCGCCGGCCCCCTGAGTCTTCACGGCGTCGACGAGCTCGGGTCGATACACGACCTGATATCCCGTCTCCCGCGCAAAAGCCTCCAAGGCTCCCTGTAGCGGCTGCGCTGAAAGTGCATTCGCGAGGCCATCGTGGTTGTTCAGCGTGAGCTGCGCAGCATGCGTCTTTGCCAGCATCACGAGGGCGAGCGCTATGCAAAGATAGAGGCCGCGCCGCTTGTCAGTCGGCGGCCTCGCGAGGGGAAGCCACCGGAACATCAGGACGGCACCGATACCGACTGTAGCAGTCCTATTCCGAAGAGTGCGATGACGCTGATATGTACACCGTGCCATCGGGCGAGTGATGGATGGTGGCCCTTTCGAAAATCTGCAAATACTCCAACAGCGAACCGGGATCCCTGATATCGAAGACACCGCTGATCTGCACCTTCGCGAGCCGGGCGTCCGCGATTACCAGCGGTGCGACCTGGTAGCGGTTGAATTCGCTCACCACGCTGGCCAGTGACTGATCGCGAAAAATCAAGCGCTGCTGTGTCCAAGCGATCATGACGGAAACGGGTGGGCCGGTGTTCACCTCCATGCGGTCTGCAGTCACGGCAACCCGGTCTCCTGCCCGCAGTTGCACCGGTGTCGGGGTGGTGGAGTCACTGCCAAGCCCGTGAGTGTGCCGTCCGCTGGGATTCGGCGCTTGCGTTACGTCGACCAGGCCTTCCACGACAGCCACCCGCGTCACGGTGGCGTCCGCGCGCACATCGAAGGTCGTACCCAACACCCGCACGCTGGCCTCACGCGTCATGACCGTGAATGGGCGCGTGGCGTCAGGTGTGACTTCCAGGTGCACCTGCCCCCGGAGTAGATCAACGTGCCGCTCGCCGGCCAGCCAATGGAGGCGCACCTCTGTATTGGTGTCCAGCAGCATCATGGACTGATCTGCAAGAATGACGCGGCGCTGCTCACCGACTACGGTTTGGAATATCAGGGGCCCGGTTTGGCGCCGATGTCGGTGGCCGAACAGCACGCCCGCACCGGCTCCCAGCCCCAAGGTCGCAAGCGACGCGGCTGCGAGCACCCAACGTCGGCGGGCTGGATCACCGATCTCCGACGCCTGGGGTCGCATCAAGCGGCTCGGAAGGTGAGGGCGTTTCGAGCCCAGGGTGATGACCTTACCGAACTCGTCCGGAGCCCTTTTCGCCGCCGCTATCAGGGCATCGACGGAACCCTGGTCGAACCGCAAAAGACTCAATGCCTCCCAAGTCGAGACCGCCGCCAGATATTCCTCGACATGGAGAGGGGAGCGCAGCAACCATTCGGAGAATTCTTCTCGCGTGCGGGAATCGGCGACTCCGTTCTCGGTTCGTAGCACCCAGTGGGCGGCCTCTCCCGCCAGCCGGTCGCGCCTGACGGCAGGATCAGTGTCGCCCGCCTCCGTGCTAGTCATCCGTGCCTCTCCCGCGCATCAACGCCACTCCCGCAGCCGCCCACGGCAATGCTTCAATCCCTTAGCAAGGTATTTTTTGACCATATTCGCCGAGATCTCGAGCCTGCGGGCTATCTCCTCATAGGTCATGCCGGCCTGTCGATGCAGGATCAGCACGGCTTGACACTTAGGCGACAGCTCCTGAATCACCGCTTCCAACCGCCGCCGCAGTTCCCCGGTCTCCACGTCGTCTTCGATGACCTGCTCCGAGTCACCGGTGTTTCCTAACCACCGCAGAGCAGTCAACTCGGCCTTGCGTTGCGCTGCGTAGTCGAACAGCACATTGAGGGCGACGCGGTACAGATAACTGCGGGGTTCGCGAATCAGATCCTTACGCTGCAACCGAATGAGCCGCACGTAAGTCTCTTGAGCCAGGTCTTGCGCATCTGATGTCGTCCGCACGCGCCTGGTGATGAAGTGCACCAGCTCGCGCCCATAGTCCTGCGCCAGCCATTCGACGAGTCCGGCAGCGTCTTCCCGCGCGTTCTGTTCCATCCCCGACCCTAAAGCTGCTTGGCAGCATATCAGGCACGGCAATCATGCTAGCGTAGTTTGCGCCCGGGCTCGATAGATTATTTGTCCGGGCGGTACCCGATTTTTTCGTTACGGCGGTCTCTATTAAATACGCCGCAAGAAAAGCGGCCAGTGTTGGAAGGGCAGAGCGTATCGGGCATAAACGCCCGAGCTTTGCGGCTGCGCTATCCGCACTGTCAAAAGCATTCCGCCAAAGCACGTTGTAGGAGCCGCTGCGGATCTTGCCGCATTGAAGGCGATCGACGTACCGCTCGAGAGGTTCGGGTAACTCATCTGCCGCCTCGTCGAGCAGGGCAGAGGCTGCACGGCGACGAGCTTTGTTCCTATTGGCGCGGCCTATCAGCTCGCCCGATCCTCGGGCCGACGACTGGTACCCGATTTTCGAGCTCGACCGGTCATAGGTGAGAGGGGCGACTGTAGGTTCAACGGGGTCTGCTGCGCTACAGCACAGCCCGGCGTTGGTCGAGGGGAAGCGCTTCGCCGAGATTAATAAGACGAACCGGGGAGGAAACATCCGTGCGCAAGATGCTCGCGTCTGTAAAGGTACCCATTCCCGCCGCGCTGTTGCTGCTGCTTTGGATAGCGCCCGCAGGAGCGCAAACTGCTGCCAACGCTGATCAAGCGCTTGACGCACCCAATCAGACGGCCGGGGTTCCGCTACCCGAGGGCTCATTGCAAGAGGTCACGGTTACAGCGACGCGGAGAGAGGAGGACATTCAGACCGTACCCATCAGTATCTCAGCGGTCACAC
>JASHTF010000154.1 GCA_030040715.1 Gammaproteobacteria bacterium | reverse complement strand
ATCTGCTCGCGCGGCTACAGCGAGTCGGATTCGACGCGGCCTATCCGGCGCGGCGCGCGAGCCACGAATTCATCCTCACGCTGCGGCGGCAGGCGCAGGATCTGGGCATTACCGCCATGGACGTGGCCAAGCGGCTGCTGGATCTCGGCTTCCACGCACCGACCACCTACTTTCCGCTGCTGATCAGCGAGTGTCTGCTGATCGAGCCGACCGAGACCGAAAGCCGCCAGACGCTCGACGCCTTCGTCGCGGCGATGGCGCAGATCCTCGGCGAAGCGCACGAGCAGCCAGAGCGCGTGCGCGGAGCCCCGCATACGCTGCCGGTGCGCCGCCTGGATGAGGTGCGTGCGGCCCGCGAGCTCGATCTGGCGTACCGAGAGCAGACCGGCTGATGCAGGTGATTCGGCGCCATAAGCTGCAGGGAGTCGGTCGCCTGTTGCAGGCGTGCGCGGCGAGCGGGCGCGGCATTGCCGGCGCGTTTCGCGAAGAGGAGGCCTTTCGGCAGGAGCTGTTGTTCGCCTGCGTCGCCTTGCCGCTCGCTGTGTGGCTCGGGCGCAGCGGTGTCGAGCGCGCCCTGCTGGCTGGCCCGGTGCTGCTGGTGCTGATCGTCGAGCTACTCAACAGCGCGATCGAGGCCACCGTGGATCGCATCGGTCTCGAGCGCCACGCGCTCGCCGGACTCGCCAAGGACATCGGCTCGGCCGCGGTGCTGTTGTCGTTCGTGCTGCTCGGCCTGGTGTGGGCGCTGGTGTTGACGGGACACTGATCCACCGTGCTGAACTTTTAACGTGCGAACCGAGTCACTAAGCAGGTACGCTTGCTGCTTCACCCCGACCCGGGGGTCCCGGACCTTTCCAGACAGTGCCGCGGCCGCCGCCGCTGCACAGCCCAGCACCGTGCGTCGACTGCGGAGATGCGGCATGCAACACTCGCCATGGCCTGTTCGATGAAACGCTCCGGCGGTTCGCAGCCGCGGCGCCGAAGCTGCGCGAGCGGGCGCAGCGGAGCGGCAACTGCTCGGGCGCTGACCGCACTGCTGGCCGTGCTGTGTGCCGGGTGGCTCGCTGCGCACGCCGCGGACGCGCCGCCGCAGTCGCTGCCAGAGGAGAGCCCCGCGGCGAGCGCGCCGCAGCCGCCGACCACGGGCGGACCGCACGATGCGAGCGGCAGGCTGCCTCCCGGCGTAGCGGTGCTGTCGGGGGACGTCAGCTCGGCGGATTGGGCGGCGACGCTTGAGCGCATCGCCAGCAGTGTCGTGGCCATCGAGCTCGATCAGGCGCGCTCGTTCGACACCGAGCGCAACATGTCGGCGCAGGCGACCGGATTCGTGGTCGATGCCCAACGCGGTCTGATTCTCACCAACCGCCATGTGGTGACTCCCGGTCCCGTGACGGCGATGGCCACCTTTTTGAACCGCGAGGAAGTGCAGCTCTACCCCGTGTACCGCGACCCGGTGCACGACTTCGGCTTCTATCGCTACGATCCGAGCAAGCTCAAATTCATCAGCCCCAAGGCGTTGCCGCTGGTGCCGCAGGACGCGCAGATCGGCCGCGAGATCCGCGTGGTCGGCAACAATGCCGGCGAGCAGCTGTCGATCCTGGCCGGGACGCTGGCGAGGCTCGACCGCGAGGCGCCCGACTACGGCACCGGCCGCTATAACGACTTCAATACCTTCTATCTCCAGGCCGCCTCGGGCACCTCCGGTGGCTCATCCGGATCCCCGGTGATCGATATCCAGGGGCACGTGCTGGCATTGAACGCCGGCGGCGCCAACGGCGCGGCCTCGAGCTTCTATCTGCCGCTCGGCCGGGTAAAGCGCGCGCTGTCGCTGATCGAGCAGGGTAGGGCGGTGACGCGCGGCACGCTCGAGACCGAGTTTCGCTATCGGCCGTACGATGAGCTGGAGCGACTGGGCCTGACCAGCGCCACCGAGGCGCAGGTGCGCAGCGCCGAACCCGATGGTACCGGCATGCTCGTGGTCACCGACGTGCAGCCCGGCTCGATGAGCGACGGCGCGCTCGAGCCCGGAGACATTCTGGTGCGCGTCAACGGCAAGCTGGTCACTCAGTTCGAGCCGCTCGAAGCAGTGCTGGACGATTCGGTTGGTAGGGAGGTCGAGCTGACGTTGTCGCGCGGCGGCAAGCTGTACAACAGCAGCCTCAAGGTCGGCGACCTCGACGCGATCACGCCGGCCGCCTACGTCGAGCTTGGCAATGCGCTGCTGCATACGCTGTCGTACGAGGAGGCGCGCGCCTTTCATCGGCCGATTCGAGGCGTATTCGTGGCCGCCTCGGGCTACCTGTTCGATGCTGCCGGCGTGCCGCGCGGCGCGATCATCACCGCGGTCAATAGCAAGCCGGTCAACGACCTCGAGGACTTCGTCACGGCGATCAAGGGACTCGGTGATGGCACCGAGGTCGCGATGCGCTACGTGACCTTCGATGACCTCAACAACAGCCAGCTGCGCTCGATTCGCGTCGATAGACATTGGTTCCCGGCGCGCGAATGCCAACGCGATGACCAGGTCGGCTACTGGCAGTGTGTGGATCTGCCGACGGTCGCGGCGGCACCGGCGCCGAAACCGCTCTCGGCTCAACTGCCGCGGATCGATGACCCACGCGCCGCTCCGATTGCACCGTCGCTGGTGTTCGTCACCTTCAGCATGCCGTATGCGATCTCGGGCGTGACCGAGCGCTTCTATCACGGCACCGGACTCATCATCGATGCGCAGCGCGGACTGGTCATCACCGACCGCAACACCGTGCCGGTATCACTCGGTGACGTACGCTTGACGTTCGCCGGCACCATCGAGGTCCCGGGCAAGATCGTCTATATCCATCCGCTGCACGATCTGGCGGTCATTCAATACGATCCGAGACTCATCGGCACCACGCCGGTACGGGCGGCGACGCTCGATACCAGCGCGCTGAAAGCCGGTCAGACGATCAATGTCGTGGGAATGGACGGCGACGGCAACATTCAGGAGCGCACCACCACCATCGCCACGGTCGATCCGCTGTTGCTGCCGCTGTCACGCACGGTGCGCTTTCGGGACAGCAACCTCGAGGTGGCGGCGCTGGTCAATCCTCCGGACGATTTCGTCGGGGTGCTGTCGGGCAACGATGGCCGCGTGCGCGGCCTGTGGGCCAGCTTCGCCTCCGACAATGGGACCGAGCTGGTGCAGGAGAATCGTGGCATCTCCAGTGACCTGGTGGCCGAGACGCTCGACATCGTCCGCAGCGGCCGGCCGCTGCATTCGCTCGAGGCGGAATTCGTGCCGCAGACGCTGGCGAATGCCCGACAGCTGGGTCTGAGTGATGAATGGGTGCAGCGCATCTCCCAGGCGAACCCGTACGAGCGCGAGGTGCTCAGCATCGAGCGGCTGGTCGGCGGCTCGGACGCAGAGCGCGTTCTGCAGCCGGGCGACCTGTTGCTGGCCATCGATGGCAAGCCGATCACTCAGTTCCGTGAGGTCGAGCGGGCGGTAGCCGACCAGCAGCAGGTGACCGTCACGGTGTGGCGGGGCAACGCGGCCAAGGCGGTGCAGGTGCGTACCGCGACGCTCTACGGACATGAGCTCGAGCGGGTGGTGGAGTGGGCCGGAGCCACACTGCAGGCGCCCTATCGGGACATGGGTGCCCAGCGCGGCATCGGGCCGGAGGGAGTTTATGTCGCCTACTTCGAGTACGGCTCTCCGGCGTCGCACTATCGGCTGCTGCCGGGGCGCCGCATCGTGGAAGTGGACGGCGTACCGACACCCAACCTCGACGCCTTCCTGCGGGAGGTCAGCGGGCGGCCGGACCGTTCCTCACTGCGCATCAAGACCTTGGGTTGGAATGATGCCCCGGACGTGATCACGCTCAAGCTCGATCGCCACTACTGGCCGGCATACGAGCTGCGGCGGACCTCGGACGGCTGGGAGCGAGATTCGCTCGAATAGCCGCGCCCGCCGGTACAATCGGCGCATGGTCAAGACGGTCCGTGCGACGCAACTCGAGCTCGACACCGCGGTTCAGGCGCTGCGCGACGGCGAGCTGGTGGTGTTTCCGACCGAGACCGTCTATGGCCTCGGGGCGCATGCCGCGCATCCGGCCGCCCTGCGGCGCGTGTTCGAGCTCAAGGGTCGGCCGCCGACCCATCCCCTGATCGTGCACCTCGACAGCCAGCGCTTTCTGCCGCGCTGGGCGCGCGAAGTGCCCGCCGCGGCACACAAGCTGGCCGAGCGCTTCTGGCCGGGACCGCTGACCCTGGTGCTGCCGCGTGCACCGAGCGTGCATCCGCTGGTGACCGGCGGGCAGGACACCGTAGCCGTGCGCGTGCCGGGGCACCCCATGGCGCAGCAGCTGCTGACCGCTCTGGGCGGCGGCATCGCCGCGCCGTCGGCGAATCGCTTCGGGCGCCTCAGTCCCACCCGCGCCGAGCACGTGCGCGATGAGTTCGGCAGCGCGGTGCGCGTCATCCTCGACGGCGGCGAGTGCAAGCTCGGCCTCGAGTCCACGATCGTCGCCTGTCTCGACGGGCGCGTGCGGCTGCTGCGCCCGGGCTCGATCACGCTATCGCAGCTGCGGCGCGTCGTCGGCGAGGTCCTCACTGACCCCTCAACCGCGGCCCCGCGTGTGCCGGGCAGTGAGACGGCGCACTATGCGCCCGCGACCGCACTGTCGATCGTGCCCGCCGACCAGATCGAGGACCTCGCTGCGCTGCTGTCGCAGGGTGGGCAGCGCATCGCGGTACTGGCACAGCGACCGCCGCTCGGTACCTATCAGTTCGTGACCTGGATCAACGCCGGCACGCGGCTCGAGGCTTATGCGCACGATCTGTATGCGCATCTGCGTACGCTCGACAAGGCGGGCTGCGCGCGCATCCTCGTGCAGGCGGTGCCGCCGGAGGAGCGCTGGGATGCGGTGCGCGATCGGCTGCGGCGTGCCGCGGCCTCGAGCGCCACCGATGCAGCCGCCGTAGCCGATGATTCGGCGGCGGTCGGCATCCTGCCTTGAAGAGCATCGATCCGTTCCAGTCGGATCAGATTCGGCGGCTGGTGCGCGAGTTTGGCTCGCCGCTGCTGATCGTCGACTGCGCGCGCGTGCGCAGCCAGTTTCGCAGGCTCCGTCGCGCGCTGCCGGGTGTGGATCTGCATTATGCGCTCAAGCCCCTGCCGCATGCTGCGGTGGTGCGCGTCATCATGGAGGAGGGCGGCGGGTTCGATCTGGCGACTACGGGCGAGGTCCGGCTGGTGCAGGCGCTCGGAGTCGCGCCCGAGCGCTGCATCCATACCCACCCGATCAAGCGTCAGCGCGACATTCGCAATGCGCTCGCGTATGGCATCACGACCTTTGTAGCCGACAATCCCGACGAGGTACGTAAGCTCAAGCGCTACGGCGAGCGTGCGGCGCTGCTGCTGCGGGTCTCGTTTCGCGCTCCGGGCGCGCTCTGCGATCTGTCGCGAAAATTCGGTTGCGATCCGGACGCCGCCATCGAGCTCGCCCGCCTCGCGGCCACGCTCGGCATCGACGTGCGCGGCTTCTCATTTCATGTCGGCTCACAAGTGGTCGATCCGCTCAAGCACGTGGAAGCGATCGGCGCCTGTGCACGGCTGTTCGTGGCGGCTCGAGGCGAGCAGCTCGGCAGGCTCGATACGCTCGACATCGGCGGTGGCTTTCCGATCGACTATCTGCAGCCCGCCATGGACATCAGGCGCCTGTGCGCGCCGATCCGCGCGGCGCTGGCGAAGCTGCCCGAGCGCGTGCGCGTGATCGCCGAGCCGGGCCGCTACGTGGTAGGCCCGGCGGCCATTGCGGTGGCGACCGTGATGGGCCGCGCGCAGCGCGACGGGCACTGGTGGTACTACCTCGACGACGGGTTGTACGGATCCTACAGCGGCCAACTCTACGATCGTGCACGCTATCCGGTAGAGTCGCTGCGCCAGGACGGAGCGCTGCTGCCCTCGGTGCTCGCCGGGCCGACGTGCGACAGCATCGATGTAATCGCCGAGAACCTGATGCTGCCGCAGCTCAAGGCGGGCGATCTGATCGTCGGGCGAGCGATGGGGGCCTACACCTGGGCGAGCGCCTCAGAGTTCAACTTCTTCCCCAAGGCCACGGTCGTGGTCGTCAATCGCAAGCCGGGCGATCGCGGCGGCGTAGAGTGCGCCGCAGGGGAGCGTGGGTTGTCCTGACGGCGGGCGACGGCGTCAGGTGCCCGGACCGCCGCGGTCAGGTGCCCAGACCCGCGCCGTCACGAGCACCCGTGCCATCGAGCGGGTGGCTTTGCTGCTGCACGTTGACCCGCGGGTCGGCACGATCGTCCAACGCCCTGCCGTGCTGTGCCAGCTGATCATCGATCAGCGCTCGCAACTGCGCGGCGATCGCCGGCTGTGCGGCCGCCACGTTCACCGATTCCGCCGGGTCGACCGCAAGATCAAACAGCGCATCCTGCAGGGGTGGCATCTGCGGATAGTGCAGCTGCCCGAGATAGTGCACCAGTTTCCAGTGCCCGCTGACCACCGCGACCACGCCGTTCGCCAGGCGAGAGAAGCGCGGGTTCTGCTCGAAATTCATGCTGAACGCCGGCTTGTCGATGAGGGCGGGATCGGTGCCGCCCGCTGCCGGTGTGCACGCCGCGAGCAACGATCGGCCCTCCCACTCGGGCGGCGCGCTGATGCCGGCCAGCTGCGCCAACGTCGGGGCGATGTCCACCTGCTCGGCCGTCGCCTGGCTGCGCACCCCCTGACTCTGACCCGGCAGCTTGATGATCAACGGCACGTGAATGATCTCGTCGAACAGCCCCGGACCGGTATGGGCGCCATAACCATGCCGGAAGCTCTCGCCGTGATCAGCCGTGACCACAACCACGGTGTTGTCGCCGAGCAATTGCAGCGCCCGCTGCAGAAAATCACCCGCGTAGTAGTCGGCATACGCCACCGACTCGTCGTACCGGGCCGCCAGCAACTGCACTTGCGCATCGGCCACGCGCCCCAGCTCGAATCCCCAGTGCGGCTCGCTGTGCGCGACGTCGCGCGCACCCGTCGAGGCATCGAAGCTGCCGAGCCACGGCGGCGGCGCGGCGTAGGGCGAATGAGGTGGAAACAGGTGTACCCACAGGAATATGGGCTTGCTCCTATCGGCCTGCTGCAGCCAGGTCAGCGCCGGCTCGGTTGCCAGCCGCGGATCGTAGTGCGCCGTGTCGCGACCGCCGTGGAGCCGATCGGCATAGGTCACCAGCTGGCCGAAAAAGGGCATGGCGGCGATCGGGCAAGCGTACTTGAACAGCGCTGAGAGCGAGTCGGTGCATAGATTCAGGTCGCGGATACGGTCGCGGCTGGCGAAATCGAAGTAGCCACCCAGCCCATTTTTGCTCGCCCCGGCCGCCGCGTTGGTGGAGACGTAAGCGGTCTGATAGCCGGCCTGGTGTAGCAGCGCCGGCAGCGAGACTCGTCGTGCCTCGAGGTCCGGCCAGCTCGGCAGCTGTAGCGCCCGATGAGTCCAGGGCCGAGTGCCCGTCAGGATCGATGCGACTCCGGGCGTGGTGAAATTGGCGTTGGCGTAGGCGCGATCGAAGGTGGTCGCGCTGTCAGCGAACGCGCTGAGCTTGGGCGTGGTGGGACGCGCGGCGCCGTACAGCGACATGTGCTCGGCGGAGAGCGCATCGATCGTCAGCAGCAGGATGTGGG
>JASHTF010000153.1 GCA_030040715.1 Gammaproteobacteria bacterium | reverse complement strand
TGGCGGCGATCGACGGCGCCGACACCGGCACGATCGGACGCAAGGTTGCCGCGGCGCTGGTCGGCACCTTTCTCGGCATCCTGGTCGCCTACGGATTTGTCGGGCCGATGGCCTCGGCGATCGAGCATCGCGCGCGCGAAGAGGGCAAGGCGTTCGAAGTGGTGAAGATGGCGCTGGTGGCGAGCGTGCGCGGATATGCGCCACCCGTAGCGGTGGAATTCGCACGTAAGCTGCTGTGGTCGGACGTGCGCCCGAGCTTCAGCGACCTGGAGAATCACCTCCGCGGCAAGCGCAAGGAAGCAGAGACTCCAGGCCTGGCCGCGTGATCCCGGACGCGCATGAGCTCCAAGAAGGACGAGCGCCCGATCATCATCGTCAAGCGCGTCAAGCGTGGCGACGATCATCCGCACGGCGGCGCCTGGAAGGTGGCGTACGCGGACTTCGTGACCTCGATGATGGCGTTCTTCCTGGTCATGTGGCTGATCGCCTCGGTCGACAAGGATCAGCGCGCCGCGATCTTCAATTACTTCAAGAATCCCAGCATGGAGCAGGGCAAATCGGTGCGCCCGGCGCCCGGCCAGCTGGGTCCCGGAGGCGCGAGCACCAGCGTGATCTCGCTCGGCGGCGCGCTCGACGTGCATCGCTCCCCGACCGCGCTGTCCACCGGGCTCGGCATACCGCGGCCGCAGATCGCGCCGCGCGATCAGAGCGCCGTGCAACCCAACGAGGGTGCCGCCCAGGGGCCGCAGACCGGCACCGCGCCGACCACGCTCGATGAGGCGCGCCGCATCACCGAGGAGGCCGAGCACCACAAGCTCGAGTCGCTGATGGTCGAGCTGCGCCAGGCGATCGACCAGAGTCAGGCGCTCAAGCCGTTCAAGGATCAATTGCTGCTCGACATCACCCCCGAGGGACTGCGGATTCAGATCGTCGACGCACAGAACCGCCCGATGTTCGATCTCGGCAGCGCCAAGCTCGAGACTTATACGGCCGAGATCCTGCGTGAGCTGGCCCCCTACCTGAACAGCGTACCGAACCGCCTGAGCCTGTCGGGTCACACCGATACCACTCCGTACCTGGCGCAGGCAGGCTACAACAACTGGGACCTGTCGGCGGATCGGGCCAACGCGGCGCGCCGCGCGCTCGAAGCCGGGGGTCTTGCATCGGACAAGGTCACGCGTATCGTGGGGCTGTCCTCGGCGGCGCTGTTCGATAAGGTCAATCCCCGCGCTGCGGTCAACCGTCGGATCAGCATCATCGTTATGACCAAGGAGGCCGAGCAGGCCGCATTGAACAGCGATTCGGACGCAGGAGTGGGTGCCACGCAGCCGTCAGGGTCCGCTACGCCGCCACCGCCGCCGGGGGCTGGCACGCAGACGCCGGCGGCTGGCGCGCAGGCGCAAGCGCCGGTCACACCGGCAGCAGCGCCAGTCGCACCGGCAGCAGCGCCGGTCACGCAGCCACCTGCGGTGCGGCCGTAAGGACCTCGGCGATTCGCGGAGGTGGAATCATGCTGACTCGTGCGCTACGGAATGCCAGCGCGGCCGCGCTTGCGGTCGCGGCGATTGCTTGTGCCACCACGGGTGCTCAGCCGGGGCCCCATACCGTGGCTGCTGCCCAGACGCCGCTGCCGGGTAAACCCGCGTGCTTCTGGCTGCGCAACGTCTATGACTGGACGGTGCTCAGTGACTCAGAGCTGATCGTGCACGCTCCTCTCACCCAGAATGGGTATCTGGTCAAGCTGTTCGAGCCGGTATTCGATCTCGACTTTCATCAGGGCCTCGGCTTCGAGGACGTCGAGCGTACCGGACTGATCTGTGGCCCCAACAATGACTACCTGCTGGTACCCCACTACCAGCCGCGGCGCATACCGATCGTCGCGGTCCAGCAGCTCAGCAACGCCGAGCAGGCGCAGCTGCTGCTCGCCGCGCACAAGCGCGTGCCGCGCGTATTGTTAGCGCAGCAGGGAGGCGCAGCTACGCCGCCGAGCGCAGGCCCACCTCCGATCGGCGCACCTCCAGCCGCTGCTCCGATGTCGGCGGAGCTGTACGCATATCCGAAGAACGGACAGTCGCCCGAGCAGCAGGCCACCGACAAGAGCCAGTGCCGCGCCTGGGCGAGTGGCCAGGTGGCGGCGGCGGCAGCTCCCGCGGCGAGCGGCGCCACAGGCCCGACACCCGCGGCGCCGGTAGCTGCTGGGCAAGGGCAGAACTACCAGCGTGCGGAGCGGGCCTGTCTCGAAGCTCGGGGCTATAGCGTCCAATAGCGGCGCGAGCGCCATCCGGGTGGCGCATGCGCACGTTGCACAGTTGTGGGCGGGCAGCCGCCGGCCACACAGATGAGCCGGTCGGCGCGTCGTGTTACCCTCGCGCCCGGGCGGAGGCTTCGATGCAGCGCACCGGCTCAGTCCTCAACACCATCGGCAATACCCCGCTGCTCGAGCTGACCAAGTTCGACGTCGGCGCTTGCCGACTGTTCGTGAAGCTCGAGAACCAAAACCCTGCCGGCTCGATCAAGGACCGCATCGGACTGTCGATGATCGAGGCTGCCGAGCGCGATGGACACCTCAAGCCCGACGGTGACCCGCCGTACACGATCATCGAGGCGACGGCGGGTAATACCGGGCTGGGGCTGGCGCTGGTCGCGGCGCAGAAGGGCTATCGGCTGCTGCTGGTCATCCCCGACAAGATGTCGCAGGAGAAGATTCTGCATCTGCGGGCGCTGGGCGCGCAGGTACGTCTGACCCGCAGCGACGTCGGCAAGGGTCATCCCGAGCACTATCAGGATCTGGCCGCGCGCATCGCGCGCGAGACGCCGCACAGCTACTACGTGAATCAATTTTCCAATCCCAACAATCCGCGCGCGCATGAGCTGACCACGGGTCCAGAGATCTGGACGCAGATGGGGCAGCAGCTCGACGCCGTGGTGGTTGGGGTCGGCAGCGGTGGCACGCTCACGGGCCTGTCGCGCTACTTTGAGCGGGTCGCCCCGCAGGTGGAGATGGTGCTGGCCGATCCTGTCGGATCGGTGCTGACCGACATCGTGCAAACCGGCTCCATCCAGAAGCCGGCCGGCACGTGGCTGGTAGAGGGCATCGGCGAGGACGTCGTGTCGCCGAACTGTGATCTGTCGCGGGTGCGGCACGCCTATCAGATCTCGGATGCCGAAAGCTTCTACACGGCGCGGTCGCTGCTCGCGCTCGAGGGCATCCTCGGCGGGTCGAGCACGGGCACGCTGCTGGCGGCTGCGCTGCGCTACTGCCGCGAGCAGAGCACGCCCAGGCGCGTCGTTACCCTGGTGCCTGACAGTGGCAACAAATATCTCAACAAGATGTACAACGACTACTGGATGTTCGACCAGGGTCTGCTCGAGCGGCCACGCCAGGGTAACCTGCTGGATCTGATCGTCAGGCGCTATCAGGAGGGCGGCGCCGTGACACTGCGGCCGCAGGACACGCTGCTGCTCGCCTATCGACGCATGCGGCTGTTCGACGTATCACAGATCCCGGTGATGGAAGGCGAGCGCCTGGCTGGCATCGTCGATGAATCCGATCTGGTGCTGCACGTGCAAGGCAACCCCGCGCGCTTCAATGATCCGGTGGGCACCGCGATGGTCACGAAGCTCGAGACGGTCGAGTTCGATGCGCAGGTGTCGGCGTTATTGCCGATCTTCCAGCACGACCACGTCGCCATCGTGGCCGATCATGGCCGCTTCGTCGGGCTGATTACCCGGGTGGATCTGCTGGCCTATCTGCGCAAGCAGCTCAGCTGATCGTGGCATCGCTCGCCTCGGTGGCCGAGACGTGGCGGGCAGTGGTCGCAACCGACAGCCGCAGCGCCAAGATCGCCCAGCTCGCGGCCTGTCTGCACAGCATCGAGCGCGCTGAGATCGAGCTGGCCGTGCACTATCTGGCCGGGGAATTGCCTC
>JASHTF010000152.1 GCA_030040715.1 Gammaproteobacteria bacterium | reverse complement strand
CGGCGCGCTCGCGGGCGGCGCGCTCGGCGGCGAGCTCGGCGGCGAGCTCGGACCGGTCGCGACCGTGGGCGCGACCGTGGTTCCGGTTGCACCGGCCACGACAGCTGCCAGGAAGCGGCGTGCCGACTCGGAGTGGGCTGCGACCTGGCCGCCGGTGATCATATCGGCGGTGACGCTGTTGTTATCGTAGTACCGGTGGTTGGCGCCGGGGTCGAACGCGAGTACGGTGCCGTCGAGGGCGACGCCGGCGAATAACCCGCGGGAGCGCGAGTACGAGTAGATCTCGGCGTTGACACCCGCGTCGGCCTCACCCTGCCGGCCCACGGGACCGGCGGCAACCGAAGCATCCACTCCCAGCGTGAATTTGCCGCGGGCGAAGCGCTCGACGCTGCGCGGCGTCACGAACACCAGCACCACGTCGGTCGAAGTGGCGCCGATCTGCCAGCCGAAGCTGCCGCCGGCCAGACTGATGAACACCGGGCTACTGAAATGCCCCGAGGCGTTGCGTACCGTGAGTACGCCGTTGCCGAAGCGGCCGCCGAAAATGAACGCACCCTTGAGAACGTCCGGGATGACCGCAACGCCGTAGGCGCGCTGCATGAGCCAGGTGGGGACGTTCTGATCGGGCGTCGCGCGCAGCTCATCGAGCACTTCCGTGGCCGTGATCAGCCGCACATCCTCGCGGGTCGGCTCACGCGCCTGCGCCAGCGCACGGGCGGGAGCCAGGATGATCGTGATGGCGCACAGCAGCGCCGCGAGCAGCAGAGTTCGGTTCATCACTCCTCTCCAGCAGCAGGTCCTGGAGACGAATGATCCTTCAGTACCAGAAGGAAATAAAGAACTGCACGACGGTCGCGTCGAGGGTGTAGAGGGGCTCGGTGCCGGCCGGATCCTGCGTATAGAGCACGTCGCGGAAGTCCTGATAGTCGATGAACATGCGCTGAACATCCAGATTCATCGTGCCCTTCTCGATCCAGTGCGGCCATGCCGGGTGAAATTCCCAGTCCGCGCCGACGCCCAGGGTGATGCTGTGGAACTGTGCCAGCTCGCGGTCCCGGGCCAGGAAGTTCTGCGAGTTGAAGTACGGAAACAGGTCACTGTAGAAATTGGCGTGCGTCTGCCAGTAGTAGCGCGCGTTGGCATCCAGGGTCCAGCTGGTGAACAGCGGCTCGGTATAGTCCATCCGCACGGTGTTGGCGACGATGCCCCAGGTGTCGCTGTAGAAGCGGTAGCTGCCGTCGAGCGCAGCATGATAGGGCAGATAGTACTTCAGCTGCGCCGACGCGGCGTTCGAGGCACGGGTGTCGGGATACCGCTCCGGCTCGTAGCTGTAGCCGCGTAACACCGTCGGATCGACATAGCGCACCGAGCGGTACGGGCTGTGCAGGTAACCGTCGCTCTCGTCGGTCTCGAAGTTCAATCCGAGCAGCAAGTTGCGCGTCAGCACCTGCGACAGACCGACGTTGTAGTTGCGACGGTTGGCGTCGGCGCGGAACGGCTGCACGATGCCTTTGTCGACCTTGCCGACTACGTCCCACCCCTGCGAGTAGCCGAAATTGAGCGTGGTTAGATCGCCGAACATGCTCTGGCTGACGTTGAAGAATGCGGTCTTGGAGTTGTAGTCGGGCTCGATGCTGCTGATATAGCCAAAGCTGTAGAGAGTGTTGTTGTGCAGGTAGTCGGCTCCGAAGTTCTGCTGGACGCGATGCTCCTTGTATTTACTTGCCTGGGTCACCACGTCGATCGAGGCGCTGGAGATGAAGTCTTCGTAGTACTGATACGACACCGATACCGAGTCGCCGATCTTCTTGCGGATCAAGACCGAGGGACCCTGCACGATGAGCCCGCCGCCGTCGTAGCGGTGATACATGATGTCGCTGCGATCTTCGGGCAGCACGTCGGCGCGCCCTACGGCCACCAGAGCGAACACCAGGGCGAGCCAGCGACCGCGTCGCTGGAGCTGCCGCAGCAGACGCAGGGGAAGTGCGCGGCCCCTGATCACGGACTAATTGCAGCCGCAACCACCGCCGACACTGCCGGTAGCCCCGCGCGCACCCTCACGCACTTCGAATACGTGGTCGAGATAGCCGCTCGCGATTGGATTGCGATCGAAGGACATGATCGGATCGGCCAGGTGCTCGCGCTCGTAGGGCTTGACCCAGGGCTGAACCTGGCAGCCGCTCAGCCCCACGCCGCTGAGCACCACACTCAGAGCCCACAGCGCCGCGCGCCGCTTGCTCGCTGCTCTCATCGCTTCGCCTCCCGTCGCAACACTCTGATGCCGGTCCGGCTGCTCACTCCGCGGTCAGCGCTCGAATCTGGTCCAGGTACGCGCTCTCATCGCCGGGCTGGTAGCCGTGATGCACGTAGCGCACCACACCATTGCGATCGACGATGACGGTGCTCGGCATGCCCGACACCTCGTAAAGCTTACTGACTTTGCTCTCGGGATCGAACAGTATCGGAAAAGAGACAGGCGTGTCCTTGAGGAACTTGCGCGCGTCGCCGAGGCTCGGCTCGACGTTGACGCCGACCAGGGTGAATCCTGCGGCCTGATAGGAGTGGTAGAGCTGCTCGAGGATCGGCATCTCCTGGCGGCAAGGTCCACACCAGCTCGCCCAGAAATTGATCAGCACGACCTGCCCCTTGAGATCGCTCAGGGCGAGGGGTTTGCCGTTCATTGATTGCAATTGAAAGCCCGGAGCGGTGACGCCCGCGGCAATGTTGCCCGCGAGGCTACTGCTCGGCAATGCCGCTACACTCAGGCACAGCGCCAATGCCATCACGCCTGCGATTCTGCTGCTCGATCTCATGCTGCCTCCACTCGCTGGATTCACAAAGTCTCGACTGCGTCAGAAATACACGCTCAGGCCGAGTGTCGCCTGCAGATTGTTCTGCAGCCGGTAGACGGTGAAGATGTCAGTCCGAAACACCAGGTCCTGTACATCGATGTGCAACGCCAACCAGTCCGTCGGCAAAATCCGATAGCCCGCGCCGAAGTTCACCGCAAAGTTCTGGTCGCCGGCGAACTGCACGCTGCCGATGCCGCCGATCAGGTACAGCGCACTGGTCATCGCCAGCTTATGGCCGATGAAGGTCTCGCCGGGCAATACGTTGTAACCCAGCGACAGGTTGTAGTACGTGAAGCGCCTCTCAGCATTGGAAAGAAGCTGTATGCCCCCGCTCAGGAGCTCGAAGCTGGTTTCGCCGGCAGTGGCGCGCCCGTAGGAGCCCTCGAAGAAGAAATCCTCGGTGATGTGGTAGTCGAGTCGCAGCCCCTCCACCGGCTGCGCGCCGAAGTCCTGGATCGAGATGATGCCGTAGTAGGCGCCCAGCTCGAGGTTATTGGACTTGATCTTGGGCACCGTGATGGTACGGCGCTGCACCTGGGGAACGACCACGACCGGGGGCGGCGAGCTGCTCTGATCGTCACCGCCGCTCTCGGGGCCGCTGCTCGTGCCGCCGCTCGCGGTCGAGCTGCTCGCGGCGGAGCTCGAGGCACTCGCCGCGCTCGAGCTGTGCCGGTGCAGGCGGTGCCAGACGGCACAGCCGCTGCAGGCCCACAGCGCCACCGCACTCAGTAGAAGAAGGCGAATCCGACTCTCCATTCCTTGTCGACCTCATTGGTATTGGTCCGAGTGAAGATCTCGTTGCTGCGGAATTCGCCTCGTAGGAAGAAACGCCGCGTCAGGTAGCAGCGCAGCCCGATCCCCGCGTAACCGAGTTGATCACTGCGATTGATCGGTTGCGCGAGCGTGGCTTTCGGCTCCACCAGCTCGATACCGGTGCCGAGCGTGACGAACGGCGAAACCCGCCATTCGGGCATGAATACGTGCGCCAGGCCGATGTCGAACAGGTAGCCATTGGAGATGTTGCCGAGATACTGCGAGGCGTCGGCCTCGATCTTGAGGTTGTCGGTCACGGACAGGGCGGCGTAGGCCGAGATCAACGTCGCCCCGGCATAGGCGCCGGCAAACACACCGCCTTCCCAGGTGTGGGAACGAAAGCCGGCCCGATCGCCTAGATTCACGGTGAAGCGGCTGCCATCGGCGAGCAGCGTCCGTGATAGGTCCTGGGCCGAGGCCCAACCCTCGATTCCGCGCTCGGTGCGCACCTTGAACCAATCGGTGTGGCGATACAGGACGTCCACCGACTCGCCCCGCCCGACTACCTGGGCCACCGGATAACCGCGCCCCGGCCCGGTGTGCAGCTCCAGGTACGGCACGGCCACGAACAGTTGCAGCAACTCGCGCGCAGCGCGCGCCGGCGTCGGCGCGAGCGATACCAGAGCGAGGGCGAGAAGGATCGCGAGCTCAGTTTTGCAGCGGAGCGTTGAACGGATTGTTGTAGTACTGCGCGCCAATGTCTACCCATTCTGACAGCAGTCGCATCTCCGCGGGAGAGAGCAATCCGGTATGTGTGGCATATGCGGGATCGGCAGGATTGGTGAATACTTGAAAGAAATGTGATCCTGCGGCATCACCGGAGTTGAATTCCGCGCCGCGCACCTGGGTAGTGACGCTCTGGCCTGTGACCGGATCGACGGTTGTGACGCTGAAGCCGTTCATCAGCTGGTCGTACGAGTTTTCCACGTTGGCGTTGTTGACGTCGGGACCCACGGCCAGATCAAGATAGCCGGTGGCCGCGGTGCTGGCGTTGTGGCAGTCCGAGCAGGTGCCGTCGCCGCCACCCGGAGCGACGCGCGTCTGGCTCCAGATCGGCTCGACGTTGCCGGCCACCGGCACGGTCGCCGTCATCGGCGGGGTGGTCGGATAGTTCAACACGATGCGGCAGTCATCGCCGCCGTCGCCGCCGCTGACGGCGCACTGCAGCGCGGTCGGTATCGGGACTCCGGCGAGTGTCGGGTCGTCATAGGAGAATGAGAACGACTCGTTGCCGGCACCGCCGCCGAACCACGGGTCATTGAAGGTGACGTTGACGCTCAGGGTCGAGGCCGCGGTCGCCATCGCTCCGCAGGCGTAGCCGACGAGCGCTTCGGCCATGGTCTCGCCCTTGCATGGACCCGGTTGCGTCGTGATCCCGGGCCCGGTGGTGGTGCCGGGGAACGGAGCGCTCGACTGCGCACCGCCCCAGACCGAGGCGAACAAGGTCGCATTACCGTGCGAGTAGGAGCTCACGCCGGCCGGCGGACGCTGCGTTGCCGCGGGCAGATGACAGCCGTTGCAATCGATCTCCTCGCCGGGCAACAGCTGCAGCCACGCCGCATGCAGCGGAAACGCCCGCCACACGTGCCCGCTCGCCGGATCGACATCCACCACATCCAGCTGGAAGGCGATATCGGCCGGCACGCTGACGCGCACCGAGCCATCCGGCTCGATGGGTACATAGCCCTCGACCTCGCGCATGAAGTCACCGGCCGCGCCGAAGGCGGTGTTGCGGTCGAAGTTCAACGCAAAGTCACCCATGGCCGCCTTGGACGGCGGAATGGACACGGCCTTGAGCACCCGCAGGAAGCGCGCCGGGCGTTGATCGGCGGGCAACTGTGCCACGCCGGGGATGCCGCCGAGTGCGGTGACGTTGCAGCTCTCGCCGTTCTGACCGTTGCACGCCGCTCCGTCCCAGTCATAGACGCTGCGGATGTCGACGATGCCCTGCGGCGGCGTGGTCGCGGTGTAGCTGTCGGCGATGTACTGCGGCGTGCTCGCTCGCGGCTGCAGCGAAACGATGTCGTCCACGAACACGCCCTCGGTGGGCGTGGTGATCGGCAGAAAAGTGTCGTCGGACGGATCGAACATCCAGGCGCTGTAGAGCACGGGCGCCTCGGTCAGCGTCGTGTCGGCGAGGTTGGCGCTGGTGCACGGGAGGATCGTCCCGGTCTTATCCTGCAGACGACACTCGCTCCAGGTCACGAGGATGCGTCCGGTGCCGTCCCAGAGCGGGTAGGCAGAGGAGAAGCGCCCGCCGGGTGAGATCATCGGTAGATTGGTCGTGGTGTTGACCTGCGTCAACACCGCGTTCTGTGTGGCCGGCGTCTCGGCCACGGTGGTAGTCGAGTAGCCGCTGTTGTTGGGCGTGTCCGGATTGGCCTGATTATTCTCGGCGTAGTGCTGAGCATTGATCAGCATCAGATTGCCGCCGAAGTTGGCATCAGTGTAAGGGCGCACCAGCGCGAGGATGCTGCCAGTCTCCATCTCGCGCGCGCTCACGAACTCCACCGTGCAGTCCTCACCGGCCGGACAGCTGGCCGCGCCATCGGGATTGGTGCTGGCGGTGACGTGGCTACCGAAGCCGTACAGTAGCTGCACGTTGGTGCCGTCCGGATTGGACGTGTACAGCTCCATGCCGTCGTTGCCGTTGGCGTGGTCCCAGCGCGTGAACATCACGCGGCCGTTCTGCAATACCGTGGCGTCGTAGTCGTGGCTTTGGTTGAAGCTGATCTGGTGCAGACCGCTGCCATCGGGATTCATCACGTGCAGCACGAAGGCGGACTCATCCAGATCCTCGGTCTGTCCTTCGAACTCAGGCTTGTTCTCATTCAGCAGCACCGAGCCGGAATCGAACTGACGTGTGGTGGCGAACAGGATGCGGCCATCGGGCAGATAGTGCGGCGACACGTACTGCGAGGCCGTGCAGGTCGGGTCGGTGATCGGACAGATCTGATGCAGGTAGGCGCTCGCGATCACGTATTCCCAGATGCTCCAGTTCGGCGGGTCGAAATCCTTCTGTTTCGCGGTCAGTGGGCCACGCATGGCGAAGATGATGCTCGAGCCGTCGTACGCTACATCGACGTCCTTGATGTCGTAGTTCGCGCCCCCG
>JASHTF010000151.1 GCA_030040715.1 Gammaproteobacteria bacterium | reverse complement strand
AGATTGTCCAGACAATGCCACAGGAATTCGGGTCGCCTCCAGCAAGGCATCACTACCACGTCCTTGTTGGCAGCAGCACCATCGAGCCGCGCTCGCCCAGCGTCGAGTACCGCGCGTCTAAATCGCCACCAAGTACGAAATCTTTTGAGCATCTTGCTTGTCGCCGTCAACGCGGGTCCGAGCTGAGCCGCTCACAGCCCCGCCGCGCCCACTCGTCATTTGTGATCATCAAGTATGGCAGATTATCCTCCGCGATCGGATCGCTGGCGCCCGTCATGCCGCGAATCGCACTCGGGACAGATGAAACTGCACAAGAGGTTGTCGACACATCCAGGGCCGGTGCGCGCAGTCCTGGCTGCGCTCCTGCTGATGACGATCGAAGCTTCACGAGCCCATGCCGGACCGCCCTTTCAGACCGATGACCCCGAACCGGTCGACCTGGGACATTACGAGTTCTATGTCTTCTCGAGCAGCGACGGGACGCCGGTCGAGACCGATCCGACCGGTCCGGCGTTCGAATTCAACTGGGGTGCACTGCCCAACACGCAATTGCACGCGATTGTGAGCTTCGGCGCGGTGTTGCCTTCGGACAATCCCATTGATGCGCCTGCCGGCACCGGTCCGAGCGCTTATGGCTTACTCGACACCGAGCTCGGAGTGAAGTACCGCTTCATTTCGCAGACCACAAATCGTCCCGAGATCGGCAGCTTCACGATGATCGAGCTTCCCACGGGCAGCTACGCCCGTGGCCTCGGGGTTGGCAAGGCGTGGTACAAGCTGCCGATCTGGATTCAGAAGGATTCTGGACCCTGGACGACCTACGGCGGCGGCGGCTATCAGGTCGTCGACCAGATTGGATACCGGAGCTTCCCTTACGCCGGGTGGCTGCTGCAGCGGGACATCGGCCAAGAATGGACGCTCGGCGGTGAGCTCTGGTATCACGGCGCGGAGGGACTTGCGACACCGCAGACCCACTCCGCCACGATGTTCGATTTCGGCGGCTATTACTATTTTCGCAAGCCCGCCTTCCAGTTGCTGTTCTGCGCTGGGCGGACGGTAGTCGGCCAGTCGGAAACCTATCTATACCTCGGCCTTTATTGGACTTGGGGCAAGAAGAAGGACCAAGACACCAGCGCGACTCCGGTGAGCTGGTCGATGGCGGCGCGAGCGGCGACCGCCCCTGCGCCTGCGCTGTAGCGGAGGTCCCGATCAGACATATCGCAGCACGGATGCCGCAACTGTGAGAACCATCGCCGCGTCCAGTGGCGTCCTTCCTATCCAATGTGTCAATGAACATCAAACCTTTCCCATCGCCCGGCCTGCCGAGCGCTCGGGCGAGCGCAGCGCTCCTGATGTCACTGGCACTGGCTATGGGGCCGGTGGCACTCCGCGCCCAAGAGATCTATGAGTCGACCGACGCGCAAGGCCATGCGGTCTACTCCGATCAGTCCGGGGTTTCGGGCGAGCCGTATGCGCCTCAGGATGACGCGCCGTCCCTGCCGCGAGCGATACATGTCTGCTGGACCAACTGCTTCACGCTCGTGGGCGAAAACGGCCTCTACGGACGCACCGACGGTACCGATGAGAACTGGACCGTCGAGCGGTTTACACCAGAGGTCTTCGTGCTCAAGCGCCACGACGCGCCGGCCGAATGGAACGGCTTTCACGCCGAGGTGACCTATGCGGGTCAGGTCGCGAACGATCGACTGATCAACGTTATCGTGGACGGCCGCCTAGTCGGCGACATTCAAATGGCCTGGGGCAGCGCGCTCGACAGCTTGCCCGGGAGCAATGCCGAGCGTGACCGACTCGCGCAGCACTGGCCAGCGGCACCGGCCGGCGATTCAGCGCCGGATGCGGGGGCCGCCCCACTGCTCACCGCGTCCGACGCGCCGCCGCCGCTGCCCGATGATGAGCAACCACCGTGCGCCGTGGTGGGCAGTATCTGGACTCCCGGCTATTGGGTCTGGGTCGCGCGACGCTACTACTGGATCACAGGTGCCTGGGTACACCCACCGCAGTCCGGTCAGCTGTGGACACCAGGTTACTGGGCCTTCGTCGGCGGCGCGTATGTGTTTCATCCGGGATTCTGGGGATCGTACGTCGGCTACTACGCAGGCATCAACTACGGCTACGGCTATTTCGGCTCGGGTTACAGCGGGGGACGCTGGGTCGGCGGCACCTTTGTCTACAACACCGCCGTCAGTCATGTGAACAGCAGCGTCATTCGCGACACCTATCGCGAGCTGCCGACGAGCGGGATCACGACCTCGAAGGTCAGCTACAACGGTGGCGTCGGCGGCACCACGGCGCGGCCCCCGGCAGAGGCACACATCGTCTTCACCGAGCCGCATCTGTCGCCGCCGCCGCAGCACCCGGGCACACGACACGCGGCGTCGAAACTGGCCCACGTCGTTCGAAGCCGCACTGCACACGCTCACCGCATCACCGCGGCAGGCAATACCTCGCTCGCCGTTCCGGCTCGAGCGCATACAGAGCCGAGGAGCACGCCGCGTCCGACGTCGGATTCGGCCGAGGCGAAGCCCGTGTTCCGCCCCCCGGCAACGGGGCTACACTCAAATCCCTGACTGCGGCCGCAGAGGCGCTGATGGGCAGGTCGACTCGACCCTTGCCCATCGGTGTCATAATGATCCGGGTCGGTTTTGAACAGGGGGATCGGTCGTGAAACTGCCAGCCGTGACTTGTGTATTGTCCCTTGCCGCGTTGCCCATCATGGCGGCAGAGCCCGATGGTTTGACCTTACCACCCGGATTTCACGCCACCGTGGTGGCTGAGAGCCTTGGCAACATGACGCGCCACATGGCATTCCGCGATGCCAGCGATCTTTATATCTCGACTGAGGAGCAGGAAAAAGGCGCGCCCAATGCCGGCATCATCGCCCTGCACCTCGATGCGCATCATCACGTCGATCGGATGGAGCATTTCAGCAGCATAGACAACGGCACTGCCATCGCCGTTTACAAGGGGGCACTCTACACGGCATCGGCCCACACACTCTTTCGCATACCACTCTCCGGTAAGGCGCTGGTGCCGACTGCGGAGCCGCAAGCCGTGGTGGTTGACGTGCCCGGCCGTCCCGCACTGGCCTTCGATGACAAGGGTGGACTCTATCTGGCGGTTCCCGGCTCAGGAAACATCTGCGTGGCCAAGGACACGCCGCGCAACGCCCAGGCTCAGGGCCTGACACCATGCCCGGACTTGGCGGGGGCTGCGGGAATCTGGCGCTTCAATGCGGACAAGCTCGACCAGAAGTTCGCCGACGGCGAGCACTTCGCGACCGGCATCCGCGACACCAATGCGCTGGCTTGGTCGCCCGGAGCCAAGGCGCTCTACGTAGTTCTTTACGGCCGCGACGGCGCCGACAAGACCTGGCCGAACTTCATCAGCGCCGAGGATGATGGGCGCATCGCCGATGAGATGGTCAAGGTCACGCAGGGAACCGATCTGGGTTGGCCCTATACCTATTACGACAGCGCCAAGCACCTACGGCTGGCCCAACCTGAATATGGTGGCGACGGTAAGACGGTGGTTACCGACAGCAAATACGCCGTACCAGTAGCGGCGTTCCATGCCCATATCGCGCCGATGGATATCACCTTCTATGAGGCGCGTCAGTTCCCGGCGCAGTATCGCGGCGGCGCCTTCATCGCCTTTCACGGTCCGGCCGGCTGCGATCCGGAGGACTTTGACGGCGGCTATGACGTCATGTTCGTGCCGATGGATCGGTCCGGCGCAGCGGGTAATCCTGAAGTGTTTGCCGATGGCTTCGCGGGCAGCACGCACGCGGACAAGTGTGGCAAGCGCGCCGCCTATCGGCCCGTGGCCGTGGCGATAGGGCCGGATGGCGCGCTCTATGTCGCCGATTCGCAGAAGGGACGAATCTGGCGCATCGCTTATGGCGCCGATTGACAAAATTTCGACCTGCTTGCGTTGATTTGCTAAGGGCGAGGCTACGAGCCGACGACAGGCCCTAGCCGCCCTGGCCGGTCGAATTCACCAGCAAGAGCCGGAGTGCACAACGCGGCCATTGATGCGATTCTGCCATCCCCTGGCATAGCTCTTCATCGGCGGAGAAGCACCAATGAACTTCCGCATCTCAGGCCTGCCCGCTGCCCAGTTCACTTCACTGTTTGGACTCTCGGATAGCAGCCTTGCGGATCGCGGCATAGTTCGCCGGATAGCTGACCGCAGACCCGGCTATCCTTGCCGCGTCAGCTTGCGCGATGCCGATGTCGGAGAGCCGGTGCTGCTGTTGAATTACGAGCACCTGCCAACCAATAGTCCGTATCGTTCGAGGCACGCAATTTACGTACGGGAATACGCACTGGAAGCGAAACCTTCTATTAACGAGATTCCCGAGGCGCTCCAGATCCGCCTGCTCTCAGTCCGCGCTTTCGATGATGCTGGAATGATGGTGGACGCCGACGTAGTAGCGGGCACGAAACTGGCGTCGAACATCAACCGCCACTTTGCGGATAAGCGAATTAGCTACCTGCACGTCCACAACGCGAAACCCGGCTGCTTCGCGGCGCGCGTTGACCGCGCGTAGCACGTTCGCTGACCTGAACGATCAATTTTTGCTGAGCGTCGCCGCCGCCATGACCTGTTTGGCGTGCCCAATTTCCGGGCGAGTGGAGTACGCCCCATTATCGGTGGATTGAAGCAGTGCTCGGTAATAGTGCCTCGCGAGCGCGCTGTCCCGCACAGCCTCAGCGGCCCGACCGGCGTTGTAGAGACCATCGAATCGATTCGGACTGAGCTGCAGCGCTCGCTGGTATTCGACCAGGGCCTCCTTGGGTTGATTCGCTTCCAACAGCATGTCGGCCAACATCTCGCGTGCAGGAATGTCGACTTCGCCCTGACCCACCAGATCCTGAAGGTCCGCGCTCTGCCGCATGTACTTGAGGGCCTCATCGAGGTGACCGTCAGCGAAGTTGCTCCAAGCGAGCACCTCGCCGCGCCCGATCTTTGCGCCGGTACCATTGGCAAGATAGGCGTGGCGGCCCTTACGCATCTGGTCGAGCAAAGCGTCGTAAGCGACCAAGGCGCGCTGCGCCTCGGCACCGCGGCGCAGATGCCCCGCGGCAATGGCACGCGCCCAGTACACCTGGGTCTGCGTTTCCGGGGGCGCTCCTTGAATCGGTTCAAGAGCGAGGGCTTTAGCCCAGTCCCGAGTCTCGAGATCCACGAACATCGGTAACTTGATCCGATAGTAGGGATACATCCCCGTCATGTAATGATCCGGCGCCATATCCGGCATTGATTCGTAATTCGCCATGGTGGCATCCGCGTCCGTGACGATGGCGCGAGCCTTGTCCTCCCGTCCAGCCTGCAGGTCGGCGTACACCAGGAAATCATCGGAATGAAATTGGTCCATCGCGCCACTCTCGTGCCGGGCTTCGGCAGCGCGCGACGCCTCCACCGAGGCGATATTCGCGGCGATGTCCTCTTGCCACAGCCCGAGCCGCGCGAAAATATGTCCCGGCATGTGCACCGCATGTGGCCCGGCCGGGGCGACCTTGCCGTAGGCGCGCGCCGCGGCGAGACCCTGAGGCGCGAGCGTCGGGTTGTCGCAAGAATGGATGATGTAGTGAACGAGTCCCGGGTGGTTTGGGTACTGAGCCCACAGCGGAGTCAGCACACTCAACGCCTTGCGCTCTTGCTTGATGCTGGTATCGGATGGCGCTTTCGCCGCCAGCAGCGAGAGGGCATAGAAGGCACCCGCGTCTACATCGTCAGGATGGGCCGCATAGAGGTCGCCCATGGCCTTCGAATACGCATCTACCCGCAGCTGATAATCCGTCGAACCAGGCTGGAAGATCTCACGCAACGCAGCGATGTAGCCGCGTTCTCGGGCGGTCTTTGCCGGATGCGCCTCAGCCGCTTCAATCTCACGCCAGCCCATGGCCGTGGCCGCATCGTCCGGTCGGTCCCAAATCTGGTGGAAAACGCTCATCACGATTCCCCAGTGCGCCATCGCGCATGCCGGGTCGCGCTTGAGGATGCGCTCGAATTGCGGCCTCGCCTCCTCGTACCAGAAGTCGTGCAGGAGAGCGACGCCGCGATTGAAGCTCGCTTGCACGCCCGGGCTGCAGGAGACCGAGAACGAGACGGTGCCGAGTTGCTCATCCGCGCCGGCTGGCGTCGTGGCCGAGGTTCCCTGCGACAGTGGCATGAGCACGCATGCCGCCGCGACCGTGCTAAGCCAAGGGCTCGTCCTCATGGTCGGACCTCCTTTTACGACCGATCCGCTACTTTACCGGCCTTATCTCGCTACGCACCCACGATGTCAATCGTTAATGAGCGGCGCTCACTACCGGGGATGCACAGAACAGCCACAGGCAGGCGCGTGGTAGCGACCATTGGCCTCGACTGTGCCGCCCTTGCCGTAGGTGTTGCGAGGGCGAGCCCAATCGGCGAGCGAGTGATGCGGACCCGTCTCGTTGCGGCCCTTCGGCATCGCATCCAGGATGCCATAGATTCCGAGCACCTCTTCTCCACCGCGGCCGTACGCCGAATAGGTGTGGTATATCCCACCCGCCGCGTCCTTGTAGAAGACACTGCCGCCCGATAGATCCTGGATTTCCCGCGTCCAATCCGGTGCCGGCCGAAAATTGTACCGGGCTCGCCCGGCGACCACGTCCTCAGGTCTGAAGGAGACATCGAAGTCAAAGTTGAAGTCGCTGTTGAACGACGAGACCCACAGAAACTTCCAGCTCATGCGCTTGCGTACCACTTCAATTTCTTCAATGGGCGCTCGGGCGACGACGACATAGCTGATATCGTGGTTCTCGAGGTGCGGCAGGATATCGGTGATGTGATCGACCTCCAGAGAGCATCCCACACACTGGTGCTGCGCCCCTGGCGCCATCATGAAGTGCTTGATGTAGAGCTGACTGCGGCTCTGGAACAAATCGGACAAGGCGAGTCTCCCGTCCGGTCCATCGAAGATGTAGTCCTTCTCGAGCCGTACCCACGGCAGCCTCAGGCGCTCCGCAGAGACAAGGTCTCGGTGTCGCGTCAAAGCCTTCTCATGCTCAAGAAGTTTGGTGCGCGCTTCGAGCCACTCCTTCCGGGAAACCACCTGGTGCTGCATGTACGATCCCTCCTCGTCCGAGTATTCGGTGTGCTCGATTCATCACCTTGGAGCCATTCGCGCGCTTGTCTTGCCGCCGAGACCTCTCAATCCCGTGACTGGGCCAAGCCCTGACGCTCGCCGCCCATTGGCGGTACCACCGCGCCGAGATTGGCGCGCGCAACCCACCCCGAGCGGCCGTCGCTGGTTTGAATGAGTACGAACTCATCGTGGTCGCCCATCATC
>JASHTF010000150.1 GCA_030040715.1 Gammaproteobacteria bacterium | reverse complement strand
GCCATGAAGTAACAGGTGAAGCCCACCGCCATCATCAGCAGCGGATAGAGCATGGAGGGCGCGATGGTGGGTGCGCCGAATCTGAGTACGCTGGGCGCCTGATGCAGAGAGTTCCACCAGATCACCGAATAATGAATGATGGGCACGTCGATCACGCCGACGATCGCCAGCACGGCACTGGCGCGATCAGCACGTGCCACGTCATCGAACGCGCTACGCAACCCGATATAACTGAGATACAGAAAAAACAGCAGAAGTTCCGATGTCAGGCGGGGATCCCAGACCCAGTAGGTACCCCACATCGGTTTCCCCCAGAGCATGCCGGTCGCGAGCGCGAGCGCCGTAAAGGAGGCACCGATGCGGGGACAGCTCGCCGCCACGGCGTGCGCCACGTTCATGCGCCAGATGAGGCCGATGGCGGCACTGACCGCCATCACCACGTAGGTCATCAGGGAAAGCCACGCGGCCGGCACGTGCACGTACAGGATGCGAAAGCCCTCGCCCTGGCGATAGTCGGGCGGCGCAAACACCAAACCGCCGATCGTGCCGCCGATGCACAACAGCAGCGCCGCCCAACCAAACCATGGTGCCAGCCGCTTGGCCACGCGGTAGAAGTACGGTGGTGAGCCGAAACGATGGAACCATACCCAAGCCATCGACACTCCAGGCCACGTCCGTGGCTCCAGTCACTGTGGTCGCCCTACTCCAGGCCGATGCGCACCGCGGCGGCCACGGCCCAGGGCGCGAGCGTAGCGGTCAACACCGCCATTGCCCCGAGCAGATACAGCGCCCCCGCCGGCCACTCGCCAGAGATCGCCTGCGCGGTAGCGCGCGCCCCGAAGATCAGCACCGGCACCGCCAGCGGCAGTACCAGCAGCGCGAGCAGCGAGCCGCTGCGCTTCACCCCCATCGTCAAGCCCGCTCCGATGGCCCCGATGAGGCTCAGGGTGATCGTGCCCAGCAACAGGGCCACCAGTACGCCCGGCAAGGCCGAGGCCGGGGCCCCGAGTGCTCCGGCGAGTACCGGCGCCACCACGACCAGCGGCAGCCCGGTCAGCAGCCAATGTACCGCCGTCTTCGCTACCAGCAGCCCCGCAAACGGCAATCCGCAGAGTGCCAGCTGCTCAAGCGTGCCGTCCTGAGCGTCTTCACGAAACAGCAAGTCGAGAGCGAGGAGCGAGGACAGCAGCGCACCAACCCACAGCGCCGCCGGCGCTATGTCGCGAAGCAGCGACAGTTGCGGGTCCAGTCCCAGCGGAAATAGCGTCGTGACGACAATAAAAAAGCCCACCGGCTGCAGCGTATCCCCGGAGCGCCGCAGGGCAATACGCAAGTCGCGCTGAGCCAGCGCCCATGCAGCTCGCATCAGACTCTGTCTCGCCGAGTCCGCCCGTGCGGCCTCGTTGCGCGCCGCGGTCATTGTAGCGCCAACGGACATACTTGTGGCGTCGGCAGGTTCAACGACTGGTGGGTTGCAACCACGGCCAGGCCGCTGGTCGTAAGGTGCGCATTGATCAGCTCCGCCAAGAGAGATTGTCCGTGCGCATCGAGGTTCGAGCCGGGCTCATCGAGCACCCATACGGCTGCGTGCGTGAGCAGCAAGCGCGCGAGTGCCACGCGCCGGCGCTGTCCGGCGGAGAGGCGTCTGAGCGCGACGCCAGCACTGTCGGCGACGCCAGTGCGCTCGAGCGCCGCGCTCACCTCGCCCGTTTGCAGCGGACGCTTCAGGCGGGTGGCAAAGCTGAGATTCTCCGCCGCGGTCAAATCCGCCTTGAGTCCGTTGTCATGCCCGAGATAGCTGAGCTCGCCGTGGAACGCGTCGCGGTCCGCCGATAGCTCGCGGCCGCGCCAACGCACCGTGCCGCTTTCGAGCGGCACCAGGCCGCACAGCGCCCGCAACAGCGTGGTCTTGCCCGAGCCATTGGCGCCCGTGACCTGCAGACACTGGCCCGCGGCGATGCTGAATGAAACCCCGCGCAGCACGTGATGCTCGCCGCGCCACAGGTGCAGGCTCTCGGCCGTCAGCTCATTCATTGGCGAGGCGCCGCAGCGTCGTGGCGCGCTCGTACGGACGGTCGGATTCGGGTCCGCACGAGCGTCTGGCGTCGCGGTATTTATCATTCAGAATCAATGTTTTACAGATATATGTTCGCACGTCTATGCGCGTCGCGCAACATACCCTGCGGGGTGCTGCCGAGTAGTCTTTCCGTATTTGCTGGGTGTTGCAAATCCAAATGCAAATTCCGCAACCGCATCGAATGATAGGATGGAAATCGGTTTGCACGCCTGCAAGGGGGCGACGCTGATGCGTCCGCGTGCCAAATCCGCCGCAACGCTCGCGCTCGTGGTTGTCCTCGGGCTGCTCGCGTTGGCGTTCGCGATCGCACACGATTCTGCTCCGGCACCCGCGCCGGCGCTGCCCGCGGGCGCAGTACCGATGACGGCGGTGGTCCATCGGCGATATGGTTCACCGGATGTCGTCAAACTCGAGCAGCTCGCCAAACCCACGCCCAAGGATGACGAGCTGCTGATCAGGGTCCGCGCCGCCGCCATCAATCCACTCGATTGGCATTACATGCGCGGGACTCCGTACGTCGTGCGACTGATCGCAGGACTGGGCCGGCCGAAGCCAGATCGCATTCAGCTCGGGGTCGATTTTGCCGGCACGGTCGAAGCGGTCGGCAAGAGGGTCACGCAGTTCAAAGTCGGTGATGAACTGTTCGGCACTGCCGACGGCAGCCTGGCTGACTACACCGTCTCCACCGAGGTTGGACTTGCGCTCAAACCGTCCAACATGACGTTCGAGCAGGCTGCTGCCGTCCCGATCGCTGCGCTCACCGCACTGCAGGGCTTGCGTGACGTCGGTCATCTGCAGCCAGGACAGCAGGTTCTTATCAATGGGGCATCGGGCGGTGTGGGAACCTTCGCGGTACAGCTGGCGAAGTCCCTGGGCGCGGAAGTGACCGGTGTCTGCAGTACCCGCAACCTGGAGCTGGTGCGCTCGATCGGCGCCGATCATGTCATCGACTACAACCGCAGTGACTACACTCGGGGCGCAGCGCGTTACGATCTGATCTTCGATACCGTGGGCAATCACGGTCTATTGGCCTCTGTGCGCGTGTTGACGCCCCGCGGTACGCTCGTGATCGCCGGTACTCAGAGCAATGACCCGTGGCTCGGGCCCTTGGCCCGACCGCTGCGGGCTCGGCTGATCTCGCCGTTCGTCAAGCAGAGGCTCGTGACATTCCTCGCTGACACCAACAGGACTACCGACGTCAATCTGCTGCGCGGCCTGTTGCAGGACGGCAAGCTGAAGCCCGTGATCGATCGCGAGTACAGTTTGAGTCAGGCGCCCGAGGCCATCCGGTATCTGGAAGCAGGACACGCACGAGGTAAGGTCGTCATCAGGGTCGACTGATAGGAACTATGCGCAAACGCCGACTTCAGCTGGGCCTCCTCCTCGCCGCCGCAGCACTGCTGCCGGTGCCAACTCCCGCGGCGTGCGTCATCGGAAAGATGGCCGACCTTCCCGTGCGCATGTTGGGGCTGAGGGCACTCATGCCCGTCAAACTCAATGGTACCGATTCGCAGCTGGTGGTCGACAGTGGATCGTTTTACAGCATCCTCTCGCCGGCGAGTGCGATGGCGCTCAGGCTCAAGTTGAGCCACACCTCGGTGCTCCCCTATATCGGCGGCGTGAATGGAGCGTTCGATTTCTCACTGGCCACGATTGATGAGTTCGTGCTCGACAACATTCCGCTGCGGGGAAAGTGGCAATTCGTGGTCGGTGGAACCGACGTCGGTGACGGCGCTGCGGGCCTGCTCGGCTCGAACATACTCGGGATCGCGGATGTCGAATACGACCTGAGCGACGGTGTCATCCGGCTGATGAGGCCGACGGATTGCCGTGAGCGATCGCTGGCTTATTGGGCGGGGGCCGCGCAGTTACCCATCGAGATGATGCCGATCGAATACACCGGCAAGTTCGGCTGGCGCATTGCCGGCACGGCGGTTCTCAACGGGCATAAGATCCGCGTGCAGTTCGATACCGGCGCACCGACCTCAGTGCTCACTCTGGCAGCGGCAAGGCGCGCCGGTGTCACGCCGCAGAGTCCAGGCGTCGTTTCCGCCGGAATCGGCTTTGGCCTCGGGCGCGGCAAGTATCCGACCTGGGTCGGTCCGTTTGCGAGCTTCAAGATGGGCGGGGAAGAGACGCGCAATACGCGGCTGCGGTTCGGGGATCTGACCATGGGGGATGAAGACATGCTTGTCGGCATGGATTTCTTTCTTTCCCACCGCATCTACGTGGCTAACAGCCAGCACAAGTTGTACTTCACCTACAATGGCGGGCCGGTTTTCAATCTGGCTTCGCTGCGTACTCAATCTCCTCCAACCGAGGCGCGGGACGGGTCCAGTGAGCCGCATAGTGCGGCCGACTTTGCCGCACGCGGCAGGGCGCTGGTCGCACGCCGTGACTTTGAGCGCGCCATCGCCGACCTGACTCAGGCTGCGCAGTTGGACCCGAGCCAGCCGGATTACTTCTATCAACGCGCGCTGGCTTATCTAGGCGAAGAGCGCAGCGACCCAGCGCTGACTGATCTCGATCAGGCGCTGAAGCTCAAACCGGACTTCACCGATGCGCTCCTGACGCGTGCACGGCTGGAGCTGCGCAGGAGCGATAAGGCTGCAGCCCGAGCGGATCTCGACGTGGTAGATCGGACCACCAGCACGCAGTCGGATCTGAAGTTGGAGATGTCGTCTCTATACCTGGGCGCCGGGTTACCGGAGCAATCGATTCATCAGGTGGACGAGTGGATCTCGAGCCATGGATCCGATGCCCGGCTTCCCGTCGCGCTCAACGAACGGTGCTGGGCTCGAGCTATGTGGAACCGCGAGCTCGACCAGGCCGAGGCGGATTGCAAGCGCTCGCTGCGGTTGAGTCGCGATGATCCCAATACGCTCAATTCACTTGGCTGGGTTGAGCTCCGTCGCGGCAGATTTGATCTATCGATCACACAATTCGATTCCGCTCTGCAGAGGGCGCCGAAACAGGCTTCATCCCTCTACGGACGCGGGATCGACGAGCTGCGGCTCGGCAAGACAGCCGCCGGGGAAGGCGACATTGCCGTCGCCAGGGCGATGGCACCCCACCTCGAGGAGCGGTTGCACACCTGGGGCGTGAGCCCGTAAGGCCCGGTTGCCTACAACGATGCCGCCGCGCTGAGCCTGTTTTGCTGCTGCCGCTGATGTGACTCAAATCCGCCAACTTCCGGTCACATTGAAGTGCTATGCGGGTGACCGCCCCCGCCGCACTGCGGGAGAGTGGATATCGCATGACCTGGCATTCGGTCGAGCTATCGAGCGAGCAGCTCGCGAGCAATGAGCACGAGCAGATTCAGCAGCTGTTCGAGCAGTTTTTTATCAATACCGAAGCACCGACGGACGTGGCCATGTTCAGCGCCGATCACGGT
The DNA here is from genome assembly GCA_030040715.1 of Gammaproteobacteria bacterium. Lineage (GTDB taxonomy): Bacteria > Pseudomonadota > Gammaproteobacteria > Steroidobacterales > Steroidobacteraceae > FEN-1191. Next base: position 12,951 of record JASHTF010000150.1, on the reverse strand, counting down.
GACAATAAGATTCTCTACTTCTCCCCCGGCACCTCAGAAATCGTGATACGCGCCGCGCGCGCCCGACCGTCCAGCCGACCGCCCTTGGACGCGACGCTGTGTGTGGGTCACCGCGAGGCTCTCTATCGGCTAACTAAAGCCTCAGACGATCCGTAGAGCACTCAAAATGGGCGCTTCCTCGTCCAAAAAGCTCGACGCCAGTGTGACGAGTGCGGCGAAACGATCGTCCGCCGAGACGGAAGTTTTTTCTTTCACGATGATCTCCATTTCCGCAGTCTCAATCATAGGGACGGCGATTGCCGCCAACTCTGCGGCCTTTGTGGCGCCCTGGTGCAGCGCGCTTACGAAGAACATTCTGTAACGGTCCATCAGACGCCCTCCCCCGGTGACCGGGCTGGCCAGAAAGCTGGTATCGTCGTGGTAACGAGCCCGCTGGCACAGGAAGGTATTGAGCCTGTCCGTTTGTTGTCTGGCCGCATCGATGACGGCTTCATCCTGGGCGAATGCCAGGCTCCGCGTCTCGCTGAGCGTGCGTAACACTTCGAACACGTGCGCTGGCTGCATACCGCGTCCCTTCACGGCCAACTCGACTTCCTCAACGCTTCGTACTCGGTGATCTGCGAGCACGTCCAAGATCGGTTGAGCCATGGATTGTGCGACCGCGCGTTCACCCAACACGCCCCTGGCTGTGACGGAGACGTCTGCGCGTGGCCTCGTGAGAACCACGCGCTGCCGGCGCAGCGCATCGGCTGACTCGGTGGCGCTGAGTTTGCGCGCTCCCTTGACCCAGTAGTCCGTCCGAAAGCACCGGTTCACCATGAGATCGCGCACAGTCTCCCGGAGAGTGGCATCAGGGAGCTCTTGCAGTAAGGCCTGCTGATCGGTATTCAGATTCAGTCGATCGTGCTGCTCAAAGTGGGACGTCGAGCACGCATACCCGAGTTTTGCCGGTGCCAGCCACTGGGCCATTTGAGAGAATGTCATCGGCGCCCAATGCTCGTTGAAGAACTGATGTGTGAAGACCACACGGTTCTCGAGCCACATCGTCTTTAGCCGAGAGACGACACGTGCAGCCCCGTGCGCAAACAGCGGGCTGGTCGCGAGCAATCTCTCGATGAACTCCAACCCTACTTCGACTCGCTGCAGAGCGCCTTTGGCCGGCGCCGACACGAGATTGACATAGCGGACGAGTGCGTCGCGAATCGGCAGCATGCCCGTCCAGCCGGCCAGAGCGTCGTAGCCGAAATAGGCCACACCGCCGGGCTTTAGCTTGCGGCGCAAGAAGTCGACGATGACGGCGCGGTTGTCGTCAGATATCCAGCTCCAGATGCCGTGCAGGCCGACGAAATCGAACTCCGGCAGGTCGGTACGCTGGCAGAACTCCACGAAAGCTTCGTCGAACAATCTGGCGTCCGCGCCGGAGACGGCAGCCAGCTGCCGCGCGAAACTGACCTGGGCGGAGTCGAAATCTGTCCCATACCAGGTGGTCGACGACGCGGCCGCGTGGATGTTGCAGCTCAAGCCTTGGCCAAAGCCGAGCTCACAGGCCAACGCGACCTGTGGCGCAGCGTAATGGGCGGCCAGCAGCGACACCCGAGCGAGCACGGGATTCAGCTCCGGGCTGTAGCAGATCGGATAAGTCAGGTTGACATAGCCGGCTCGCAGATCGTCCACGAAGCCCCCGGGTGATCAACGGTCCACCGGAATGGTAGCCGCAGGAATCTACATTTCTGTTTCAGAGCCCAAGCCGCCGGCTATGCGGGCCCTGCTGGTGCGGACGGAGGGATTCGAACCCTCAAGGCCTTTAGGGCCAGCAGATTTTAAGTCTGCTGCGTCTACCAGTTTCGCCACGTCCGCGCTCGAGAGGATGCGTGCCAAGGGGGAACCATCGGACGGCGCCTCGTACGGTTGAGACGCGCCAAAAATACGCTTCAGCTGTTGCGTGTAACCTTTTGATTATAGAACAGCACGAGCGTCCTAGTCGGCCTGCTTATCGAAGACCCGCACCGAGGTCACTTCGCCCTTGGCGTCGGTGAGCACCGAAGTGATCTCTTTGCCATCGGCCGAGAGTATGCGAATGAAGTGCCCGGTGACCTCGCTGACTTCCTTTCCGCTCGAATCCTTGACGTGGCGGATGTTGGTCACCTCCTCCACGCGCGGAAACATCTGCCTGAGCGCCGTGTACGTGACACGTCCCGTCACCAGGTTCTTGTTGGGATATTCCTTGCCGTCGTACTTGGCACGGTACTCGGTCTTGAATTTGCCTCCGTCCTTCTGAGTTGCATCAGCGCTGTAGTGCTCTTCGTCCCCCGTTATCCGGTAGTTCAGCAACTCGCTGGCCGGCCCGGGACCCTGAGACTTATCCGGGTTCAATGCCCACTTGCCGCTCATTTCGGGATTCTGAGCGTAGGCGGCGGCGGAAATCATTGCGGCCAACGCCAATAGGCCAGGTATTGAGCCATACATTCTCATGACGTTCTCCCTGTTTGTTCACAACTGCGCGGCGCGCAATCTTCTGTGTCGCCGCTCGAAACGCCTAGAGTCGCTTGTTTGGATAGACCACAAAGAACTTAGCGCGATTTGGCATCTTCACTTTCGGCAAGGTCTTGGCGTTCATGACGTCGCTGTCGCCGACCAGGTGGTTGAGATACAGGACGTAGGCCGCGAGCGCATAGACTTCGTCATTGGTCAGAGACTCGGGCTGAATTGCGGGCATTGCTCGGCGCACGTAATCAAACAGCGTCGTGGCGTAGGGCCAATAGCTGCCGACGGTTTTGAGCGGTTTATCCCCGGTCAGGGTGCCAAACCCGCCCGCCAGCGGAGGAGCCGTTTGGCCGACTTGACCGTCGCCCTTGATGCCGTGGCACGCCGCGCATCGAGCGACGTACAGTGGCTCGCCTTGCTTGGCGGTACCGGCGCCCGCAGGCAGACCGGTGCCATCGGGAGCTATGGAGATGTCCCAGGCGGCGATGTCCGCTTGAGTGACCACGCGGCCGAGATGCGGGCCGTCCACGTTGGCTGCCGCACACGTGCCGCCGACCACAGCGAAGGCACTGGCGATGATCCACTTATACGTAGACATTGGACACCTGCCCCGAAGCTGCCACCGCCCAGCTCGAGATCGCGTTGTTAAAGTAAAAGGCGTTGTTGCCGCGCTTGGCGATCAGCTGTTCGCGCGTCGGCTGGACGTAGCCCGTGTCGTCGGTCGCCCGGCTCTGCAGTACGGCGGGGCCTCCGTTCCAATGCCACGGCAAGCGGAAGCGCGTCAGCGCCTTTGAGAGCACCGGTTCCGAAAGCGCCGCATCCGCCCAGCTATGGCCACCGTCTGCCGAGACTTCCACCTTGACGACCTTGCCATTACCGGACCAGGCCAGGCCGGAGATCTCGTAGAAGCCGGGCCCGTTCATCGTTAGGCCGGGTGACGGCCGGGTGATGACCGACTTACCGTCGATGGGAAATTTAAATTGAGCGACACGGCCGTCTTTGAGCAGCATGGAATAATGCGAGGTCTCGTCCTTCGTCATCATCGGCCCTTCAGTGAGCTCGATGCGTCGCAGCCACTTGACGTTCATGTTGCCGTGGTACCCAGGAACCATCAGGCGCATGGGGTAACCGTTGGCGGGCCGCAGCGGCTCACCGTTCTGATAGAGCGCAATGAACGCATCGTCGAGGGCCTTGGCGAGGGGAATGCTGCGACTCATAGCCGCTGCGTCGGCACCTTCCGCGAGCAGCCACTTCGCCCTGGGGTCTATACCGGCTTCATCCAGCAGCAAGGCGAGCGACACACCGGTCCACTCGGCACACGACAGCAGGCCATGGATCGATTGCGCGTCTCCCTTGACTGGTTGCTCGCTATAGAGAGCGCGGCTGTTGCCAGCGCACTCGAGGAAAACGATGCGCGAGCTTCTGGGATAGCGTTCGAGCGCCTCGAGCGTAAACACTAACGGTCGCTTGACGAGACCGTGAATCAGGAAGCGATGCTGATCGGGGTCGATGTCTGGCACGCCGTTATGAGTGATCACGAAGTGCAGTCCGCTCGGTGTAATCATGCCGTCGAGAAATTGCAGCGGCGTTCGGGGGTTGCGCGTGAGCTTCTCGAACCGAGAGGGCGTGCCATAGGGCTCGAAGTCTCGCCCGGGCACCTTCATCCATTCTGGAATGGTGAGCACCTCGGACCCCGCGGATGCCGACGACCGGAGCGCCATGAGACTCCCAGCGCCGAGCGCACTGGTAACGGCGGCGCCGCGTGTAATGAGATGCCGGCGACTCATGAGGCCGTTGCCCGCGACTACATCGATGTGATCGGTTGCGAGAAACGTGCTGCGCTTAGTCATGAGCGCCTCCGTGACGATGCGAGTGAGTAGTTCGCAGGTGACTGGTGGTTGGTGCCGACGCTGCCCATAGGTACGCTGCGCTTTTTCTGACGCCGCGATCTCTTGGATACTCATCATACGCCGAACGTCTGGCTCGGACGACGTCGCTGCCAGCCGGCTTTCGGTGGCATGATGGCGGTTGCACCTGAGTGTGGAATTGACGGAGAACGATGATGACCGATTCGTCCGAGTACACGCCGCCCAAAGTCTGGACGTGGAATAAACAGAGTGGCGGGCAGTTTGCGAACATCAACCGCCCAATCGCCGGGCCAACGCACGAGCAGGAGCTGCCGGTGGGGAGTCATCCGCTGCAGCTCTATTCGCTCGGCACGCCGAACGGGGTCAAAGTCACCATCATGCTCGAGGAGCTGCTGGCGCTCGGAATCAGCGGCGCGGAGTACGATGCCTGGCTGATCGACATCGGCAAGGGCGAGCAGTTCGGCAGCGGATTTGTCGCGGTGAATCCAAACTCCAAGATTCCCGCCATGGTCGATCGGAGCGGGCAGGTACCGGTCCGGGTGTTCGAATCCGGAGCGATCCTACTGTATCTCGCCGAGAAATTCGGTGTCTTCCTGCCGCGGGAGTCCGGACCACATGCCGAGTGTCTTTCGTGGCTATTTTGGCAAATAGGAAGTGCCCCCTATCTCGGCGGCGGCCTAGGTCACTTTTACGCCTACGCTCCCACAAAGATCGAATATGCGATCGATAGGTACGCCATGGAAGTGAAGCGCCAACTCGACGTACTCGACCGACGTCTGCATGAGAGCAAGTACATCGCCGGCGACGCGTATACGATCGCCGACATGGCGATATTGCCGTGGTATGGTGGTCTGGTGAAGGGCTGGTCGTATGGCGTAGCCGAGTTTCTGAGCGTGCAGGACTACCGGTACGTGCAGCGCTGGGCCGATACGCTCCTGCAGCGGCCAGCGGTGCAGCGCGGGCGCATGGTCAACCGCACCAGCGGTGATCCCTCGACCCAGCTGCGTGAGCGTCATGACGCGAGCGATTTCGAAAACAGGACGCAGGACAAGCTCGCGGCGGCACGCTGAGCTGCGACCCGGCCAGCCGACGGGACGACGGCGGGCCGCGCAGTTTCATGCTTCTATGTGGTTCGGCTACTGCTCCGACGGTACTTCGGGTCGGAAGCTGAAGCCATCGCCTGCCGGCGTGATCCGCCCAACTCCCGGGAACGGAAAGTGCGGCGCGAAGATCAGCTCATGTGTGGCGGCGAGCCTCTGAAACTGCTGCCGACGCTGTCGAGCTCCCTGTGCCTTGTCGTTGTCGTAATCGATCGTCCAATCGGGTTTTGCCACCGAGATGAGCGAGCTATGGGCCAGGTCACCGATGTCCAGCAGTCGCCATCGTCGCCAGGCAATCTCATAGCCGACATGCCCCGGAGTGTGACCATAAAGAGCGAGCGGCGTGATTCCTGGAAGGATCGGCTGCCCGGGCTCGAAGGTCTGAATTTGCGTCTTGATGGCCGAGGCGAGCGCCCGCGTTTCGTCCTGGGTCTGCATGAAGGCCCACTCGTTGGCTGACATCCTGATCCTGGCCTTGGCAAAGGTAGATCGACCGTGTGCGTCCATCAGGCCGCCGACGTGATCGGAATGAGAGTGCGTAATCAAAATATCGGTAATCTCATCCGGCGAGATGCCGATCGAAGCGAGGCTCTGCCGCAGTACGCCGTGACCTTCCGAACCCCACCCGGCGTCGAACAGGATCAGATGCCCGGGCAGTCGCAGCAACAGAACATCGACCGGCAGAGTGACCTCGTGCGTCGAGACACCGGCTGCCCGCAGAACGTTTGTCACGGCCGCCCGATCTGCGTTCAGTCCGAACACCGAACCGTCGTTTGGCACGATCAGGGCGCTATCGCGCAGCGCCCAGAGATCGAGCGCTCCGAGCTTGAAGTGCTTGACCTGCGGTTGGACCTGTCCGAGTCGCTGCTGGGCGCAAGCGAGCGGCACTTCCCCGGCGATGCAGAGCGCTAGGGCGGCGATTGCGGTCAGTCGCAGATGCATGGCGATGACTCCGATGATTCCGATGATTCGAGTTTGAAATAAGGCAACTGTTTCGCCAGTGTGGGCCACGACGGGACGCCGCGGCAAGAGCGACCGAGGCACTGCCCGGCGCCGGCGAGGTAGCCCGCGGGTAACAGGCGGTGAGCTATTGTGCTCCTTGCGATATTGGCGCAGGCTTCAAGTTGTCTCAGGGCGGGGTGAAAGTCCCCACCGGCGGTATGCGGACGTAGTTCCGCGAGCCCGTGAGCGCTTCGCGCAGAGCCAAACTCCGCGAAGGTCAAGCAGATCAGGTGAGAAGCCTGGGCCGACGGTTAAAGTCCGGTTATGAGATGACGAACAGTCCGGCTCTCATAGGAGAGGGTTGGACCGTCGCGTGATCGCCTTGGGTGACGTGTCGTTACTTCAAAGGAGGTCACCGTGACACACACCCGCACTCCCCGCTATGCGTTCGTGAAGGCCAACTGGCATGCCGACATAGTCGCGCGCGCCTTGGACGGGTTCCTTGAAATCATTCCTGGAGAAGCTGTCGACGTGTTTGATGTACCGGGAGCGTTTGAGCTGCCGCTGACGGTCCGCGACGTCGCCGCGTCTGGCAGGTACGCTGCGATTGCCGCTGCCGCATTTGTGGTTGACGGCGGCATCTATCGGCACGAGTTCGTCGCGCGTGCCGTGGTCGACGGACTGATGCGCGTCGGCCTCGATACCGGCGTGCCGGTACTGTCGGTGTCGCTCACGCCGCACCAGTATCAGGATACCGAGCATCACAGACGTATATTTCGGGAGCACTTCGTCGACAAGGGCCGGGAGGCTGCGCGTGCGGCATTGATGATCGGAAAAACCAGAGCCCTGCTGGTCGCCTAGACGTTACGCGCGTCGCCGGTGGTTTGTACGGCGCGCTTCCTTGCTAGACGCGGGTGTGCATCGCCGCCCCCTCGGTACGGGGGACGGGCAATGTGCGCACGACGATCCGGGCCATCCGTGCCCTGGCCGGCAAGCTGCGGACGCTGCCTTCGGGACCGGCGGCACCTCCCGCTCAGCCAGTCGCGCCCCGCGGGTGCTTACCAGCCACTGCCCGCGGGCGACCAAGCCGCTGTCGGCGCAACCGAATACGAAGGTTTGGGTCCAGTTAGCTCACCCATCCTTGGGTCCTGTCGCGAATCCTGCTGGGTCGGGCGCTGCGAATGACCCGGCGGAGTCTGGTCGTGCAAGCCAACGACTGCATCTCGCCAACCGTCGTCCGCGGCAAGCTGTTCGATCGTGAGCCTCCGAATGACCACTAGAGTAGTATGCCGGCAGATGGCCTCACTGCGATCGTCGACAGGTCTTTGCGCTTTCCGGGCTGTCAGCCAAGACAATCATCAAAAAAAGGACCAATGAAACACTGGGCGCGCTTTCGATTGCCCGACCGACGCGTGGGTTTCGGCCTGCTGCGCGGCGAGAGCATCGTCGAATACACTGGTGACCTGTTTGGCGAGTGTCGCCCGACCGGCGGCACCGTGGCGATGTCGGAGTGCACGCTTCTTGCTCCGTGCGTGCCTTCGAAGATCATCGGGCTGTGGAACAACTTTCACGCACTGGCCGCCAAGATCGGGAAGGCCGAGCCGGCGCATCCACTGTATTTCATCAAGCCCAGCACCGCACTCGCAGGTCCCGGCGATATCATCAGACGCGCTCGCAACTATGCGGGTAAAGTCGTCTATGAGGGCGAGCTTGGAATCGTGATCGGACGGCTGTGCAAGGAAGTGACCGCTGAGCAGGCGTCCGGCTATATTTTCGGCTACACCTGCGTCAACGATGTCACGGCTGTCGATCACCTCAAGGAGACGACGGACTTCGAGCAGTGGACACGCGCCAAGAGCTACGACACCTTCGGCGTACTCGGACCGGTGATCGCGACCGACATCGACGTCTCAGGGCTCAGTGTGATTACGCGCCTCGATGGCGTCGAGCGCCAGAACTATCCGGTCGCGGACATGATTTTCTCCCCGCCACAGATCGTCAGCCGCATCTCGCAAGACATGTCGCTGCTTGCCGGCGACGTGATCGCCTGCGGTACCTCGCTCGGAGTCGGATCGATGAAGCAGGGTGCGCTCGTGGAGGTGACGATCGCCGGCATCGGCTCGCTGCGCAATGTGGTCGGATGAGTTGAGACCCCACGGGCTGGACCGTGGCGCTCCAAGTTCGACCCGCGCGCCCCCATCAGCGTGAGCGGTCACGGGCGAGCAGCAGATGCGGTTCGTCATTGGTCGCTGCACGTAACTCGATCAGATAGCCGAACTTGCGCGCCAGGTGGATGGAGACCGCGTTGTCGCGATGGATGATGCAAACCGTTCTCGCGACATTCAGATGCGCATCACCCCACGCGATCACCGCTCGCAGGGCTTCCGTCGCGTAGCCCTGGCCGTGCGACTGCGTGGCAAGCGCCCAACCGATCTCCGGAATCCCATCGATACTCGGCGCCAGGTTGCGATGAAAGTCGGCATAACCGAGTTCGCCGATATAACGGCCGCCTGACTTGCTTTGCACAGCCCAATAGCCGAATCCGAGCAGGGACCAAAGGCCACGGTAAGCCAGCAGCCGCAACCAGGTGCGTTGTGGCGGCGATTCGCTGCCTATGGTGTAGCGGACGACCTGCGGGTCACGCCACATGGCGGCGCAATCGGCGAAGTCATTCGCGCTGTGGGAACGCAGAATCAGGCGCTCGGTTTCGAGTACCGGGGCAATTTTTAGGTGCGTATTCATAGCTGAAATGCTGTCTGAACGGTGTCCACCGGGTTGAACGGATCCGGCATTCAGCCAGTACCCGCGCGGTCGTCACTGTGTCGAGCAAGGATCGTACCCACGATCGAGGGCCCCGGGGAGAGGTCTGCCGAGATCGTGAGCTCGAGCCATTCAAGCTGACAGGAAGGTGTCGGCATTCTTTGGTAAGGTGGAACATCGGCCCGCGGGGGGAACTCATGTCAGCGGCGCTGGTGGTGGTGTATGCCTGTCTCGCGGCCGTCGAGGTCGCCGTGGTGGTCGTCTGGGTGCTCGCGACGCGTAAGCACCGCTGGCCGGTTCGCCCGTCCACCGGCGATGTCATCATCGGCGGCGTCACGAACTTCCTCGACACGCTCGGCATCGGTAACTACGCGCAGATTACGGCGTTGTTCAAGCTGCGCGGGAACCCACCCGACGAGCTGATTCCAGGAACGCTGAACGTCGGCAATGCGGTGGCGATTCTGCTTAGTGCGGCGCTGTTCGTCACGGCGGTCCAAGTCGAGCCGCTGCTCCTGTTGGCAATGGTCATGAGTTCCGGGGCCGGTGCCTGGATCGGCGCGGGAATCGTCAGCCGGATGCCCCGACGCCTGATCCAGCTGCTCATGGGCGTGGCGCTGCTGCTCGCCGCTGGGTTCTTCACGATGACCAACCTCGGCATCATCCCGCCGACCGGTTCGGCCATGGGTCTCGCGGGCTGGCGGTTTGCGGTGGCGGTCGTGGCAAATTTCATCCTCGGCGCGCTCATGTGCGTCGGCATCGGTAACTACGCGCCCTCGATGGCCCTGCTCGCGTTCCTGGGGATGCACCCGATCGCGGCCTACCCGATCATGATGGCGAGCGACGGCATACTGATCCCGGTGGCGAGTCTCGGCTTCCTGCGCTCTGGCCGCTTCTCCCCCGCCGTTGCCGTCGGACTCACGCTCGGCGCCATCGTCGGCACGCTCGCGGCGTTCCCGCTCGTGAAGACGCTCGGCGATCACCTCACGCTGATGCGCTGGGCCGTCACGGGCGTGATCGCCTATGCGGCCTTCGCCATGCTCCGCTCCGCCTGGGTATCCGAGTCCGCCGCGCCGATGTCGACGGTGGCCGAATAGCGCTCCGTCCACTGCCGCGGGCGCCTACCGAACCCGTGCCGGTTTCGGGAAGACCCTCACAGCTTTCGATGGCGATCGAGACGCCACCAGGCCCGGGCTGGCATCTTAGGGGATGGCTCAGCAGCCGCAGGCCGAGGATATGATCAGACACCATCGCTTCTGTGCCGACGCCTTATCGGCGTTGCTGGCTTTTTGCTGCGGACTCCTAGCCTCAAACGCGAGTTGGGCAGCCACAGCCGAGATCGCTTTCACATCCGAGTCTTCCGGCGGCTTATACGTCCTGGATGCGCAGACGCTCTCGGTTAAGAGGAAATCGCTGGGTCTTACCACCATTGAGGACTTGGCCTATAGCCCGCGGAATAAGACGCTGGCGCTTATCGGTTCGAAAGGCAACGACGGTCAACGGTCTTTGTTCCTGCTGAAGTGGCCAGCAACCAAGCTACTGCGCATCCCGTATCCGAAGGACGGTGCGCCCTACCATCCGCAGTTCGACCCTGAGGGCCGATATCTCTATGCGGTCAATTATGGACCCGAAATCTTCCGCTATTCCCTTAGCGGCGGTGAGTGGACACGGCTTCCAGTCCAGGGAATACCGGATCTTCACGTCCAGGCGATAGCAGTATCGCCTTCAGGTCGTCTGGCGGCGATGTCGCCCGCTGACTTCAAAGGATTCTTGATAGCGGAAGTCGCCCCGAATCGTTTTCGCGTGCTGCGCACGGTACTGACGGATTTCGATAACTGTATTTCTCCTCATTGGATTGATGACGGCCATATCGTATTCCTGGGCCGAAAGACAGCCGGCTACCAATCGGTGTGGCTGCTGAACGTGGGGACCGGGCAGCTCAATCAGCTCACTCAGCCGCCGCTCGGAACGAGAGATTTTCTATCGCTTTCCAGCAACGGCAGTAGTGTCGTGTTTACAGCCAGCGACACCATCATGCCTGCTGAGTGGACATTGTGGCGGCTCGATCTGAGTGGGAAGGAACCCACCCGCCTGATACCGGGTAAGCAGGATAGTTCATTTCTATTCCCTGTCTGGATCGAGTGACTGACGGACTGTCTTTCGGCATTGCAAAAAAGGTTCGCGGCCGGGTAGTCAGGCTGCGGGCTTGACAGCGACCGCTTGGCGGTAATCAGATGAGGGCCTCGTCGGAGTCAGCCGCTTCGGCTGAGGACCGCCGGGTTCCCAACGGCATAAGAGGATTTGCATGCCCGAGTTTCGGCTCACGCGCCGCCGCCTGGTTCAGACCCTGGGAGGCCTGGGAATCGCGGCCGCGATGCCGCTGTCGCGCGCCTGGGCCGATGCTGGCGGCGCGTCGCTTAATTTCCTGGCGGTCGGGGACTGGGGGCGCCACGGAGACGACCATCAAAGCGAGGTGGCGGTGCGCATGGGCGAGAGTGCCGAGCAGCTCGGTGTGCGCTTCGTCATATCGGTTGGCGATAACTTCTACGAGAATGGTGTGACCGGCGTAGATGACCCGGCTTGGAAGACCTCGTTCGAGGATATCTACACCGCGCCGTCGCTGCAGGTGCCGTGGCGTGTGGCGCTCGGAAACCACGACTATCGCGGTAATGTGCAGGCGCAGCTCGATTACAGCGCTATTAGCAGGCGCTGGCGACTGCCGGCGCGCTGGTACAGCTTCACGGAGCCCGCTCCGGATCAGGCCCGGCTAGAGGTGTTCGTCGTCGATACGTCGCCGATGATAGCTTCGTATTACGCAGACGGCGCGCGCCTGGTCAAGGTCGGCGATCAAAAGGCCAACGTTCCGGTGCAGCTGGCCTGGCTCGATGCGCGACTCGCGGCCTCCAAAGCAGACTGGAAGGTCGTGATCGGCCATCATCCGATCTATCTGGGGCGCGCGGTGCGGTATTTGTCCGATATCGCCTCGGAAGCGCGTGGCAGCCTTCCCGATCTGAGGGACCAGCTCGATCCGATCCTGCAGCGTCATCAGGTACCGCTATATATCAACGGCCATATTCACGATCTACAACATGCGCATCACGGCGCGACGCATTACGTGTGCACCGGAGCGGGTTCCAAGGTGGCTCATTACTGTGGCTTGAGCGGCAGCGATTTCTGCTCGTCGCACTCGGGCTTCATCGCGTGCGCGGTCAATCGTGCGCGAATTCGGGTCGCCTATCGCGACTACCGCGGCATCGAGCTGCACGTCGTCGACATCGCGCGCCCCGTCTGACCTCTGCGCGCTGGCGGCATTGCAGCGGCCGACAACGCCGCCTGCGAGCGGCGTTGTCGTTGCCGCCCCAGTCCAGCGCGCGACCGTTTACCGAGGCGGCGCGCCCGAGTTTTCCGTGGCGCTTGGTTATGTTGCCTGTCGCCATCGGGCGCCAGACGCGGTCGGTTATGGCGTAAAGAGGCCCCCGTCACGCGGCCGCAAGACATACTGTTCAAGGTGGGAGCGTCCCCGCGAGCGATAGAGGCGGAGCATTTGATGTCCGAAGGCACGGGAACTTACTCTCGGATACAACAGGACGCTTCGTCCTCGTCGGTGGTCTACCTGAATGTGGCTGATAGATTGCGCCTCATGAGTGCGGGGACCAAATCGCCAGAAGCTCAACAGCAGCTCGAGCAGATTGCCGACACTTACGAGAAGCTCGCCAGCCTGTGTGCGAACTTCAAAAATCTGAAACCTAAGATCTCCATCACGGGTCCCGTTCTCCCCGATTAGAGAGCGCCGGCTCGCC
>JASHTF010000149.1 GCA_030040715.1 Gammaproteobacteria bacterium | reverse complement strand
GACTGCATCTGCGCCAGGATCGCATCGAATTGCGCCGGTTCGCGGAAACGCACGTCGAAGCTCGCCTCGGCGAAATCCGGAATGATGTTGCCGCGGTCACCAGCGCGGATGATGGTCAGGTTGACCGTCGGGCCGTCGCCGCTTTGAGGGAACCGGCCCTGCAAGGCCGCGAGCTGATGCACCAGCTCCACCGCCGCGTTCCTACCGAGCTGCGGCACCATGCCCGAATGCGCCGCCCGTCCCCGGACCTGAATGTCGATCGCCCCGGAACCCTTGCGCCACACCGTGAGCGCATCGGGGCGATCGCCGGGCTCCATGTTGAACTCGACGTCGTTCTGCCGTGCCAGAGTCTTGATGAGCCGGGTCGAGCCGGTCGAGCCGAACTCCTCGCTCCCATCGAGTAACAGCGTAATGGTCGAGTAGTTCTTGAACCCGAGCTGATGCAGGATCTCGAGGGCGGTGACGGCATTGACCACGCCGGCCTTCTCGTCACTGACCCCCGGTCCGTAGGCGCGGTCGCCTTCGATTCTGAACGGACGTTTCGCCACCGTGCCGGGCCCGAACACGGTATCGATGTGCGCGATGATGAGCACCTTCGCCCTACCGGTGCCGTGAAATACGGCGAGCAGGTTCGGTGCCACGGTAGGCTCCTCGGCTTCGGACTCGCGGACGTCGGCGCCCGCCGCCCGCAGCTGCTCGGCGAGTATCGCCTCAACTCGCTTGCCGCCCACGATGTCGCCTGATCCCGAGTCAATATCGACGATGCTCTTCAGCAGCTCGAGCGCCCCGGGTCGGGCAGCCTCCACGGCACGGTACACGGCCATATCGCGCGCGGCCGCACCACTCGCGCCCGCGCCGAGAACGAGCGCGGTCGCCAGGGCCGCGGCAGCTGCTGTGATCGAAGTACTCATCGTCGGAGCTCCTTTGCATCGATGCGTGAACGCCGAACTGCGCCCGCTCGCTCGCCTCGGGAGCATCGTACTTCACACCACCCCAAGCGACCACCCGCCCGTTTGGATCGCAGCCGCGCGCGAGCGAGCACCGTAGGCTGTTAGAATGCGGCCGCAGGCGCCGAATACCGAATAGGGGGCAAAGGGATCTCGCTCCTCTTCCTGGGGGTGGTTCGCTCTCCCGCCGGCGCCAACCATAGGGAATCTGCCGATGAAAATCCTTGCGGTACTGCTGTGTGCTCTGATACCCGCCCTGGCCCGAGCACAGCCTGCCGGGGTTCCGCAGGCCGAACAGCTCGATGTGGCGACCCTCAAGCCGCAGTATCCGCATCGACTCTTTACGCTGAACACCGACTCGAATGTCGGCGTCAAGATTCTCAATGGCGATACGCTGCAGATCGAAGGGCTGGTGCCGGCGGCGACCAATTCGGAATTCGCGCTCGACCCGGCGGGACGCTACTTCTATGTGTGCGAATCAATCTGGACGCTCGGGAATCGGGGAACGCGACAGGACATGATCTCGGTGTACGACAGCCGCACGCTGAATCTGCTCGACGAGATCAATCTTCCCACCGGGCGCGTCATCCAGGATGCGATGGTGCACGATTGCGACATCAGCGCCGACGGGCGCTACCTCTACGTCTACAACATGCAGCCGGCCTCATCGGTGACCGTGGTCGATCTGGAGCAGCGTAAGGCCACCGCAACCGTGGAGCTGCCGGGCTGCGCGCTCGCGTTCCCTTGGGGTGATCACGGGTTCTCGGCGCTGTGCGGGGATGGCTCGCTCGCTACCGTTCCGGTATCGGCGAGCGGGCGGGCCGGGGCGGTGATGCACTCGGCCAGGTTCTTCCATGCCGACAGCGATCCGATCTTCGCCCAGAGCCTGGTCGACCGCGGCACGGGGCGTGCGTTCTTCCTCTCCTATACCGGGCTGATCTACCCGGCGCGGCTGGGCGAGCACCCGGCAATCGAAAAACCCTGGTCGTTGCAGGCCGCCGCGGGGCTACCCGTCGCGGGGACCGGCCGACACGAGCTGGCGTGGCGGCCGGGCGGGGCGAGCATGATCGCCTGGCACAAGCCCAGCAATCGACTGTACGTGCTCATGCACGTGGGTACGCACTTTACCGAGCATCTGCCCGGCACCGAGCTCTGGGTCGTGGACAGCGGCTCACACCAGCTGCTCAAGCGCTTCCAGCTGACCCAGCCAGCGAACGCCGTCGCGATCAGCCAGGATGAGCAGCCGGTGCTCTACACTCTGACCAGCGACGGCAGCATCATCAGCTACGACCCGGACACCGGACAGCAGAGGGTCAGGGGAGAGACACGCGGTGGCGGCGTCGCGTGGGTGCCGGGATTTTAGGTCGCGAGCCCGCCGGATCACGAGCCCGGGGAGTGACACCCGGGAAGCTGCAGGGATGGAGGTAGTCCGTGCCAAACAATACCGTCGATAAGCTCGGGGAACGCATCGCCCGACGCATTGCCGGCCACACCTCACGCCGGGGCTTCCTGGCGCGACTCGGGATGGCGCTGGTGGCGGCGCCGCTGCTGCCGCTGCTGCCGGTGGCGCGCGCACGCGCGCAGACCGCGCCTGCCGCCGCGGATGCCGTGAGCGAGTTCGCGCTGCATGCACAGACCAAGGACGAGACGCTGTGCACGTACTGGAGGTACTGCGCCA
>JASHTF010000148.1 GCA_030040715.1 Gammaproteobacteria bacterium | reverse complement strand
TTGACGATGGCCCCATCGGGCATCTGCCAGACTGTCTCAACAGTAGTGCTTGATCCCTGCCTCACCGGATCGCGCAACTTGATGATCGTACTTGTGACCTCGGAGATCTTCTTTTCGGGAGCCTGCGGAGCCCCGGGCGTCTTGACCATATTGGCACTCGCTTAGCTGATTCCGGCAGCTAGGGTAAACCCTTTGAGGCGTCAAAGGTGCGCGCGAGCCGCTGAGGGATTGCTTTTCTGGAATGACGGACGCCGGACGCGAATAGCGGTTCATGGCTGACTATCGCCGACCGACGCTCCCGACCCACATGCGACGTTCGCGACCGACCGCTCTCCGGCAAGCCGGCTAGGCTCTCATTTCCCGAGGTGCTTGTTGAAGAACCGCGCGATCTCTTCGAATGCCTCCTTCGATTCGGGGGCGGTGGGAGCATACAGATACTGCGCGTGTGACATGACTTCAAACACCTGCAACTCGGCGTCCACACCTGCCTCACGGAGCTTGCGGTGGATGCGCACGGTGTCGCTGAGCAACAGGTCACGCGTGCCGGTCGTCAGGATCGCCGGCGGGAAGCCGTGGAAGTCTCCATAAATCGGCGACAGCTGCGGGTCTTTCAGGTCATGGCCATTGGCATAGAGCTGAATCATGCGCGTCAGTGCCGGGTTGTCGAAGCTGACTATTACGTTGTCGAGCCATTCGTTGGTTCGATGACTGTCACTGGGCAGGGCCAGGTCAGCCCCGGGCGTCGCGGGGGCTATCGCGGCAGGCAGCGGTAGCCCTTCCTTCTTGGCGCGCAACACCAGCGCCAACGTTATCTCACCGCCGGCCGAGGTACCGAGCACGCCGATATTTGTCCGCTTTGTCATCGTCAAGGCGGCCTTCCACGCGGCCATCGCATCGTCCATCGCGGCGGGGTACGGGAAATCGGGCGGCATGCGGTAATCGATCGAGATCACCTTGAACCTGCCGTAGCCTGCCATTAGCACCGCTTCCAGGGTGCCGGACTCGCCTGGAGCGAACACGAAGCCGCCCCCGTGAAAGTGGAGCAGCAGACGGTTTCGATTCTGCGGCGGAATCTCCTTGGGTTGCACGATATAGGCGTGCACGCCCCCAATGGTCGTCTCCTGGCTGGTGACGCCGAGCCTCCCGCGCAGCGGCGGGAGTGTCGCCGCAACCACAGCGGCACGCTTCGCCACCGCTTCCTTCCATTCCGCCGGCGTCCTCGGTGGATTGAGGTTCCAGAAAGTCGTCCCGAACGGCGCTGCGATCGCGGCCCGCAGTTCCGGGCTGACATCGGTCGGCACGGGAATGACTCTGCCGGGCACGGTGCGCGGCCCTGCGTGTGAGTTCGCGGCTGATTGGCTCTGCCCGAGCTGCGCGACATCCGCTTCGCTCGGGGCAACCGCGGCTGGCAGTGGTTGCGACGTAGCAGGCAAGTTCGGTGCGGTGGAAATTTGTGCAATCGCTGCCGCTGAAGCGGCCAACACAAGGGTCGATAGAAGTGGTATCCACGGCCTCATGTTCTCTCTCCTTGAGTGGTGGGGTGGAATGTGAAGCGAGGGTGGTGGTGCTCTTTGCTTTTCTTCCCGGTGCCAACCTACTGTGATCCTTTCGCTCGCCCGCCGCAAACAGCTAGGCTTCGCAGCTTGCAGATTTGTACCGTCAGCCGCGGCCGCGGGCGGCTCCTGGCCGTTTCCGCTGCGGACCTAACATCCGGTATGGAGCCTGTCTGCGCCTCGAACCGTCCGCAGGTGGACGACTACCGCCAAACTGGCACTCTCGACCCGCTGTGGATGATCGCCGTGACCGGTCCGGGGCGGGCTAAAATGTCCCCGTCATTGGCGGTAGAAACCCCACAGCACAGACCAACGCGCCGTATAGGCAGACTTGCGTCTTCAAGCTGACGCTGGGAATGCAGGGAGATACTCGGTGGAGGCAGATACGCAACCCTCGATTGCTTCGACCCTGCGGAAGGTGTCATGGCGGCTTATCCCCTTCCTGTTCGTTCTGTTCATCATGTCATACCTGGACCGGGTCAATGTGGGATTCGCCGCCCTCCAAATGAACAACGATCTCAAATTCAGTTCGACGGTGTTCGGGATCGGTTCGGGAATTTTCTTTGTTGGATACTGTTTATTCGAAGTGCCTAGCAATCTGGCATTAGCTCGAGTTGGCGCAAGACTGTGGATCGCTCGCATCATGGTGACTTGGGGATTAATCGCGGCGTCGATGATGTTTGTTCGAGCACCCTCCACCTTTTACCTGCTCCGCTTCATTCTTGGCGTCGCCGAGGCCGGATTTTTCCCGGGTGTCATTTTTTTCTTGAGCCGATGGTTTCCATCGACTTCGCTTGGACGCGCTATCGCCCTGTTCATGACAGCGGTCCCTGCTTCTGGAGTGATTGGTGGCCCGCTTTCGGGGGCGCTGCTGGGTCTCAATGGCTACCTAGGTCTAACTGGCTGGCAATGGCTTTTCCTCCTCGAGGGAATTCCCGCTGCGCTGCTGGGCATAGTCGTTCTGTGGTACCTCACGGACGAGCCGGCAAAGGCGGAGTGGCTTAGCCCAGATGAGCGCGTCGCACTCGTCCAGGCACTTGCGGCATCGTCGGACCCCCTCGCGGCTCAAACAAAAGGTTCCGTGCGAAGCGCAATCTTTGAGCCGAGGTTGTGGGGGCTCGGCGCCATTTTCTTTCTCGCGCTCAGCGGCTCATATGGCTACCTGATCTGGTCACCGCAACTGATCAAGAGCCTCTCGGGTGCCGGAAATCTTGGTGTCGGACTCATTTCTGGCCTCATCAGTATGATTGTAGCAGTCGTCACGGTACTCAACGGCGCCCATTCCGATCGATTTAGGGAACGGCGTTGGCATGTGGTCATACCGTTGGCCGCGATGGGCTTTGGCTTTGTGATGACCGTGCTCGTCTCCTCGCCGCTGCTCGCGTTGATATGTCTTGTCCTGGTGCCTGTGGGCGTCAGCGCGGCTACCGGTCCGTTCTGGGCCTTCGCCACCTCATCGAGTCGCGCATCCGCGGCAGCTGGAATTGCAGTTGTGGCGACGATAGCCAATTCAGGGGGATTTTTTGGCACGACTTTGATCGGCATACTGAAGGAAAAAACGGGGACCTTTCAGTCGGCCTTCATCCTGCTTGGCATAATGGCGACTATAGCTGCCGCTCTTGCAATGTGCATGATGCCATCTGCACGCAAGGCGATTCGAAGCACTGAGCTGCAATCGGCCTCATAGCGCAGACAAGCGCTCCGCCCTACAGTGTCGTGCTGCTCAAGGTGCGCAGAGTCGCCCGGATTGCGGTTGACCTTCTTATTGGCCGGACGATTGGCTCAAAAGTGGACCTGTTCTGGATCATCGCGAAGCATGCGGGCTGGCCCACTCAGTGAAGCCTCGGAGCTATGAACTCGCAGACAAAACAGAAATATCGGTGCTGCTTGGTCGGCGGCACTGTCACGATAACTTGGTCGGTGTTCCCAGCCATTTTGTGTCCTGCGGGACACGCTCTTGCGATCGCGGCCGCGCATGAAGCCTAGCTTCACTCTGCACCGAACAGCGAATGGGATCCCTGGTCCGTCAACCGAGAGACTTTATGACATGGGAAAGCCGCTGCGCATGCTCACGCAATAGAGAACCTTGCGGATCTCATTGATCGCGTCCCGCGGTTACGGCGGGCGATGACGAGACAGGTTGCCAGGCAGGTGAGCCCTCTTCCCATTGGTCGTCTGTCAGCTGCTGCACGTCGGTTCCATCGGACCGCATCACGAAGATCTCGCCATACGGCTGTGGATTGTTAGTCAGTAGAGCTTCGTCTTTGAAGCCCATTCGCGAACTGGTAAAGAGCATCCATTCCCCATCCGGTGACCAGGCCATATGTGCCTCATTCCCCTTGACATGCGTGAGCTGCTTGAAATCCTTGCCGTCCGGTGTGATCGTGCATATCTCAAAGAAGCCTTTGATTCGGCGCATAAAGGCGATCAGATTGCCGCGCGGCGACCAGATGGGAAAGTTGTCGTAGCCTTTGGTCAACAACCGGATGGAGCGATCCTCCAGGTTCATAATCCGCAGTCCCTCCGCATCCGGCCCTTGCGTGCGGTAGACAATCCGCTTGCCGTCGGGAGAAAAAGTAGCAAAGGCATTGTTATTTGTCCCGGAGGTGACAAAGTGGAAGTCCGAACCATCGGCGTTCACGATGGCGACCCGTGCCCCACCGTTTACCGGATCCACCGGCTTATTCTCCCCTATGTCGAAATCCAGAAATGAGGAAAATCCACCGATAGCGACGACGATCCGCTTGCCATCAGGAGCCCAAGATGGCGCCAGAATCAGCTCCTTGCTTGTCAGAATGGTCCGCGGTTCCCTCCCGGCTTGCAAAACCACCAGGCTGCTTGCGTCGCCCGCAATGATTTTTGTCGTGGCGAAATATTTACCGCTCGGGTCGCTAGCCGGCAGGAACCCTGTCGCGTATATCTCAAAGCGGCTGTTCCGGCTCCATTGCCTTATGGGTTGCACGTGGGCCTTGCGCTCGTACCGGCTATACACAACACGCTTGCCGTCTGGGGACCACGATGGGGTGCGTAGATCAACTCCCTTCGGTCCTGCCATGCCCTTCCCGTAGAAGATTCCGCTCGCCGAATTGTCACGTCGCAGATAGGCGATCTCACCCGAAGGCAACACCGTGGGCTGCAGCTTCACTCCTGGTCCGGCCTCGACCTCCATCCCGGCTCCGCCGGCAACTGGTATTTCGATCAGTTTGTCGCTGCCACCTTCGTCACCCATGCGATAGGTCCAGGTTTCCTGAGCCGTCATGCAATAAGCAACGACACTCTTGCTGTCCGGCGTCCATTTGGGGCTGCCGCAAAAGCCTCCGTGCTGTGAGAGCCGGCGCAAGCCGCTTCCATCCGGGTGAATCAGATACACGTCCGCCACCTGCAAGCGCTCCCATCTTCCCGTGGCATGAGGGAGGTCACTGCCTCGGTCGGATGAGAACGCGATCCACCTTCCATCGGGAGACCAGGAGGGACGGAAGTCGCCGCCATCGCCTGAGGTCACTGGCCTGACCTTGC
>JASHTF010000147.1 GCA_030040715.1 Gammaproteobacteria bacterium | reverse complement strand
CTGGGATCAACCGGGCGAGGAGGCGGTGCGCAACTATCAAAAGGGTCAGCAGCTCGAGGCGGTAGTGCTGTCGATCGATCCGGAGCGCGAGCGCATCTCGCTCGGCATCAAGCAGCTGGCCAAGGACCCGTTCTCCAGTTTCGTGGCCGAGAATCCGAAGGGGAGCATCGTCAAGGAAGTCGACGCACGCGGCGCGGTCATCGATCTCGGCAACGGGGTCGACGGTCAGTTGCGCGCCTCGGAGCTCGGGCGCGATCGCATCGAGGACGCGCGCACGATGCTGCGGCCGGGCGATGAGATCAGGGCAAAGTTCATCGGCATGGATCGCAAGACACGCACCATCTCGTTGTCGGTCAAGGCCAAGGAAGAGCACGAGGAGGCCGAGGCGGTGCAGAGCTATCGCTCCGAGGCTCCCTCCACCGGCACGACTCTAGGTGAGTTGTTGAAGGAGCGTATCAAGTCCGAGCGCTGAGCCAGGGTATCGGCACGCCGCGATCCGTCCGCAAGCGGTTGAAGGCTTATGACCAAGTCGGAACTGATCGAGATCATCACGGCCAAGCAGAAGCATTTGCCGGCGAAGGACATTGAGCTGGCGCTCAAGCAGATGCTCGAGATCATGAGCGACTCGCTCGCCCAGGGCGATCGCATCGAGATCCGTGGCTTCGGCAGCTTCTCGCTGCACTTTCGCCCGCCGCGTCAGGGGCGCAACCCCAAGACCGGCGAGGCGGTGGCGCTGGCGGGCAAGTACGTGCCGCACTTCAAGCCCGGCAAGGACTTGCGCGAGCGCGTCAACAACGGCTCCGGCCGGCCGATTCGCGACTGATCCGCGGCGCCTGACTGATCCGCGGGGCCTGACTGCAGAGCGCTGACACGCTGCTTCGCTCAGGCTGACAGCGCGGCTCGGACGCGCCATTCGGCCAGCACGCAGGTGTGTTTCCCACCGCGCGGGCGCAAACTGGCGCTCCGCCGAGTGCTACGCGCCGACGTCAATTCTTTGCAACAGGTGTCGTGACGGTGAGCAGCAGTCCCAAACGCATCCGAACAGCCGTATTTCCCGTCGCGGGCCGCGGCACCCGCTTTCTTCCCGCCACCAAGGCCTCTCCCAAGGAGATGCTGCCGATCGTGGATCGGCCCCTGATCCAATACGCGGTCGACGAGGCGCTGGCGGCGGGAGCCGAACGGCTGATATTCATCACCGGCTCATCGAAGCGTGCGATCGAGGATCACTTCGACACCGATACCGAGCTCGAGCGGCTGCTGCAGGCGCAGGGCAAGCCCGAGCTCGCGCAGCAGGTCAACAGCGTGCTGCCGAGCTATGCCACCTGCATCTACATTCGTCAGCCGTCACCGCTGGGCTTGGGACACGCGGTACTGTGCGCGCGCCCGGCGATCGATGACGAGCCCTTCTTCGTGCACCTGGCGGACGACCTGATCGACGCCGAAGTGCCTTGTCTGAAGCAGATGGCCGACACCTATCAGCAAAAGGGCGGCTGCGTGCTGGCGGTCGAAGAGGTGCCGCGCTCTGAAACCGACAAATACGGCATCGTCGAGGTCGATGCACCCCAGGGTAAGCCCTCCAAGGTGAGCCGCATCCTCGGCATCGTCGAGAAGCCAAAACCCGAAGAGGCGCGCTCGACGCTCGCGGTGGTGGGCCGCTATGTACTCACGCCTGAAATCTTCGTCGAGCTCGAGCGCGTCGGGCAGGGCGCAGGCGGTGAGATCCAGCTCACGGATGCGATCGCACGCCTGGTGCAACGACAGCCGGTGTACGCGCACCGCTTCAGCGGTCGACGCTTCGATTGCGGCAACAAGCTCGGCTACCTGCAGGCGACCGTAGAGCTGTCGCTGGCGCACCCGGTGCTCGGTAAGGACTTTCGTGCCTATCTCAAGCGGGTAGCGGCCCGCCTCGATTGAGCCGGCGGCGACCTTTGACGCTCGTCACAGTCTCACAGCAGCCCTGCACCGGAGCACGCGCGGCGGCGGGATAATCGGCCATTCGAAGACTCCAGGCAGACGAGTGCCCTGGGGTCCGCGAACGAATGCCCGGCGGGCGCGGCCTCGCCGCTCGGCGTTGCACCCAACTCAAGAATCGCCTGCCCCGGCCGATAGGTTGGCTGGCATCTCTGGCTAGCGTGGCACCCCTGCGTGTTTGCAATTATAGGCTCGGTCGTCGTCCTGCTCTGCGTTGCCGGCAGCTTCATCATGGATGGCGGCAAGCTGATGGCGCTGTGGCATCCGGGCGAATTCATCATCATCTGCGGGGCAGCGCTCGGCGCCTTTGTCACCAGCAACCCGCCCAAGGTGGTGAAGGGCGCGATCGGCTCCACGCTGGCGCTGCTGAAGCGCCCGCGCTACAAGCGCGAGGACTACGTCGATCTGCTGAAGCTGCTGTACGACATCCTGGTGAAGATCCGCAAGTCCGGCATGCTCGCGATCGAGAGCGACATCGAGGCGCCCGAGAAGAGCAAGCTCTTTACCGACTACCCACGTATCCTCGCCGATCAGCACATGATCGAGTTCATCACCGACTGTCTGCGGCTGATCGTCGGCGGCAATCTCGATCCGCACGAGCTCGAGAGCCTGCTCGAGTACGAGCTCGACACCCATCACAAGGAATCGGCCGAGCCGGGACTCGCGGTGCAGCGGGTAGCCGATGCGCTGCCGGGATTCGGCATCGTGGCCGCGGTGCTCGGCATCGTGAACACGATGGCGGCGATCGACGGCGCAGACACCGGCACGATCGGCCGCAAGGTCGCCGCGGCGCTGGTCGGCACCTTTCTCGGCATCCTAGTCGCCTACGGCTTTGTCGGACCGATGGCCTCGGCGATCGAGCATCGCGCGCGCGAGGAGGGCAAGGCGTTCGAGGTGGTAAAGATGGCGCTGGTGGCGAGCGTGCGCGGCTATGCACCGCCGGTAGCGGTGGAATTCGCGCGCAAGCTCCTCTGGTCGGACGTGCGACCGAGCTTCAGCGACCTGGAGAATCACCTGCGCGGCAAGCGCAAAGAGTCCCAGAATCCAAGCCTGGCGGCGTGAGCCCGCACCGGGTG
>JASHTF010000146.1 GCA_030040715.1 Gammaproteobacteria bacterium | reverse complement strand
CCGGGCAACAGAGCGAGGTCTACAACATCGGTGGCCGGAGCGAATGCACCAACCTCGAGCTGGTACGTGACCTGTGCGCGATCGCCGATCGCTTGTTTCAAGCCAATGCAGCTCTGCGCGCGCGCTATCCGCTATGTCCTGCGAGCCACGGCGAAGCGACGGCGCGGCTGATCACGTTCGTTCAGGACCGACCCGGTCACGACCGACGCTACGCGACCGATTGCGACAAGATCGAGCGGACGCTCGGCTTCCGACCCGCGGTGACCCTGCCGGCGGGGCTGCAGAGCACGTTCCAGTGGTACCTGGACAATGAGCAGTGGTGGCGTGCGATTCTCGAAGGCAAGCATCATTCGAACATCAGCGCCGTGAACTGGTCCGCAGCCTGCGCGTGACCGAGTCGACGCTTCTGCAACCCGCTGCACGCAGCTCAATCGGCACGGCTTCATTCACGTCAGCGCCTCACAACGACGTGCAACTACGCCGTTCAGCGACATGTCAGAGAACACCGACACGTTGTAGGACTTCACGCATCACTCCTAGCATCTCGCGCGAACTTGAGCAGATGACTGGGAGGGAAGCTCATGGGTCCAGTGGCGCGAGGCCGAAGTCTGTGCGGGCTGTTCGTGGCCGCGTGCCTGCTGGTCGCATTGGCCGGCTGTAACGACTCGGCTTCATCGAGCACTGCGACTTCAACCTCTGCCGGCGGATCCGCCGCATCTCTGACGATCACAGGTACCCCACCGACCGCGGCATCGGTGGGGAGCCTGTATTCATTCCAGCCGGCCGTCGCCGATGCATCGGGCACCGTCGGCTATAGCATCGAGAACATCCCGAGCTGGGCGAGCTTCAGCACCGTAACCGGTCAGTTACAGGGTACGCCCGGCAGCGCGAACGTCGGTGTCTACCACGACATCGTGATCCGCGCGAGCAACGGCGGCCAGAGCGCCGCGCTGCCGGCGTTCTCGGTCACCGTCGGCAACGGTACCGCAGCAGCATCCGACGGCCCGGGCAGCGTGACGCTGGCCTGGAGTCCACCCGTCAGCGATACCGACGGCAGCCCGCTGTCTGATCTCGCGGGCTTCTATATCTACTACGGGACGGACAGCTCCGAGCCCGCGAATCTGATCAATGACGAGACCGGTGGCGTCAACACCGGCAGCTTCACGGTGAGCGGCCTGGCTCCAGGTACCTATTACTTTCAGGTCAGCGCCTACACCGCGCTCGGAGTGCAGAGCGCTCCATCAAATCAGGTCAGCGTCACCGTCACTTCCTGACGCTCACGGCGTCTCACGGCGGCTCACGGCGGCTCACGGCGGCGGATGCTGCCAGGACACGGTGAGCGTAGCTCCATAGACGGTCGCATTGAAATTGGCGCCGAAGTAGTTGGATTTGCGCGTCTGGAAATTGACGTACGGCTTGATGTCGAGCCACGCACGCGGGACGTAGTTGATCACCAGGGCGGCGAACTGCAGGTGATCGCCGCGATTGGTATTCGGGATGAACCCCTGGTCGGGCAAAAAGCGATACAGCCAGGAGTAACTGGGCGCAACACTGATCCGATAGGTTGCCTGCCAGAGCGCGCTCATGCTCGCCGACGTGTCGATCTCGGCGCCGGCATTGGTCAGGTAGTTGTTGATCGCGCGGTCGAGCGCGATCTGCACCGACGTCTTCCCGGTGAGCTGGTTCTTGTAGTCGAGGTGCCCGGTTACCCCTGACACCTGATCAAACCCGGTAGGCGAGGTGCGCTGTGACCAGCCGACCGCGCCGTCGAACGTGGATGGCCCGGCGGGTCCAAGCGCGGACGGAGCCGACGGCTGGTAGGTGGCCGTCAGTGCCACGGTGGTCTGGTCATAAGCGAAGGTGGGAAACAATACCGCCAGAGTCGCAGCCGCGCCGGCGTCGGTGTAGCTGCCGTGCGTATAGCCGCCCGTCAGGCCTCCGGTCAGGCCAGTGACGCCGACGTATTTGAGCGCCAGCGCACCCGAAGACTCGGTGAGCTGCAGATTGGGTTCGTTGAGCAGCGGCTCGCGGGTCTGGTGCGTAAAGCCGCTCGCCTCCAGCCGCCAATCCGGCACGAATTCGACTCCTACCAGCGCGTTCTCGCGCTGGTCGGTGGCCAGCGCCAGCTCCAGCTGCACGATCTCGGTGAATGCAACCATGGTGCGCGTGCGCGACACCTCGAGCGTACCGTACCAATCGCCGCCGAGCCGCCAGTTCCAGCCACCGTCGAGTCGATATTCGTTGTGGGTCAGCTCGGTGAAATGATCGTAGGTGAAGTGGCTCGCTGCTGCCGTCGCAAACCAGGTTTGCTGGCCATAGGTCTCCCTAAGATCGAGTTGGCCGCCGTAGGAGTAATACGAGTCGCCGTAGTGAAAATCGGCGGTTCCTGGGACCGGAAGTCCAGACTGCACATCGTAGACGTTGCTGTCGTACTGATAGCCGCCGATCGCGGCGAGCTTGGTGCTCAGCTGCGCCCATGCCGTCGCGGGCAGCAACATCGCCCACAGACAGGCAATTCCAACCGCACGCCGCATGCTCAACTCCGTACGCCGACTTGGTGGCGCAGAGTCACTGTACATAATGCGGCAACCGAAGTCCCATCGCAGTTCGCTGTAATTGTCAAGATTGCTCATCCTGTGAGGCAGGCCTCAGAATACAGACCGGATTGCGGCGGTCTCTATGGTCTCAATACCTGAACCAAAGCGGACTGTGACGGTCTCAACCCCTGAACCAAAACGATTGTAGTACGGGCAGCCATATTTGTACGGACTCGTCTGGCATCGGTTTGCGTTTCGTCAGACCACGTAGGTGCATGTTTGTGACCGCATCGCGTATTCACTGAGCGACGGTACACAGCTGGCGCCACGACAATAGTGCTTAGCCACCAGGTCTCCCGCCAGGGGTCTCAATCAGATGCCGCAAAATAGCTTGATGCGAGACGTGCCGCTTCCGGGGGGCGCCGCCTTCCGGAGCAGCGCAGCCCCGTTCGAGGCCCCCGCCGCCGCGGCCACGCGGCCGGTCATCAACTCGCTTGGTCAGACCGAATTTCGTCTCGGCACGGCCCAGCCGCCCGCGGTCACGCTGTTGCAGGAATTATTGGGGCCGAGCGTAGCGGTGGCGACGCTCGCGACCTGCATGTGGCTCGATAGCTCGCACTTCTCGAGCGGCTTTCTGGCGCTGGCACTGATCACCTTCGTATTATCGGATCGCATCCTGACGACCCCGGAGCTGCGCGCGACTGCCAACGGCGAGCGTGAGCTGCAACCGAGTCTGCCGCGGCTGCTGTTGCAGTGGGGCATCATCTTCGCGTTGCTGTTGTTTTTAATCACCACCCTGGGTGTCACCCATCTGGTGGGAGTCGGGGCCTTGACAGCATGGTTTTTTATCACCCCGGCAGCACTGATGGCGTCGAATTTCGCCGCCACGCGCCTGGCCCGCTGGTGGACCACGTCGCGCGACACCACCTGCCGTCACATCATCATCGGCGCGACCGACGCGGGTCTCGAGCTCGCCAAGCGCGTCCAGGAAGGTACCTACAGCGGCCGGTTCCTCGGCTTCTTCGACTTTCGCGATCCGTCGCGGCTGCCGCAGCTCGCCCCCGAGCAGTGGGCCGGCACCTGCGCCGAGGTGGTCGACTTTGTCCGCCGTAACGCCGTCGATGCAATCTACATCGCGCTGCCCATCTCGACCGAGCCACGGATGGCGCAGCTGCTGCAACAGCTGCGCGACACCACCGCTTCGATCTACCTGGTACCGGCGAACATCTTTGCGTTCAACCTGGTGCAGCCACGCTGCGTCGAGATCCACGGCATCCCCGCGCTCGCGGTGTGCGAGACTCCGCACCGGGGCATGCCAGGACTCAGCAAGCGCGTGTTCGACATCGTGCTCGCGCTGGTCGGTCTGCCGATCGCCGCACCGCTGCTGCTGTTCATCGCTGCGGCAGTCAAACTGACGTCCGGTGGACCGGTGCTGTTCAAGCAGCGACGCTACGGGCTCAATGGCGAGGAGATCTACGTCTACAAGTTCCGCACCATGACCGTGTGCGAGGATGGCACGACCGTCGCCCAGGCGACGCGCAACGACGAGCGCTGCACCAGCCTCGGCCGCTTCCTGCGGCGAACCTCACTCGATGAGCTGCCTCAGATCCTGAACGTGCTGGCAGGTCAGATGAGCTTCGTCGGGCCGCGTCCTCACGCCGTCGCCCACAACGAGCAATACCGCAAGCTCATCAGCGGCTACATGGTCCGCCACAAAGTGCGCCCGGGTATTACCGGTTGGGCGCAGGTGCACGGTCTGCGCGGAGAGACCGATACCCTCGACAAGATGCACCGGCGCATCGAGTACGATATCGACTATCTGAACAACTGGTCTCTGTGGCTCGACCTGAAGATCCTGTGCCGCAGCGTCCCACTCGTGGTCCGGGGCGATAAGGCCTACTGAGCTTCTCTCCTGCGCCGGCTGCGCGCGACCGCACCGCATGCGCGCGCGCGCCCGCTGTACGCGCCGCGCCCGCCGTACGCGCTGCCTCGCAGGCGTCGGAGTCGACGCGTCGGCGCGTAGGAGCTGACTGACTCGCTGTCGGCCGCCCTGTGGCGCTCATCTCAAGCAGTCCACGCTGCGCTGTTTGGTTTCATCGGCACGACGCGCCGGTCGAGCGCGCGCCGCTCGCATTAAGTGCAATTGGTGGAGCAACTACCGCGCACAAATCATTCCGATTTGCGTTACAGTTGCATTAAGAAATTGTGGCAGATGGGCCCGGGGAAGGGGAACCCAGTCAGTTGAATGAACGCTCGCGCGCCAGAGGTTTCACGGCCGGTACGCTCGCCAGAGCAACCCAGCCTCGCTATCGCGGGGCGGGTATTCTGGATCACGGGGCTGTCGGGAGCCGGCAAGAGCACCCTCGGACTCGAACTGTGGCGGCGGCTGCGCGCCGCCGGCCGCTCGGCGGTTCTGCTCGATGGCGACGCGCTGCGTGAGGCGATCGCCGAGGAGCTCGGACACAGCAGTGCGCATCGACGGCGCTCGGCCATGCGCAACGCGCGCTTGTGCCGACTGCTCGCCAGCCAAGGACAGGATGTCGTTTGCCCGACGATATCGTTGTTCCACGAAGTGCAGCACTGGAATCGGGCGCACATCCCGGGCTACTGCGAGATCTATCTGCGCGTTCCGCTCACCGAGTTGCAGCGTCGCGATCGCAAGGGCATCTATTCCGCAGCTCAGCGTGGCGAGCTGGCGAATATCGTCGGACTCGATGTGCCGGCGGAGCTGCCCGAAGCGCCCGATCTGATCATCGACAATCACCGCCTCGACGTCGCCGCGGCCGCGGATCGTATCTGGTCCACCTGCGTCGCTCCGCTGCTGAGCCCGGGCACCGGCGCCCAGGCGCGACTGCCGTTTGCCTCCAAGGCCGAGACGCTCGCCGCGCTCGAGCCGCTGCTGCACAGGGCGCGCGTGCTGCCGCAGATCCGCTTCAGCGTCAGCGACTGGAATTCGACAGCCGCAACAATCCTCGACTCCATCACTTCGACCGCATGGGGCGGCAGCCCGGTGATCGTGCGCAGTAGCGCGCGCGGTGAGGATACCGCCGGCGACTCCCACGCCGGGCGTTATCAGTCGATACCGGCGGTGGTCGGCGTCTCGGCCATCAGCGCGGCCGTCGAGCAGGTCATTGCTTCGTTCCAGTCCAGGCACGACGGCGACGATCAGATTTTCGTGCAGCCGATGCTGCAGCAGGTGGCTCTCGCGGGAGTGGCGTTCTCGCGCCAGCCCAGCACCGCAGCTCCCTACTACATCATCAACTACGATGATCGCTCCGGGCGCACGGATGGTGTGACGTCGGGCACCTCGGCCAACACCGAGACGTTCTTGTGCGTGAAATCACACGCCGCCGCTTGCCCCTCGCAACTCGCGCCGGTGATCGACCTGTTGCGCGAGCTCGAGGAGCTGCTGGAGTGCGACGCGCTCGATGTGGAGTTTGCGATTGGCGTCGATCGGCAACCGTACCTGCTGCAGGTGCGACCTTTGAACGTCGGGCACATCAATGGCGTCACCGACGTACAGGTCGAATCGGCGCTCGCCGAGGTCGCGCAGAAGGTGGAGCTGCTCAGTCGACCGCATCCCTATCTGCATGGCCGCCAGGGTATCTTCGGAGTGATGCCGGATTGGAACCCGGCCGAGATGATCGGACTGCGGCCGCGTCCGCTGTCGCTGGGCCTCTATCGTGAGCTCATCACGGACGCGATCTGGGCGTATCAGCGCGACAACTACGGCTACAAGAACCTGCGCAGTTTCCCCTTGCTGGTGAGCTTCCACGGACTGCCGTATATCGACGTACGCGTCAGCTTCAACTCGTTCGTACCGCGGGATCTGTCGGACGAGCTGGCAGAGCGACTGGTGAACTACTATATCGAGAGCCTGCTGGCGCAGCCGCAGCTGCACGACAAGGTCGAGTTCGAGATCATCTTTTCGTGCTACACCCTGGACCTGCCACAGCGCACCGCACGACTGGCGCACAATGGCTTCAGCGATGCCGACATTGCCGAGCTGTCCACCAAGCTGCGACTGCTCACCAACGGCATCATTCGCGGCGACCGCGCGCTCTGGCGGCGCGACCGCGAGAAGATCGAGATCCTGGCGCAGCGTCTGCCGCAGATTTGCCAAGCCAAGATCGACAAGATCAGCCGCATCTATTGGCTGGTCGAGGACTGCAAGCGTTACGGCACACTGCCGTTTGCGGGTCTGGCCCGCGCCGGATTCGTCGCCGTGCAGTTGCTCAAGTCGCTGGTCGCCGTCGGTGTGCTCGAAGCGGATGATTACACGAGATTCCTCGGCAGCGTGGACACGGTAGGATCGAGGATCGGCGAGGACTTTGCGCAGCTTTCCAGAGAAGAGTTCCTGGCGCGCTACGGTCATCTGCGACCCGGAACCTACGACATCCTGTCGCCGCGCTACGATGAGGCTCCCGAGGTCTATTTCGACTGGTCGGCTGCTCGCCGGCCGACCGCCGGCCGGCCTCGGTTTGCTTTGTCGATCGACCAGCTGCGCAGCATCGATCGGCTGCTCGGGCAGCACCAGATCGATACCGACGTTCTCGGCCTGATGGAGTTCATCAAGGGAGGGATCGAGGGACGCGAATACGCCAAATTCGTGTTCACCCGCAGCCTGAGCGATGCGCTGTCTCTGATTCGACAGCTCGGGCACGAGCACGGAATCGATGCCGAGGACTGCTCCTTTCTGGATTACGACACCATCCGCAGGCTGCAGAGTGAGAGCGGCTCGGTTCACGCTGCGCTGTCCGAGAGCATTGCACGCGGCAAGAAGCAACACGCCTTGACCTCCAAGCTCGCATTGCCGCCACTGATCACATCCAGGGATGACGTGTTTGCATTCCACCTTCCTCCCAGCGCGCCGAACTTCGTGACCGCCAAGAGCGTCACGGCGCCGGTCGCCTCGATCGCCGAGCCTGCCGAGCGGTTCGCGGGGAGAATCCTGTTTGTGCCGAGTGCCGATCCCGGTTTCGATTGGATCTTCACGCGCGGCATTGCCGGTTTCATCACCCAGTTCGGAGGAGCCAACTCTCACATGGCGATTCGCGCCAATGAGCTCGGCATACCGGCGGTGATCGGCGCCGGGGAGGCGCTGTACCAGCGCTGGCGAGCAGCGCGCACGTTGTCGCTCGACTGCGCCAATCAGAGGGTCTCGACGATCGCGTGAAGACCGTCGCCATCACACAGCGCGTCGCGATCGTGCCCGAGTACGCAGAGCGGCGCGACTGCCTCGATCAGGAGTGGCCGAAGTTTCTGCAGGCATGTGGGCTGCTGCCGCTGGCGCTGCCCAACGTGTCTGCCGTGGCACTGGCGCTGTGTGAGCGCACGCAGCTTTGCGGGCTGATCCTGTCGGGGGGCAACGATCTGGTAGCGCTCGGAGGCGATGCGCCCGAGCGCGATGAGACCGAAGCGGCCCTGCTGAGCATGGCGCGCCGGCGCGCCCTGCCGGTAATCGGCGTGTGTCGCGGAATGCAGTTGATTCAGCACGCCCATGGCGTACCACTGCAGCAGGTGGACGGACACGTCAGCCCCGACCAGCGCATCAGCGTCGACGGTAGATCGCGACACGTCAACAGCTATCACCGCGTCGCGGCGCGCGGCAGTTGTCCGCTGCTGCAGGTGTGGGCCGTGGCCGACGACGGCGTGGTCAAGGCGATTCGCCACCGCGATGAGCCGGTGACCGGCATCATGTGGCACCCGGAGCGCTGCGCGCCGTTCGCGGCCGACGACATCGCCCTGTTCCGCCGCGTGTTCGAGGCCGACTGATGCGCGCCCTGGTCCTCGCCGCCGGGCGTGGCAGCCGCATGGGCGCGCTGTGCCACGAGCGACCGAAGTGCTTCGTCGAGCTCGACGGTCACAGGCTGATCGAGCGCCAGTTGGCGGCTCTGCGCCACGCAGGTATCACGCAGGTCGCAATCGTGCGCGGTTATCGAGCCGAGTTGTTCGACCTGACGGACGTCGTCTATTTCGATAATGAGCGCTGGGCGGAGACCAACATGGTGATGTCGCTCGCGACCGCCGCCGAGTGGCTGCGGTGCGCCCCGGTGCTGGTGAGCTACGGCGATATTTTCTACCGCAGTGAGGTGCCGCGGGCGCTCGCCGGCACCACCGATCCGCTCACGATCAGCTACGACCGCGACTGGCGGCGCTTGTGGGCACGCCGCTTCGCCGATCCGTTATCCGACGCCGAGACGTTTCGCGTCGACGCGAGCGGTGCGCTGCTCGAGATCGGCGGCAAAACGCATCGGGTCGAAGACATTCAGGGGCAATACATGGGCCTGCTGAAATTCACACCGACCGCCTGGAGCGCGATCGAGGCGTTACTGGCGACGCTCGAGCCCCCGGTGCGCGACCGGCTCGATATGACCGGGCTGCTGCGGCGGTTGCTGGCGGGCGGCTCGCTACGCATCGGCACGATCGCGACCGACGGCGACTGGGGCGAGATCGATCAGCCGGCGGACGTGGCGTTGTACCACGCGATGATCGGCGGCGGCGAGCTGCAGCTCGAGCCGATCGACGGCAGCGCCATCAGCCGTTCGCAGCGCGCGGGCTCGCTCGCATGAAACACGGCGATTTCACCGGACTGGCGGGCGACTACGCCAAATTTCGCCCCGGCTACGCACCCCAGGTCGCCACCGCCCTGCTCGGCTATCTCGGCCGCGAGCCCGCTCGAATCGACGCTGCCGACGTCGGAGCCGGGACGGGTATCTGGACCCGGATTCTGGCCGCCCGCGGCTTGCGCTCGCTGGTCGCGATCGAACCGAACGACGACATGCGCGAGCAGGGGATCAACAGCTCGAGTGGCTGCGACATCGACTGGCGTAAAGGATCTGCCGAGGCCAGCGGGCTGGCCGATGCGAGCGTCGACCTGGTGACGATGGCCTCGTCGTTTCACTGGGCCGATTTCGACCGGGCGTGTACTGAATTTCACCGCATCCTGCGGCCCGGAGGCGTGTTCGCGGCGCTGTGGAATCCGCGGCTGATCGAAGGCAATCCGCTCCTGGTCGAGATCGAAGCGCAGATCGCGCGGCTGAAGCCCGATATCAACCGCGTCTCCTCCGGGCGCTCCGCATTTACCGAGCGTCTGACCGAGCGCCTGAGCGCCAAGCCGCAATTCACCCACCTTCTCTATATGGAAGCGCGCCACACCGCTCAGCAGACTCCGGCTCAATACGTGGGTGTGTGGCGGTCGGTAAACGACCTGCAGGTGCAACTCGGCGCCGAGCTGTTTCAGGAGTTCCTGCAATTCGTCGAGCGGCGCACCGCGCATCTGGCCGTGATCGAGACCACTTACCAGACTCGCGCCTGGGTAGCACAACGCACATGAGCGCGGTCGTTAGCGTCGATGGCGGCAGCTCAGAAGCAGCGACAACCATGCAGCTGCCGCTTGGTCTGCGGCGCGAGACCGATGAGGCCCTGCAGCGGGCGTACCGCTCATACGTCGATCAGCTCCCGGCCGCTGCGCAACGTTTCGAACCGGCACGGCAACGACTCAGCCATTACGATGCTCCGCGGATCACTCAGGCCGTCAGCCTGTGCTTCTGGGGCCGCAGCGGCTCGTGGCTGCTGCAGAGCTATCTGGATGGACACGAGCATCTGCTGATCCTGCCCCGAAACGCCGGCCACCAGCTGTACGCTTTTCTGCTCGAGTTCCCCGCCCTCAGCGTTTGGGACCGGCTGATCGCCTATCCGCTGTACACCGAGGTACGCGAAGGTCCCGAGGGCGCGCTGTTTGCGGGCGAGTCACCGATTGCGGCAGCCGAGTACTACGCGGCCGTGCACGCCCTGTATTCGCTGTACCGAGACCAAGCGGACGCGTGGCTCAACTCGCGCCGCCGATTCATCCAGTTCCTGCACGTCGCCTACGGCGTCGCAACCGGCCGGCGGCCGGGGACTGCGACGCCATTGATCATCTACTGCCAGCATTGGCCCAAGGATGAATACGCGCAACGCTTCGTCGAAGATTTTCCCGGTGGTCGCTTCATTCACACGATTCGCGATCCGATTTCGGCCGTCGACTCGTGGTACGAACGACAGATCGAGCTGCAAACCTTCATCCTCGAGCATCGACCACACCTGATCGCCGACTATCTCGGTCCCATCAGCTCGCACTATCTCGATCCCTCGGGCCAGACGATCCGCTCGTTACTGCGCGCCGATCGGGCGCACTCGGGTTTGGAGGCAGTCACTCGCGCCGTACGCTTCGAGGACCTGCATCTGGCACCCGAGGCAATCATGCGGCGCGTGGCCGATTGGCTCGGCATCCCCTACCGTCCGTGCCTGGTGGACAGTACCTTCAACGGCGCGCCCTACCTACACCGCAGCGGCAATACGAGCTGGATCGGTGCCAATCCGAGCAACGCCGAGCGCCGCGCACGGAACCTCAGCGCCGCCGATCGCTGGCTGCTGTTCGCCCTGTTGCACCCCAACTTCATGCGCTGGAATTACCCCAGTCCCAAGATCCTTGGGCGCCGCTGGGTGCGCCTCGGCGTCATTGCCGCGCTGCTGCTGCTGCCGATGAAAATGGAATTCCTCAACATCAAGCTGATCGGTCGACGTCAGCTGCTACCGGCGATCAGACGCGCAAGGATCATGTACGTGTGCGGGGCACCGCTGTACGTGCTGCTGCGAAGGCTGGTCATGATCGTATTCATAAGCTCTCAGGCGCGTCTGCGCTCGCGCCCTGACTTCCGGCCGTTGCAACCGCTGTGAGTCGGGACTCGCGTGCGTTACCATTGACGCGAGCCACAGGAGAGTGGAGTTGCCACACCGAATCTTCTATTGCTCCGGTCCCGGCAACATCATCGAGTCGCACCGCTGCTGGCGACAGGGCGAGCACAACACCGAGCAGGTCTCCGTTACATTCTCCGGCCAAGTCGAGGATTTCTGCGCTGACATCGGCGCCTCGGCTTATCTCATCGCGAGTCAGCCGCGGCCCGAGCTGCTCGTGGACGAGCCCGTTACGCTCGAGCATCGGCCCAAGCCGATCCGGCACGGCATCGCCTTTCATGTCAATGAGGTCCTCTGGGCCCTGAGTCTGCTGCGCACCGCGCGACGCTTCGGGGCCGACATCGCCCTGATCGACTCCGGCACCACGCACTATTTTCTCCTGAGCGTGTTGCGGCTGTTCGGGATCCAAGTGATCCCGATCCAGCACAACACTCTCTGGCCGGCGGGATTTCCGCCTCGCAGACTCATCGGACGGCTGATCCTGTGGCTCGATTCGTGGTTCTGGCGTCGGATTCCAGCGGCCGTGATCGCCGTATCGCCGGAGTGCGAACGCCAGGTGCAGCTGCTGCGCGGGCCGGCGCAATATCCGCTATTTCAGGCTCGGGCACAGTTCGAGCCGCGGTATTTTGCTCGCATACCCCCTCCCCCACCTCACGCGCAGCGCCCGTTCCGGGTGTTGTTTACCGGCCGTATCACCCGTAACAAGGGCGTGTTCGACCTGCTGCAGATCGCGCGCCTGATCGAGGCGCGCCAGCCGCAGCGGGTTTGCTGGGAGATCTGCGGCGCGGGTGCGGACTTGGATCAGCTGCGTCGCCTACAGCACGAGTATCGCCTGCAGGAGGTCGTGCACCTGCACGGCTGGACGGCTCCGACAGATCTGGTCGAGGTCTACGCTCGCTGTCATGCCGCCATCGTGCCGACGACGAGCTCGTTCACGGAAGGCATGGCGATGAGCGCGGTCGAGTCGATCCTCGCCGGTCGCCCGCTGATCACCAATTCCGTCGTGCCCGCACTCGAGGTGATGCGCTCCGCCTGCGTCGAGGCAAAGCCCGACGATGTCGAGAGCTACGCGCAAGCGGTGCTGACGCTCGCGAGCGACCAGAGTCTCTACGAGCGCACCCGCGACGCCTGCAGCTCCTATCAAAACCAGTTCTACGATCGCAGCCAGGGCCTTGCCGCGGCGCTGCGACGCGCATACGACGCGATCACGAGCTCCTCGGTCGCTCCGACGTCTCCAGAGCCGCGGATGCCTCACCCTACGACGTCGCGCCAATAACGTTGCATGCGCTCACGAGCGCCGCTATCCGGCAATACGCCGCGCGCGGCCGCCTGATTGTCCTCCAGATGGGCGAGCTTGGTTGAGCCCGGGATCGCACAGGTCACCGCGGGGTGCGAAATCACGTACTTGAGAAACAACTGACTCCAGCTGGAAATGCCGATGTCCGCCGCCCACGGAGGCAGCGGATGTCCCTGCGCCTCACGGATCAGCGATGCGCGGCCGAGCGGCAAGTCGACCAGCACCGCCAGCTTGCGTTCCAAGGCGGTTGGGAAGATGACTTTCTCCGCGTCCCGATTGGAGATGGAGTAATCGACTTGAATGAAGTCCAGCGGGTAACGTCGCATCGCCTGCACGAGCTGGTCGTGCTGCCACTGTACCGATACCGTCACGCCGATGTAGCGAATCTGTCCGGCCTGCTTCCAGCGTTGCATCAGCGGCATCAGCCGGTCGACTCCGTCGAGGTTATGTACCTGCAGCAGATCGATGCGTTCGGTTCTCAGGCGGCGTAGCGATCGCTGGAAGCTTCCTTCACCGCCGAGATCGCTGCCGATGCCGAACACTCCACCACCGGCGGTCAGCTTGGTCGCGAGGAAGATCTGCCGGCGCAGCCCCAGCGTCGCCAACGCATCACCGATCAGCGATTCGCTGTCGCCGTAGTCCGAGGCCGTATCGATCACGGTACCGCCGAGCTGCACCATGCGTCCAATCTCTGCCTCGATCGCCGGCTGCTCGGAGCGATAGAACGCATCGGTGCCGAGGCCGATCACGGGCAGTCTCTCTCCGGTCGACGGAATGGCCTTGGTGATCGGGCCCGCGCTTGGGGCGGCAGTCCCGAACGCTTGCTTGGCTGTCGCAGGGAATACGCAAGCCGCCAGCGCAGCGCGCAGCAGCCCTCGCCGGCCGGAGGAAACGCTCGTCTTGGCCATGTCGCCTCCCGCTGCGCTGTCCACGATCGATCGCGCCTGCGTCGGCGCTCAATCGCAGGCAGTCTACCACCGTGGACAGCGTGGCCCGCGGTCCCGGGGTCTCGCTCCGCGGCCGGCTCCAGCCGCGTGCGCGGCTAGGCAGCCGGCGCGAGCGCCGTGACATGCTTGTGTCTTTCGATCGCTTCCAGCGTCCAGGCTGCGCGCCTCGCATACCAACTCTCGGCGCAATGATATTCAGCCGCCTTGCGCGCGTTGTGCGCGAGCACGAACAAGCGCTCGGGCCGCTGGCAGATTTCGGCCAGGATGCCCGCCGATCGCTCAATGTTCGCGAACGGCAGCAACACGGCCGCCTGGTCCTGTCGCTCTCGGCCCTGCACGTACGGCACGTCGAATGCGATCGTGGGTAGTCCGGCCGCATAGCCGTCGAAGATCATCCGCGGAGTATCTTCCGCCTTGGGTGTGAACAGCAGCGCATCGTAGCTGGCGAGCCGAGCGATCAGCGCTGAATCGTAGCGGAGGGCGCCGAGGAAATTCACCTGACGACTCATTCGCAGCAGCTGCGCCTGCCGCTCGAGCCCGGATCGCTCCGGGCCATCGCCGATGATGTCGAATTGCACCCTGGCACCGAGCTCCCGGGCGCGAGCCAGAATCGACAGGCTCACGCTCAGGCCCTTGTATTCGGTGAGCCGGCCACAATAGACGAGCCTCACGGAGTGACGGCGCGCTAACCTCGCGAGACGTCGCTCCAGTAGATCGCCGGCGATGATGTCCCTGATGGAGAACGAGGTATCGTGGAATTCGTGCGCATTTTTCGCGTAACGGCCGTATCGGGTCATCAGGTTCGAGCCTTTGAGCAGCGACAGATCCGCCCGGGCCACCCCCCAGCGACACATGCGCTCGTAGATCCATCCGTAGGCCATCGCCCGCGAGCGTTGCACCGCTCCTGCGTGCGCGGACAGCTGCCGTTGCTGGACGACGATGTCGGTGTCCTGCACGAACAGACTGGGTTTTCCCAGACGCACTCCGACACGAAATCCCTCGAACATGATGGGTCGATAGACGTCGTCCAGGCCGGCGTGCACCACGTCGGCCTGTCGAGCGAGTATCAGCAAATCATGGTGCCAACGAGAGCGATGCCGCGACCAGAAGTCGCGCGCCCGGCACCGCAGGTCGAAACTCGGGCGCAGGCTGATGCCACAATCGGGCGGCGGCGGCACCAGCATCTGACCGGGGGCGAGCGCCTCGACCGGCACGCATGGCGCCGCTACCACGATGTCACCGAACTGACCCTTCAAGCTGTCGCGCAGCAGCTCGAGCGCTCGCCACCACTCCGTGGTGACGTACCTGGTCTCACCGTCCAGGTAGATCGGTACATGGATCGGCAGCAGATACATCGATTGCCCTTCTCGATGCCGCTTCGCACCCCTGCGAGCAGTCCTCGTGCCCGATGATCCGAGTTGTCGCACGCCCGCTGACGTCGGCGACGGATGAAGTTGCTGTCGTCGGCAGATGAAATGCCGCTGTCCGCGCGACCGCCCTGGCACTCAGGCTGTCCTACAGCGGGGCACGCTACGCATATAATCCAGCCCTGCACCGAGGCGGAGATACTGATGCGCTTTCAGTTCATGTTGTGCGTACCGGCAATCGTCGCCAGCGCTCCCGTGCTGGCGGAAGATTTCCTCACGCTGCAGCAAGCCCAAGCGCTGATTTTTCCGGGTGCGCAATTCACTCCCAGCGATTTCGTGCTGAGCGACGATCAAATCGCTCAGCTTCTCAGACAGACCCAGACACCCCTTTTTCGTCGACAGATCAAGGTCTGGCGCGTTTCGAGCGGCGGCTGGCTGTTCCTCGACCAGGTGATCGGTCGCGACGATCGCATCACCTACGCGGTCGGCCTCGACGCTACCGGCACGGTGAAAGGGGTCGAGATACTGACCTGCCTGCAGAAGTACGACGGCATCCGAAGACCGGACTGGCTGGCGCAGTTCGTCGGCAAGCAGTACAGCAGCGACGCCGACCTGATGAATCAGATCAGCACCATCTCCGGATCGACTCTGTCGACGACTCACATCACCGAGGGCGTCAAGCGGGTGCTGGCAACCTACGCGCTCTTCATGGCTCCACGGAAGAGCTAAGCTCGCCTCGAGCAGCTCTCGAGCAGTTGCCAAGTAGTTGCGCAGCAGTTCTCAAGCCCGCAGCTCGGTGCTATCGATCAGCTTGGCGATGATTCTCTCCAGATCGCGAATCTGAATCGAGAAGCCGCCCGCACCTCGCACACCCACCGTAAAGCCGTACCACAAACCGATGCAGTCGGCGTAATCCTTGAACACGTTGGTAAAGCAGTCCGGGGGTTGAAGAATACAGAGCGCACCGTGGTCGCGGATCGCATACAACGCGTGTGCCATATGACTTCCCTCGGTACCAACGACAACCACGGCGTCCAAGATTGCCGCGGCTACCTGCGGCGCGGAACAGCGATCGAGGTCGACGGTCGCGAAGCCCTGAGATCGAAGGTACGCCTCGACTTCATCCGCATTGGTCAGTGTGCGACTGTCGTCCCGCCGGCTCAGCGACTTCGCGGCAGTGCGGCCACGGCGAATGTAGACGAGCCTGTTGCCCGCCGCCGCTACCGAGGCGCGCAGGCGTGAGCGCAGCTGCTGGTAGCGCTGCTGCTTGTAGGTATTCTGGCCGATATCATCGATGATCATCAGCTGCCCGAATCGCACCTGCGCGACCTTTCTGCCATGGATCCTCATCAGGTCACGGTAATCGGGCTCATGGTGATAAAGCGGTCGATCGACCGCGATCGGGGCGGCGAGCGATTCGGATGCCAGATGCAAGGTGAGGTCATCACTCATCCAGTGCCCGAAAAACGTGTTCCCGTAGAGCGTGCAGGCGAGCGCACCCGACGCGATCGGGTCCTGTCGTGCGGGACTGATGAGCGCCCGTGAAGCAACCAGGCAGTGTCTCATCGCGCCCTTGTAGAGAGAGCCATTCACGAGCGCTACGTTCTCCAGCAGATGAGCGACCGTTGCATCGTGCTGCGTTTGGCCTGCCTGGAGACGTGACATCTCGTAGGCATAGGTAGTGTTGCCTACATTCCGAGTAGAGATGCGCGGGACTTCGTCGGCAAAATACACTGCTGCTCTGCGCGTTCGAGTCTCCTGTGGATGGAGCACCCAGTGTCGTGTGCCAAGGTCGGCGTAGGTCGCACTCTGGCGCAGCAATCTGCGACGCATCAGATACGAAAGCTGCGTCAGGCTGACGGAGCGCACGGGCCGCCTAGCTACCGGTGCGCACCAGGCGCACGGCATTCATATCTGTGCGGTCGGCGTTATGAACCGTGCCGGTGCCGAAGGCGACGTACCAGACGGCGCTGCCGGTGTCGGTGCTGGTCCAGTACCAGAGCTTATCGAGCTCCATGTCCGGAAACGCCTCCTCGTTGATAGCCGGATTGGTGCAGGTCGGAGCGATCAGCGTTTTCAGCTCATCGACCGTCGGCAGGCGCCAGCCGCCGGTAGCCTGATTCATCGCCTCCTGCCAGACAATCTGTCGAATCACGCCGACGCAGCCGAGACCTTCTTTCCAGCGCTGACCGAAGCTACAGCGCTGCCAGGTCAGATGGGTCTTGCTGTCGTACACCTCGCCGCCCTGAATGCGGTAGCGCGAGTTCGGCGTCTGCGAGGGCTGGGTCGGGTCACAGGACGCCGAGGCACCCTGCCCCATCAGGCAGACGCTCGTCAGCGCCACCAGGCAGAGGCACGAGACTTCCGTTCTCATCGGCGCTGCGCTGACCGTCGATGAAGTGATCCGAGTTACCCGCTGCATGCAGTCGTCATTCGCCGCCGCGCACCAGCCGTACCGAGCCGGTATCGGTGCTGTCGTAGCTGTTCGAATTGCCGTCGGCGAAGTTCACCAGCCACACGAGGAATGAGCCGTTCGGGCTGCTGGTCCAATACCACAGCTTATCGAGCTCCATGTCGGGAAACGCCTCCTCGTTGATCGCGGGCTTGCTGCAGGTCGGTGCGATCAGCGTGGTGAGCTCATCCCGGGTCGGAAGGCGCCAGCCATTGCTCGCCTGCGCCTTGGCTTCATCCCAGCTCATCTGCCTGATGACACCGACACAGCCGGTTGCCTCTTTCCAGCGCTGCCCCACGCTGCAGCGCTGCCAGGTCAGGTCGGTCTTCCTGTCGTATACCTCTCCGGCATGGATCTGGTAGCGCGAGGTCGGCGTGCGGCTCGGTTGGCTGGCGTCGCAGCTCGCAAATGCGCGCGGCAGCGCCCACGGTGCACTCACCAGCACCAGTGCCGCGGCCGCAGAATTTACCCAGGCCATATGAGCCCTCATCTACACCTCCTGCAGGGATTCAAGCACTGCCCGGAGCGCGCGCGGTGCGCGTCACGAGATGGAGTACGAACGCAAACAGTGCGCCGACGCCGACCGCCCAGTGCAGGATGGACGTCCATGAACGCCAGAGATCGCTGCCGATGTAGTACAGCGCGCAACCGCTGACGCTGAGCCATGCCATGCATCCGAACAGCAATCCGCCGGTGCCGCGGCGGATGTGCAGCCTCCAGCTGCTCTTGATGTGATTCGGCCACAGCAGTCCAAACCACCACAGCGCATAAAAGGACACCAGCGCGTGGCCGATCAGAGACCATTTCTCCGCCGGGTGCGGCGCCTCAAACCCGAATCGATCTACC
Organism: Gammaproteobacteria bacterium; assembly: GCA_030040715.1. GTDB lineage: Bacteria > Pseudomonadota > Gammaproteobacteria > Steroidobacterales > Steroidobacteraceae > FEN-1191. The sequence continues at coordinate 37,149 of JASHTF010000146.1, read as the reverse complement.
GTCTTCACGAAGTAATGAAACAGCAACCACACGACACCTGTGCACCAGCTGGCGATGCTGACCGCATAAAGCCGCAGACGCCGCCCGCGGGACATGTGACCAACGCGGCCGCGTGCATGACGTGGCGCCTCGATCACGCTCCGATACCCAAGGTGCGCCAGCCGTGAGCTGCGTCATACAGGTACGCGCCCGCACCCAGCTCTCGCAACAGGCGGCCGGAGCTCACGCCCAAGGCCAGCACGATCTTGGTGAGCGCATCGGCGACCAGACACTCGGGGGCGAGCACGGAGACGAAGCTGCGCAGCCCCATGGGCGCGCGGCGCACCCCGTGGATGTGGCATCCGATCCGCGGCTCGCCCCGCATCTGGCCGCGTCGCAGGCCGGTGCTGCTCGCCAGACTGCCGTTCTCGAGCACGACGATCGGCACGGCGTCCTGCGCCACGGGAGCATTCAGGTACACGGTCTCAGTCGAGGGACCACACACGCGTAGATCCCCGCCGGCGTTGATGCACAGCTGCACCTCGGGGGCGAGCGCCATGCGCGCCAGCGCCTGATCGACCGCATAGCCCTTGGCGATGCCTCCCAGATCGATCCACAGCGGTCGATGAAAGCGCACGCGCCCATCGTCCAGCAGCTCGATATCGCGCCAGGAGGCACCCGCATCCGGAAGGTCCGCGGCGCAGCCGCCGCGCGGTCGAGGCAGTAGGCCGAGCTCGACCAGCTCGCGCGCCACCGTCACGTCGAACGCCCCGCTCGAGAGCGCCGCAAACTGCAGCGCCCGTCGCAACACCAGCAGCGTGCGCGCATCGACCGCGATTGGGGCGGCGAGAGCCTCTCGATTCAGGCGGCCGACGTCGCTGTGCTGCTCGTGAAAGCTCATGAGGCGGTGCACGTCGGCGACCGCGGCAAACCCGACCTCCGCGGCTGCCTGTGCCTGCCCGGGCTCCATGCCGCGGATCCGGATCGAGACGATCGTCCCCAGCAGCGGTCGCGCGCGCCGCAGCGACTCGCGGCCGAGACGGTCGGCCGGAGCTGCAGTCGTGCTGCGCACGGCGCATCCCGTTATCCCTGACATCAGCGCTCGGCACTCATGCGTGCAAAGCTACCGTCCCGCGTGCGCCTGCGCGGCGCGGATAATGCCGCGCGCCGCGTCGCGCCCGCTGGCCACCGCCGCCTCGACGGTGCCGATCTGTCCGCTGGCCGCGCCCTCGCCGGCGAAGTACAGCCGATCCCGTAATGGCTTCGCGAGCAGCGCCGGCGCCTCCTGACCACCCACGGCCAGATAACAGTAGGCTCCGCGCGAGAACGGGTCCGATCGCCAGTCGTATACGTGGGCGGTGCTCAGCTCCTCGAGCATCCGGCCCTCGGCTACCGCGAGGATGTGCTGCACCGATGCCAGTGCATGCTCGATCACCTGCGAGCGGCCGGCCCCGGATAATCTCTCGGCGCCCGGTCCCCCGGTCCACGCAGTGAGCAGCGGGATTCGTAACGGCAATGCAGTCCACAGGGTCGGAAACGGCGCGTCGGCCGCGTGCAAGAAGAGCGCATCTCCCAGGCGCCGATCATCCAGCTCCTCCCAGAACGGGCGGCGAAACTGCAGCACCACCTTGATGACCGGACCGAGCACCACACCGGCGAGCGCACGCGCCTTGTCACGCAGATCGGGGTCGAAGCGCACCGCCCCTGGCTCTGTCGGCCTGAGCTGCAGGATGCTGACCGGCAAGGTGACGATCGCGCGCTGTGTACTCAGAGCGAGCGTGCGCGATGCCCGTCGCGCGACGATGCGTACCACCTCCCCGCCCCACTCGATCGCCTGAACCTCCGTGCTGAGCAGCAAGCGCGAGCGCGTGACGTCGAGAGTTCGCGCCCAGTGATCGAGCAGCGGCGCATATCCACCCAACGGCCGCGAGGATCCCTCCAGACTGCTGCCGCCCCACTCCTGCGCGATGGCCTTGACACTGGCGCGCTGCGGATCGGCTGCATCGAAGCCTTCCGCCATCATGCGCACGCGCGCGAGCGTCTCCGGGGCGTAGCGGCTGCCGCGATCGCTCAGGAACTGCGCGATCGACTCGTCCTGCTGCAGCGAGGCGGCGTGCCGCATCAGTCTTTCGACCTCCTCGAAGCCGTCGCCTTCTGCAGAGAGCCCGCGGGTGTGCCGCGTCAAGCGCCTGCCCGCGGTGTCGACCGCGGCCAAACCGGCTCGGCGCAATGATTCGCGCGTCACCGGCGCCTCCCCGTGGATGAACTCGGCGCCGAGCTCGATGGGATAGGGGAACGCCGGTGCCAGGTGCGTGTAGATGCGGCCGCCCAGGCGGTCGCGCGCTTCGATGACGGCGACAGATAGGCCGGCGGCCGAGAGCTCCGCCGCCGCGCACAGCCCCGCGGCGCCGGCGCCGATCACGGCTACATCAAAGTCGGCCACGTGCATTGAGTCGGTGCTGCAGAAAAGGGCGCCGTCGATTTAAGCATGGGAGCAAAAAAGACTATACAACAGGTTGATTTTATTGTCCCTTGGACTCTGCCCCGCCGCGAGGGCGGGTGAGCCGCTTGGGGGATGCAGACTCGAGCTCAGGGCCGCGAGAGCGCCGATCGGGGCGAGGCCCGGGTGGCGGCGAGCGCATACAGCTCCCCGCTGAGGATGCGCTCGAGACCGGCACGCGACTGCGTCATCGTGAAATCGTGGTCGGTCCCGTCCACGATGTACAGGCGCATGCAGTGACTGATGCGCTTGAGCGCCGATCCGGCCTGCATCCGGAGCAAATCAAGGCCGCTATCTCCGCGCGAGAACACGTATGCCATGCGAACGCCTCGAGCGGCGAGCGTCTGCAGCTGCTGTCCGAGGTCGTTCGAGAATCGAACACCCAGGTGCCGCGCGAGCTCATGCAGCAGACTGGAGCCCGTCAGCGAGGCGCGTCGTACATAGACTCTGATGAGGCGTTCAAGGTCGACTTGCCCGTGCAGCAATTTCTTCCAGGACTGCAGCGTCAATAGGCCCCTGCGGTAGCTGTGTGACGAGCTCAATACCTCCGCCAATTCCAGCTCCTCGAGCTGCCGTGCCTCGGTGGGCAGGAACTTGAGCGGATTCACCATCAGGATGCGATCTACCGGCAGACCCAGCACCGCGGCGCGCAGCGCGTGGTAGGCCCCGGAGCACAGGCCGCCAAGCGTCACTTCTCTGACGCCATAGACGGCACGAAGAATATCCACCGCCTGAGCGACGTCGTCCACGGCGTGGGGCGGAAATATCCCCGACGCCGAACCGGAGGCTCGCGCGGCGCTGTCGCCCAGTCCGGCCAGATCCATGCGCAGTACGAAATAGCCGCGTTGCGCCCAGCGTCGTGCCAACGACACGTGCATGCGACGCGGCCCAATATGGTGGTCGCCACCGGAATTCAGCAGCACGACTCCTCGGCGTCTTATTTCACCGGTACGGGGCTCGGATACGATGCCGAATAGCGCCGGATCCTCGCCCATCCATAACGGTCGCTCAGTGATCACTGGATCGCCCCCTGCTCCTGTGAGTTGCAGGCGCTCTTCATGCGACACGCTCCCCGGCCCAGGGCTGCGCGGGCGACCCCGGCTCTGCAGTCCTGACTTTTGCTGGCTACGCAACCACGCAAGCATCACCTCGATCATCGCTTGAGGGACCACGGAGAATTGCGGTGGCTTCATCATCCGCGCGTAATCCGGCAGCTGCATATACCGCACCCTGGCCCCATCACCGGCCAGGTATTCTGACCACGACTGTCCCGCCGGTACCTCACTGCGGTCGAGGATCAATACGTCTGCAGCGACTGCGCCGAGAGGCAGCAGATCAACGCGCGCCAGCTTCTCTACACTGGTCGCCGACAGCAAAAAGCCATCGGCCTCGATGACTCCCGCAGCCGCGGCGTCTATTGGTCGCGCCGCTCGCGCCCATTCGGGTGGGCCGCGATTGCGATTCCAGTTGGCCAGCTCGAGCTCGTGCAGGTAACGTCGTCCGCTTGCAATCGGTGCCACGGCTATGAGTGCACCCGTGCGATCGAGCTCCGATGCCGCCAGACTCGCCAATAGCGCCCCCAGCCGCACTCCCAGCAGACAGATGCGTTCTACACCCGTACGGCGCCGCAATTCAGCGTGAGCTGCGTGAATATCGCGCTTCCAGGTCTCAATCTGATCCGCCGCGGGCGGCAGGTCCTCGGAATTCCCCGTGCCCGCATAGTCGAAACGCAGTACCGGGATGCCACTCTGCGCGATCGCGAGCGCAAATGCCCGCTCGCTGCGATGAATGCACATAGCCTCGAATCCGAAGGGCGCGCACAGCACTACGCCCAGCCCGGAAGCCGAGGTCGGTTGCGTGGGCCGATGCATCCAACCGAACAGTTGTTGCATGCCCGAGCGAAAGTAGAACGGCTCCTGAGTGCAGCCCACCAGCGAAGCGCCGGTCGCGGTGCAGTCGTCACATTCCGACAGCGAAGGCGTGAACAGCACAGCGCCACTCTCTTCAGGGGTCAGCTGCGGAGTGCAGACGCTATCACTGCCCTATCGCCGTCACTGTAGGCGGCGCCCGCAAGTTAGCTGGCAGGCAGCGCAAAAGATCGCTCACTCGTCAGCGACAGCGCGACCGCCGCCGACTGCCGCGGCGTGGGCTGCTGCCGACCCGCGATGGGCCGATCAGAACTGAAGCGGCCGGGTCGGTACTAGACAACGCGCGGCCGGGGGAGTATCGGCGCTTACACCGAGGCGCGACCGCGAGGGTTGAGCAATGACCGCTCCGCACCCATCGCAGATGCCGATGATCGCGCCGTGATCTTTGGGCACGTTCCCTGTTGGGCGCTTCAGCCACCTATTCGCTGATAGCCCCGCATCATCATATTTGGAATGGTGATCCCGGCCCATAGGTCCAGTTGGATCTCCGGCAGGATGGTCTTCGGATCGATGTGATTGGCCAGCACCGCCTGCCCGCAGACACGAAAATCCACCCCGGCCTTCTTCATGGCCTGGATGAGCGCGATGTTGGGATTGTCCACACCGTCGTTACGCCTCTTGTACTCATCGCTTACTAAAATTGCGGGCGTGCTCTTCTGATGGAATACCACCACGATGAGGCGATGCTTGGCCGGGACGCCATATTTAGCCAACGTGTTGATGAACTCAGCGACGCTGCGGAGCCCGGGATTGATTTTGTCGGGGCTATCCGGACCGCCGGGAAGATCGACCACAAACCTATAGGTCAATTTGGGATCCGGATACTCATGCGCACCCACCAGATCCTTGGCTGGCTCCACGCCGGGGATCGGCAGCCCCTGTGCCAGGGCGGCACCCGACACTCCCATCGCGCTTGCTACCAAGAGAAACATCGTCAAGGGTCTCATGGCTCTCATGGCTCTCATGGTTCTCATCGTTGAACTCCTTTCAGAGGCTCTCGAGCACTGCGGCACAGCTCGCGCACACTAGTCCCTGGACACAGCGCGAACGCCGGCTGGCGCGGCGGGTCGTGCTCGCAGCATGGAAATCCCCGCCCGGTTGTGGGATAGCGTGGGTGACAGGACGGTCACATAGCAACGTTTCACTGACATTATGAGCGATTTGCCATTAGACCGGCAGCAATCCCGACGCTAGCTTAACTCCTCATCAGAACTGCAGCGCCGAGAGGAGAATGGGTATGCGGAATTGGGGCGATCAGACCCGGCGGCCGGTACGCCTGAGCGCATTTATCGTCGCCGGCGTGCTCGCGCTGCCAGCCGTCTGCGCCGCCGCGCCCCCCGCAGGTCCGGTGCACGCGGCAAAGCCGGTCACGGCGAGCGGCGTGACCGGCCTATGGGACGCCACAGTGCAGGTCGGCGCGCTGCAGGTGCCATTCAAGTTCGGCATTGACGCGGGCGTGGCCAATACGACCGGTTGGTTTTTCAATGGCAGGGAGCACGTGAGCTCAACCGATGGTAGCTTCGATGGCACCCACCTGGTATTGAATTTTGCCTCGTACGCCAAACGTCTCGACGCGAGACTGACCGCGGACGGGACGCTCGAGGGCGTCTACCGACCAACGACGCCCGGCTCGACGGTGCAGCCGTACATCTTTCACGCACACCGCACCGCTACCCGCAAGGCAACGACTGCAGAAAAGGCCCCCGACATTGCCGGTCTATGGATCGTGCCGGCGCACAGCGAAAAGGCGGGCGAGAACGCTTGGCGGTTCATCGTCCGCCAATCCGGCGATCAGATCACCGCCGCAATACTGCGCGTCGATGGTGACACCGGCGCGCTGACCGGAACATGGGAAAACGGCAAGGCGCTGCTAAGCCACTTCGATGGTGCGCGACCCGCCGTCATCGAAGTCTCGCCGGCCGCGGACGGCGCTCTACAGCTGGCCGTGCGCAGTCGATCCGGCGCCGATGTCACGCTGACGGCCTACCGGGCGCAGCAGGCGCAATCGAAGGGTCTACCGCAGGCCGCCGACCCCGCACTGCACACCAAAGTGCGCGACCCACAGCAGCCGTTTCAGTTCAGTTTCCCGGACTTGAACGGGCATCTGGTGTCCAGCACCGACCGACGGTTTCGCGGCAAGGTACTGTTGGTGGACATCGCCGGCAGTTGGTGTCCGAACTGCCACGACGAAGCGCCGTTTCTTGAGTCGCTCTACAAGAAATACCGCGCGCGCGGCCTCGAGGTCGTGACGCTGTCGTTCGAGGAACCCGAGCAGCTGGCCAATCCCGTTCGGCTGCGCGCCTTCACGCAGCAGTTCGGTCTAACGTACACCGTACTGCTGGCGGGCACCACGGACGAATTGCATGCCAAGCTGCCACAAGCGGTGGGTCTCGATGCCTACCCGACCACGTTCTTCATCGGCCGCGATGGGCGCGTGCGCGCCGTGCACGCCGGCTTTGCGGCGCCTGCTACCGGCACCTTCAATACCAATCTAAAAAGGGATTTCACGGCTCGTATCGAGCAACTGCTCGCCGAGCGGTACGTGGCAGGCGCTCGACCCATCGCTACTGCCTTTTGAGCGGAACACCCGTCGTTTCTGTGCGCAGAACACCGTTACGCCTGCGCGCAGAAATACAGGCCCGCTGCCCGCTTCCTCGACTCAGCTGCTCGCTGTGGGTACCGCCACACCGATCATGCAGTCCCGCGTCACGACCGCTGCCAGCTGCTGCTCGCCCCAGCGCTCGGTCCCCGCAGGACGCGCCGGCAGGACCAGATAGCGCATGTTGGCGGTCGAGTCGTGCACGCGCACGGTGACGCGCTCGCTCAGGTCGAGCCCAAACTCGCGCAGCACCGCGCGTGGCTCGCGCACCACCCGGCTGCGGTAGTTGCGGCTCTTGTACCAGTCCGGCGGTAGCCCCAGCAGCCAGCGCGGGTAGCACGAGCACAGGGTGCACACCACGACGTTGTGCACGTCCGCGGTGTTCTCCACCACCACCAGCCGGTACGGACCGCGCTCGAGACCCAAGTCCACCAGTGCGTCGTTGCCGCGTTCGAGCAGCTTAGCCTTGAAGGCCGGATCGATCCACGCGCGCGCGATTACCTGGGCGCCCAGGGCGGGGCTGCGCGCGTCCATCTTCTCGACCTCGCGCCGTATGGCATCAGCGCTGAGCACGCCCTTCTCGATAAGCAGCTCGCGCACGGCGATCTCCATCACCTGGTAGTAGCTCAGCGTGTCGTCCGCGTCGGGACGAACGCCCGGGTGCGGATCGGAGTGGCCGTGGCTGTGACCGTCGTGATCGTGCGGGTGCTCGTGCATGCTGTCCTCGTCAGGCCGGGTCCAACCAGTGCTGGTAGATCTCGACGTCGATCGTATCCGCACGGCTGCCAACGTAGTCCGGCCATACCTGGCTCTGCGCGAAGCGCACGCGGTAGAGCGGCTGCGCCGGCAGGCCGGAGCGCGTGTAGGCAAGCTCCTCGGGATTGGGGTAGGCACCGCACAGGCGCTCGATAACGCCGGTGTGGCCGCGGATGTACCAGGGCGTGCGGATGTGACCGGGCACGTCGGCCCAGCGCACCTTCACGCGATCGCCGGGGCGAAAGCGCGCGGCGACGGCAGCGGCGGTAGCCGCAGCACTCACCGGCCTTCCTCCTTGTGGCGAGCCTCGACCTGCGCCATCTTACGACCCAGCTCATCGATGGTGATCACGCCGCGCTGGATCAGCGTCTGGCTGATCGAGTGGATCCAGCGCTCGTAATAGGTCATCCGGTCGTAGGCGTCCGGGCCGATCGCCTCGATGTTCTTGCGCAGTTCATCCACGGTCATCCGCCCGACGCCGGCGAGCAGCTCCATGAGCGCGTCGACGCGCTTTTCCCACAGCGCATAGTCGTGCCCCGTGGCTTCGACGCGGCCCGCGGGAAGCCCGCCCATGTCGTGATGGCTGCGCATTGCGGTTGGCTGCAGGTGTGCTGGCGGTAATGACCGTACCGGCGGTAATGATTGCGGCAATTATAACCCCGCGCGCCAATGTCCCGAGAGAGCGATCGCTGAGCATCGATTTGCCAAGCCCAAAAGCCGACGCTCAGAATGTGCACCGCCAACGTCGCAAGGAGTGCACCGGTATGAAGGCGTGCGCGTTGATGCTGCTTCTGACCGTGTCGGCCTGGGCGCCCGCGGGCGTCGCCGACCAGAGCGCGGACTATTCCCACTATGTATCGCCTTGGAAAACGCCTTGGGACTACGAGGGCCCACGTGGCGCAGAGCATTGGAGCGAGCTGGATCAGGCGTACGGCATCTGCAACCAGGGCAAGGCGCAGTCACCGATCGACATTCGCCATCCTCAGAAGTCCAAGCTTCCGGCGTTGCATTTCGAGTATGCAACCGAGGCGGTGAACTATGTCATCAACAATGCGCACACCATACGGGTCAATTATCACGACCCGGCCGGAAGTGGCAGCTATCTCGTCGTTGGGAATAAGCGCTACCAGCTGACGCAATTCCACTTCCACCGTCCCAGCGAAGAGTATGTGAATGGCAAGCGGTATGACATGGTGCTGCACCTCATGCACCAAGGCGCTGAGGGAGAGATCGTGGGCGTCGCGGTATTTCTCCAGGCCGGTGCGTTCAGCCCCGTCGTTCAGCAAATCTGGGCGCACATGCCGATGCGCGAGGGACAAACACCCGTGCCGGGATTGAGGCTCAACATCGGCGCACTGCTACCGAAGGACAGAGCCTATTACCGGTACGCGGGGTCGCAGACCGCTCCGCCGTGCTCCGAGGGAATTACATGGTATGTGCTGAAGGAGCCGGTCGAAATTGCCCAGCAGCAAATCGATGCGTACGCCGCGCTTTACCCGCACGACGCGCGTCCACCTCAGCCGCTTAACGGCCGCAGAATTCTCGAGAGTGACTAGCCCGGGACAGTCACCGCGGCAACTGCGCGCAAATGCATAAGATGGTGAGTGATTAAGACTCACCCCATACCCACACCACGTCAGCGAGAGATCCCATGCCACGAGTGTCGTTAACATTTTGCCTGCTCATCGCCGGCGCGGGCTCGCTCCATGCGGGCGAGTACACCTTGCTGGCAACCCCGCAATCCGTTGAATGGGGTTACTACGACAGTGCGGTCAAGCCGGTGCTGACGGTGCACTCGGGCGACACCGTGCGAATCCAGACCCTATCGACCTGCGGCTCGCCTGAGGACCTGATCAAGCTGGGCGTAAGGCCGGAGCAGATTCCGCCCTACACCGACTCGATCTACAAGGAAATGCCGAAAGACACCGGTGGAGGACACATCTTGACCGGTCCCGTCGCGATCGCAGAGGCTGAGCCCGGGGATGTGCTCGAGGTGCAGATTCTCAAGGTGGACATGGACGTCGATTTTGCCTGCAACGGCTTCTTTCTCGGTGACGGCTTCCTGCCGATGGAATATCCCTATACCCACAGCAAGATCATTCCCCTGGACCGCAAGAGAATGATCGGCAGGTTCGCTCCCGGCATCGAGCTGCCGCTCAAGCCTTTCTTTGGCAGCATGGGTGTCGCTCCGTCGGACGGCAAGGTCGATAGCGCACCGCCGTTCGCGCATGCCGGTAACTTGGACAACAAGGAGCTGGTGGCGGGGACGACCCTGTACATACCGGTGGCGGCGCAGGGTGCACTGTTCGAGGCCGGCGATGGACATGCGGGCCAAGGCAACGGCGAAGTCGACATCGAGGCGCTCGAGACCTACCTGACCGGGACCTTTCGCTTCATCGTGCATAAGGATCGCCATCTGCTGTGGCCACGCGCGGAAACGCCCGAGTACTACATATCGATGGGTTTTAGCAAAGACCTGAAGGAAGCCACCGAGCACGCCGTTCGCGACATGATCGACTTTCTGGTGACAGAGAAGCATCTGAGCCGCGATGACGCCTACATGCTCACGAGCGTCGCGGTGGACGTCGATATTACGCAGCTCGTGGACGGCAACGTCGGCGTCCACGCGTTACTGCCGAAGAGAATCTTTACCGGCTCACCCTGATTGGCTTCGGGCGCGCGGCGGCCAATTCCGATTTTGTCTCGAGGCCGGGATGTCACCCATGCATGGGATACTGGCCTGGTCGGCGACGCTGCTGGGCGCGCTGGCGAGTTTTCCGGTGGCCGCGGCGCCGGTATTGCTGATCTCCATCGACGGCATGCGGCCGGATTACGTGACACGGGCCGATATGCATCACTTAAAGATTCCGACGTTGCGCTCCTTTTTGACCTCCGGTAGCTACGCTGAGGGTGTCATAGGTGTCACGCCTACCGTGACCTTTCCCAGTCACACGACGTTGGTAACGGGGGTTACCCCGCTCGAGCATGGCATCTACGCCAACGCCCCCTTCGATCCGATGCGCGAGAACAACAACGGCCTCTACTGGTACAGCCGGGACATTCGAGCCGTCACTCTGTGGCAGGCCGCTGACCGAGCGGGATTGGTGACGGCAAGCGTCGCCTGGCCGGTGACGGTCGGTGCACCTTGGATCCGCTACAACGTGCCCGAATATGGCTTAGGAGCCACCGATGACGTCAAGTTGATCGAAGCGATCTCGACGCCGACGGGCATGCTGGCCCGATTGGAAGCGAAGCTTGGTCCTTATGCCAGACAGGGCGACAAGCAAGAGGACGAAGTTCGTACGCGACTCGCCGCCGAGATGCTGCATGAGTTCAAGCCGGACTTCATGACGGTCCACTTTAATGGCCTCGACGATCGCAGTCATGAACACGGCCCCTTCAGCGCAGCGGCCGACGCGACCTTGGAAGCCATCGATACGATGGTGGCAAAGCTGCGTGCAGCGGCACTCGCGAACAGCGCCGCGACGGTGATCGTCGTGGTCTCCGACCACGGCTTTGCACCCGTAGAGCAGGCGATCAATTGGCGCATCCCGTTCACGGCGCGGCACTTGATTGATCCGCAATCGTCGTCCTGGAGCGTAGCCGTCTGGCCCGGGGATGGTTCTGCGGCGGTGATGCTGCGGAATCCGCACGATGCGCAACTGCGGTCTCACGTTGCCGCCGCGCTAGCGCAACTTGCGAGGGATGCACCCCCGGGCAGCATGCGAATTATCACCGGGCCAGAGCTGCGGAGACTCAATGGCTGGCCCAACGCCGCCTTTGTGATCGACCTGACGCCGGGCTACGTCCTCGGGGACGCCACCGCCGGAGCGCTGGTCACCCCGAAGTCGGGCGGTGGTACGCACGGCTATCTACCGGATCACCCGCAGATGCGTGCTGCCTTTCTTATCGCCGGGCAGTCGATTGCTGCAGGACGAGATCTCGGAACGATCGATATGAGGCAAGTCGCCCCCACCTTAGCCCGGATACTTGGTGTCCATCTGCCCGCTGTCGAAGCGCGTCCACTCAACGTGGCGAGAGTGCAATAGCAGGGGTCACCGGCAGCAGGTCCACGCCGAAGATCAACCGTTGGTCAAAAGCGATATAATTGAACGGCAGCGTGGAGTAGCAGCAACGTCATTGCCGGGGAGGTATGACATGGTGATGCCCGGATGCGTGAAGTCGGCGCTGCTTGCCAGCGCGCTCGTGGCGTGCGTTGGAGGCCGGGCGCTCGCGGGCCCGGTGCCCTACAACGGCTATGAGCCTCCCAAGGATAGCCTGGGCCGCCCCGACCTTACCGGGATCTGGGGCAACAGCACTCCCACTCCCTTCGAGCGGCCAACCCAATATGGCAATCGTCTGGTGCTCACAGAGCAGGAAGTCGCCGCGATCGAGGGGCGCATCAAGGCACGCGAGCAACTGGGTCTCAAGCCGACCGACCCGAAGGCCACGGTCAAAGACCTGCCGGCCGACTGCAGCGGCGGCCGCAAATCCTGCAACTACAACGCATTCTTCACCGATCCCGGCTCGATGGTGATGCGGGTACACGGGGAGCCGCACACCTCCCTGATCACCACGACTGCGAATGGCAAAATCCCGCCCGCCCTTGACGGACGCATCCTCTCGCGCGAGATCAACCCTGAGGACGAAACGCCCATGCCGGGGCAGGAGCGCCCCGACCCTCCGGGCAAGAATGATAATCCCGAGACGCGTGGCCTCAGCGAACGCTGCGTCGCCATGGGCATGGCGCCACCGGTGCTCCCAGGCCTGTACAACAACAACGTCATGATTCAGCAAAGTCGGGACTTTGTCGCCATAGAGTCGGAGCAGATCCATAACGCCCGTATCGTGCGCCTGAACTCCAAGCATCGGACCGATGGCGTCAAAGAGTGGGGCGGCGACGCCATCGGCTGGTATGAGGGCAACACGCTGGTCGTTGAGACCATCGGCCTCGACCCGCGCCAGGCCCACTTCGGTGGCTCAGATCAAATGAAAATCACCGAGCGCTTCACACGCGTCTCGCCGACCAGGCTGCACTATGCTTTCATGATCGAGGACGCGAAGACCTGGGCGAAGCCGTGGGGGGGCGAGTACGAGTTCACGGCGTCGCCGGGTATCTATGAATACGCCTGTCATGAAGGCAACTACGCTCTGGCAAACATTCTGTCTGGCGCTCGCCACCGGGAAGCCGAGGCGAAGGTGAAGCCAGCCAGCGGCGACAAATAATCGAACGCGGCGATCGTCACTGCGACGGCGATGAATCGCTGCGGTGATTCACACCGCGTTCTTTTTGAGGCCACGGTTTGTTTGCGTCGAGACTCGCCGGCAACTCCGGGATCACCTGATTCGGGTACCAGAATGTCAGATGACATGATTCGCACACCTCGTCCATGGTCGCGCCGGCTGCCATCATGTCTTCAGGACTCCTGGCATCGATTGCCTTCAGCATCTGCTCACCCACGTCGTGGAGCGCGTAGGCAAACTGAACGAATGCGGCATGCTGCTCATCGAATTTCTTCTGCCCTTCTTCAGGGCTTAGCACACCCTGAACTTGCTGATCGAGCACGGCAGTACCGGGAGCGACCAGCTTGCGGCCATCCATCACCAGCAGGTTGGTTCCTTCGATCAGTGCTATCGCATGACGTCGCGCCTCATGCCATTCCGCATCCGTATGAGGCTGGTGTTGGGTCGTGCCGCTCGCATCGACCGTCGTACTCACCGAGTCCCACAGCGCATCGGCCGACGGGTCGATCACCGAGTCCATGAGTTCCGCGATGCTCGCGGTCAATTTGAATGGCGCTGTGCTCGAAGCCGGTGCCGACGAATAAGCCGGTGTTGCCGACGCCGTCGGCGGCGTGCCTTGCATAGCCGCCTGCTGTTTCTGGCATGCCATCACGCCAAGCAGGGTAACAACGCTCACCGCTGAAAGACTGAGTGTTCTCGACATCGGCGTGACTCCGCTTGCTCGGTTGGATCCTAGGCGAAGGCGATCCAGCGGCCTCCGGCGGCGCCGGTCACCCAAACGAGTATGGTGGCGTAACCAACGATCTTGGTGAGCGGCCCGCCCTCGTCGACCCGGTCTGCACGCGAGAGCTGCAGCAGCGCCGTGCCGACGATCCAAGCCGCGAAAATGATGCCGAACCCGAAGTTGATCGGATCGAGGCGGGTCAGGTCGCCGGGGTAGATCAGGTGGATGGCAAGCTCCTGCGCCAGGAGCAGGATCGCCAGCACGCCGGCATAGACGATCCGGCTTCGGCCGCGGGTCACGAACAACACTAACAACGCTGCCGCAGTGATCACATGCAGGAGGCCGGGCGCGAGTCCGTTGGTCGTGAATACCACCAGCGCAGCGAGCCAGAACGCCATGCCAAGGGCAAACCATGCCTTGGCGGCCGTGCTGATCCTGCCCTCGGCCGCGGCGGCCGGCCGACTGGCGCCGTAGGTGAGGATAACGCCGCCGAACAACGCCAGCATCTTCACGATGAAGGCCGTGCTGTCGTAGAGACGCTCGGCGTTGGCCATGCCGATCAGCAGACCGGTGAGGACTATCCCGACCAGACCTGCGGTCTGTATGCCGCGCAGGTTCCTGAGGATCTCGGAGGGGCGCTCCTGAGTCAGACCCACGCCGATCAGGCGCAAGTTCATCACGATCGTCGCACCGGCCAGCATGATCAGCGACAGTACGTGGCCCACTTCCCAAAAGGCGAATCTCGGTTTCACGTAGGGTGTCGGCCACACGTTTACGAGATTCTCAACCCACGGCCGGGCGGCCGGGAATATTTGCTCGAGGTTGATAGTCATGGTTTTGTTCTAGTTCAGTCGCTTACCCTGCAGGCTATATGCGCCCTCCTCGGAGGCTTTGCAGGCTTCGACTGCATTAATAAAAGTCGACTGTGGCTTGCCACAGGCAAACCAGTCATAGGCGATGAAGCGGCCGCAGGCAATCACGGCGATCCAGCTCAGGAGAGACAGCGCCGCGGCCGCGCGAACCTTGCCCGGCGGGACCGGCTCGGCGTCCCACGCCCCCTGGCTTTTCTGTATGTGGCTGTGGAATACCCAGACGTTGACCAGTGCCAGGACGAGCAGCAGCATCTTCAGACGAAACCAGATATTGTGGTAATAAAACAATGGCTTAGCGAACACCAGTGTCAAGCCCGTGATCACCATGAAGGCGAAGCCGAACATCGTCAGAGGCAGGATGGCCTCGCTGACCAGGGAAACCCTGGTCCGCCGGAAGATGACCCCCAGCAACCTCAGGTCAACCACCAGAATGGTACCGACGAACAGCATCAGTGTGAGGAGGTGCGTACCTTCCAGTAGTGACCAGAAATGCAGCGACCCCAACAGAGTCTCGCTCCAGGACTGGGCAGTGTCGCCCGCGCCTTTGCCTAGGCCGTGCTGAAGCCAAGTCAGGAGTTGTTCCATCGTCTCCCTGAAGGGGCTCGGTCGCAGGACTCCCCTTTCGGGCTTTTGCGCGGCGCTCGGGCGCTATTGCCGCTCGTTCGGGTCCGCACCATCCTTCGGCGCGCCGGTGCCCGATGAGCCCATGAACGCCTTGCGACCGTCGGGGAAGGTGATATCGCGGCCGTTGGCCTTGCAGACCGGAATGCATGACCTGTCCAGCGACTGGTAGCCGCGGACCACGATCTCCATACCGGGCCGCAGCGAGTTGCGGTCGATGCCGGCGCGCGCGAGCGTGTTGGGCGTGCCGGCCTCCACCATCCATTCCTGACCCTTGCCGTCGGGTCCAAGCACGACCAGGTGCACCCAGGCATGGGGGTTGATCCACTCGACTTTGTTGACCTTGCCGCGCAGCAGTACCGGTGCCTTGCCGTCAAATTCGGCGGCGAAGGCATGGTGGGCAGCGACTGGATACGCGACACCCAGCATCGCGGCGACGAGGAGGCCGATCGAAATCGCAGCGTGAACAATGAAACGACCGTTATTCATGAGCGTCTCCAGCGTGGGCATTGCAGCATTGGGCGGGCTTGAGGCAAGTCAGTCCAGCGGGTGTTTGCGCAGCGAGCCATACATCAATTCTTCGACGAATTCGACGCAATTGAACTGCAGCAGGCGCGCATCCTCGCCGACGTGCTTGTAGAGGTTCACGCCGATCTTCCATGGGCGCGTGAACGTGTTCGGATCGGTGATCTCCGCCTCATAGCGCATCACGCCCGGACCGGTGGGCGTCCAGCGCTCGACGACCTTCATGTCGGCGCTGTGGAAGTTGCCGGCGCGGTCGAACCAGGTCGAATCGTTCATCCCGGTGACGACCACCACTAACGTGTCGCCTTCCCAATGGGCAACCGACTGGCCCATCCAACTATCGAACGGTGCGGGCCCGGGATCCTTGAATACCACGTTGCGCACGGCATTGTCGTATTCGTAGGCGATCATTATCGAGTCGTCGGACTGTAAGATCTGGAAGGGCAGCGACATGTAGTTGGCCCGTGGCACGCCGGGCAGATAGCACTTGATCTCCGGGTCACGGTGGATCCAGTCGGCCTTATTCTCGTCGCGCTGCTTCAGCGCTTCGGGCCTATAAGGAATCGTGCCCCCCTCGACGACGCTAAGGCCAGCAGGTACGGAACCCACGGCGCCCAGGGCGAGCACTTCCTTGGCCGGCACCGCTACCACCCGGCCCGGACGCATCTGCAGGGCGGCGCTCGACGCGTGAGCCTCAATGTTGAATTCGGCGGTGTTCATCACCTGCCAGACGCCGCTCAGGTCGGGATGCTTGCCAAGGCGCGGCGCGCGATAGGCGCTGGGCTTCGCCCCGCCCGCCTCAGGCGTCTGCGCCATTGCCCCCGCAGCCCCCCAAACACCCACCAGCCCCGCGAGAGCAATGGTCTTTAATTTAGCGTTCATGTGCCCCCTGACAAGACCCGCGACGCCCCTTCCTGGAGGACGGGTTTTGACCGGCGACATTTTAATCTACGAGCGGCCTAATGCTAGCGAAAGCGCCGCCTCTCGAGAGATGATCCGTGGAACGATCAAGATCGTGGCTGAGCGGCAAGGCATGAAGATGGCGAGTGATCTGCGCTCTTTCATGGCGACGATGGTGACGCGCTCGCGACCCGTGGCGACCGAGTTGGTCGTCGCCCTGGCGCGCGATCGCTACCTCCTCGACGTGCGTGCTACGCGGATGACGGGCGAGCGGGACGAGAACTACAGGCTGAGCGTTGCAGGTGGCGCCGAATACGTGTTCAAGATCGCGCACGTGGCCGAGGAACGGGCGGTAACGGAGCTGCCCACGGCCGCGCTACTGCATATCGAGCAGACCGATCCAACGTTCCCCTGTCCGCGCGTGGTGCGAGAGCGATCCGGTGCCACTCAGGTGTACTTCGTAGATGAGTCTGGCCACAATCGCACGGCACGCGTACTGACCTACTTGCCGGGCAAGCTGCTGGGCGCGGCGACGCGCTCGGCGCGGCAGCGGCGTTCCTGCGGCGCTACCGCCGGCCGCATGACCCGGGCGTTGCGTGGATTCCAGTACCCCGTGGTGCATCAGGCTCTCATCTGGGACGTCCGTAACGCAGCGCGAGTACGACGGCTGCTTGATGAGCTACCCGATTTTCCACATCGCCAGGCGGCCGCCGACTTGCTCGATCACCTCATACCCCGGATCGAGGCGCAGTTGCCGGGCCTGCGGCACCAGTTCGTGCATAACGACATCAACCCATTCAACGTCCTGGTCGACCCTGACGACGAGGCAAATGTGGTTGGCATCATCGATTTCGGCGACCTCACTCACACCGCGCTCATCGCCGACGTGGCAGTCACCGCTGCGGATCAGATTCCTGCCGACTGCGGCGAAGATACCGAGCTCGCGCGCGCTTCGCTCCTCGACGTCGCCAGCGCTTATCATGAATGCGTCCCGTTGCAGGCCGAGGAGCTCGCCATGCTGGGCACGCTGGTAGCGGCACGACTCGCCGCGAACCTGGTGGTACACGAATGGCACCTATACCACAACCCCTCGAGCGGGCACTATGCGCCGCTGCGGCCGGATTTCATCCGAGCGCGGCTCGCGATCGCCCGGCGATTTTGTGATGAGAAATTCGACCTGTGACCAATGCAGCCGAAAACGAGTCGGAGATACTAGGGCGCCGCCAGCACCTGCTCGCCCCCACCTATCAGCTTTTCTACGCGGAGCCGCTGCAGATCGTGCGCGCAGAGGGCGTGTGGATGTATGACGAGCGCGGTCGCGCTTACCTCGACGCCTATAACAATGTTCCCGTTGTCGGCCACTGCCACCCGCTGGTCGTCGAAGCAATGGCGCGTCAGGCTGGTACGCTCAACACCCACACACGCTATCTGGCCGAGCAGCCACTGCAACTCGCCGAACAGCTGCTGGCAACCATGCCGCAAGAGGTGGGCCGTGTCATCTTCACCTGTACCGGCAGCGAGGCCAACGACCTGGCCGTGCGCATCAGCCAGGTAGTTACCGGCGGCAGTGGGTTCATCATCACCGATTTCGCCTATCACGGCACCACCCACGTGACCGCTGGAATGTCGCCGGAAGGGGGCGGTCCGCTCGGAGCCGGTGTGTACACCGTGCCAGCGCCGCGCAGTATCAGCGACGTGGCCGCCTTCGGCGAACAGGTGCGCGGCTGCATCGAGCGCATGCGGCACAGCGGCGTGCGACTTGCTGCCCTGCTCGTCGATACGGTTTTTTCCAGTGACGGCGTGCGCACGCATCCGGTCGGACTGCTCGCGTCTGCCGTACATCACGTGCACGCGGCCGGCGGCCTGTTCATCGCCGATGAAGTACAAGCGGGTTTCGGCCGCGTAGGCGAAGCGATGTGGGGATTCCAGCGGCACGGCGTCGTACCCGATCTCGTGACGATGGGCAAGCCGATGGGCAATGGGCACCCGATCGCCGCGGTCGCGGCGCGCCCGAGCACGGTCGCTGAGTTCGCCAAGCACAGGCATTATTTCAATACCTTCGGCGGAAACAGCGTGTCCTGCGCCACGGCACTGGCGGTGCTCGAGGTGATCCGCACGGAGGGGCTGCTCGAGAATGCGAGCCGTTCCGGTGAGTATCTTAGACGCGGCCTGCATGCTCTCGCCGAGCGAAGCGGTGCGATTGGCGAGATTCGTGGCGCCGGACTGTTCATCGGAGTCGATGTGGGTACCAACCCGGTGAGCGGCCTCAGCGGCTCCGCGGAGGCTACCCGACTGGCGAATGGCCTGCGCCAACGCGGGGTTCTGGTCGGCACTACCGGCCGGAGCGGCGATGTGCTCAAAATCCGCCCGCCGCTCACGTTTGGCCTAGAGCACGCGAAGCTGCTGCTCGAAGCGTTGGATGAGACGCTGCACCGGCCGTGACGCCAATGGACGATGAACCGAGGCGGCGGTGGGCGGCGCTCGGCGCGAGTGTCGCGGTGGCGTTAGGCGCGAGCTGTGCGGCGGCAACGCCATTTCCGACTCCCGGCGGTAGCAGCGTCAGAGCATTCCCCGACACCACCGCGGGAATTCATGTTTTTCACGACCAGCTCAATCTCAGCACCATGAGTGGCGCTCAAGTCAGGTTTGCAGCCGGTCATTACGCCGGCTGCCAGAAAATCCTTCGGGGCGACGCTCAATTGATACGAACCTATAACCGGAATTTCATCGTTCTCCACTATCGGTTGGGCGAGTTCCTGGGGTACGGAAGAAACGCACCCACCACCAGGATAATTGACGGCAATAGTTGGGTTCCAGAATGGCCCGGAGCTTCCGCGGTCGGACCCGCCTGGTACTTCACCAACGGCTCGGGTCCTTATGTTTTTGCTGAATTTGCCTATCTCATGGATATCAGTAATCCAGGCTATCAGAACTGGTGGTCGAGTACGGTCGGTCAGCAGCTGATCGACAATGAAGACGACGGCGTGTTCATGGATAGCTTCAGCATTCCCGAGCTCTTTGGATACCAGACCTCCTTTAGCCCCAGGCTTCGAGTCAACGGCAAGGCCGTGTTCGATCGAACCTGGGCCACGATGATGCAAAACTGGCTCATCTACCTGAAGGGGCGGCTCCCAAACACTTATCTCATTCCTAACGTAGGCTCGTGGATCACCACCCGTGATCTTCCCTGGCTCGATAATCCTGCCGATGGAATGATGATCGAGGACTTCAATATGAGCGGCAACACGGGACCCTATCCCCTGGGGGATTGGGAACTGGAAATGAACCGAGTGCTCGGCGCTGTTCGACAAAATAAAGTGATCATCGCGCAGACTTATGTGTCGACAGCCCAAGCAAGAATGTTCACGCTCGGAGCCTATCTGTTGATCAAGGGGAATCGAAGCTACCTCAATTTCGGCAACTCCATGAGTGCGGAGTGGTATCCGGAATATGACATTCCCATCGGATCGCCGATACAGAGTGCCGCCTGTTCCTCAGCGGGTTCAGGCGCGACTGCATTCCCCGCTTGTTCCATTGCCAGCCTTCAGGACTCGCACGGCGTCTACCGCCGCAATTATTCCAACGGCTTCGTGCTGGTGAATCCGGCAACGACCTCCATCACAGAGGAGCTACGAGGCAGATACTATCTGGCCAACACTTCTCCGGACGGGACGCTTCTGGTGACGACAGCAGGAGCAAAAGCCGGAATTCTCACTTACTCGGCGGTAAGCTCGGTGACCTTGCCCGCCCACTCCGCAGCGGTTTTGTTTGATACTCACCCCTAGGCGGGTAGCAGACCCACCGACGGACGTAATCAGTCCGGCGAGCGCAGCGGCGGGCCGGGCCGGTCTGCCGACCTGTGCGCTCGGCCCGCCGCACTCGACTCAATTAAACCGGGCGACTGCCGATACCCTTGCGGTGCTGTTTTTCTGAGGGATGTGACGTGGCAGGCATTAGATCGCGTGCCTTTTTGACCGAACCTGCTCAAGAGCCGACTTTCAAGTTCATCAGTGATCTGGCCAAGGAGCTTTCGTCCGGCCGTGTCGAGCTGCCGTCCTTCCCGGACGCGGCCGCGCGGGTGCAGCAAGTGCTCAGCGACCCGGCAGTGACCAGCGAGCGGATCGCACGTGTCATCGGCGCTGACGCCGGCTTGGCCGGACGGCTGTTAACCATGTCGAACTCGGCGCTGCTGCACCGGGGCGACACCCCGGTCACCGACCTGAAGGTCGCGGTCACACGCATCGGTCACGACAATATCCGCGCCGCTGCGCTCGCCTATGCCAGCGCGCAGCTGCAGCGCGCCCCCGAGCTCGCGCATATTCGACCCCAGCTCGAGGCCTGCTGGCGCGAGGGCATTCGGGTGGCCTCGCTCGCGCACTCGCTCGCCAAGGAGACGCGCTGCGTACGCACCGATGAGGCCATGCTCGCCGGCTTGCTGCACAACATCGGCAAGCTCTACATCATCGCGCGCGCGCCGAAGAATCCTGAATCGGCACCGGCATTGGACCCCGCCGTCGTGGAAAGCTGGCATCCAAACATCGGTAAGGCCCTGGCGCAAAACTGGAGACTGCCGGAAGAGATCGCCAGCGCGATCGCGGGTCAGCTCGAATCCGACCGCAGTCATGAGGGGCCGCCCGACCTTCTCGACCTGCTGATCGTCGCGACGCAGGTCGCGGCCAAAATGGCTGCTCGCGCGCCCGACGATGCCGCTCTGGCGCAACTTCCGGCGGCGGTAACCCTGGGGCTGGCGGCGCCCGCGTTCAAGCGCATCGCACTGGACGCGCATGCTGAGCTCCAGAAACTGCAGGCAGCGCTCGGCTAGCACCAAAAGAGCTGGCAATTCCAGCGAACCCGGTGGCTGGGCCCGGCACGACGACGAGCGCCACACCACTCAGGTGGCCAGCACCGCTCTCATTCGAATTCTACGGGCAATCGCTGCGGCAGCAATCACGGCACCACCGATCATGGTGCTGGCGACGACTACGCTCGGATCAGACGGGTTCAGTGACGTCCAACTGATTAATAAATACGCATATATAGGCAGCTGAATCAGGGCGCACATGCCGAGCGCGACCCACAAAATGAGGTCGGCGATGTATTCGGTTGCCGACACCTCAGTGTCCGCAGCGTCCACGATCAGGCGGCCAGTGTGTGCACGCACCGCGCCCAGTGCCTGGCGCCAATACCACCAACCGCCACGCTCTTGGTATTGCTCCATGAGATCGCCGAGGAACGAATCGCGGCTATAGTCGGACGTGCACCGTGTGATTATCCAGGTCGCTAACCGGTCTGGTTTCTCCCTGCTCATGCGAACTTGCCCTTCAACGCTACCACCCCACCCGACAGTCGGTTGAGGGTACTGCAGGCGGCGCGCGCTTCTTTCAAGCCCGATGCGGTAGGCTTGAAATAGGTACGCGCGCGCCCGCCGCGCTGTGGGGTTGGCTCGCCCAGCCGGGAGGAAACTAGGCCCTTGTGCTCGAGCCGCTCCAGCGCGACGTAGACGCTGGCGAGAGACACCTCGCGTCCACTCGCTGCCTCGATGCATTTGGAGATCTGGACGCCATAGCCATCGCCCTCGGTACTGACGACGGCCAGCAGCACCATCAGCTCGAGCTGCCCGAGATACTCGCGTGGCCTGCGCATATCTTATATAATAGCAACCTTATCAGGGCTGGTCATTAATCCCGATCTCAGACGAAGCCGATGGCCTCTTTGACCACAAACGATCCGGCTCCACCGTAAGCTCGAGCTCGCAGTGCAGCAGTATCCCTTAAGACGCATCGACATTGCCATCCGAATCGCATTTGTCGTGGTCGTGTGCGCTGGCGTTTGGCTTTGGCCGAAGACCGTGCACGTCTCGCCTAGTTTCGATTGCACCAGGGCTACCGTGCCGACTCAAAAGGTAATCTGCAGGGATTCAGATTTAGCAAAGATCGATGCAGATTACGCGGTCTACTACGCGGATAACCTGACGGCTGCTGCCATCGCCGGTGATAGAGCCACCTTAGATGCGCTGATAACAGGAGAGCGGGAATTTCTGAATGTTCGCGATCGATGCGCGGAAAACAAGTTCTGCGTGATGCAGGTGTATGGTAAACGGGAAGGACAGCTGCGGGAGCTGGTCGGCTTGCCACTACCGTCACCGAACTTCAGTGGCGCCAGGCCTTTTTAGGACCCATCCCGGTGATGCTTCAGGCGGCCGAGCGCGCTAGCTACTCAGTTCTCCGAGTCCAGGGCATTCAGGTCCTGTAGCACGTCCGGCGCTGCAAGCTCGGGCAGGGGCATTTCGCCGATACTCCGCGGAACTTCTCGCCCCTCTCGCACCCACGCTGCGATGAGCATAACGGCCGCGTCGATACGCTTCATCAACTCTGACGCCGCGGCGATTCGTCCGAGCGGACGCGACGCCACCGCGCCTGCGTAGCGCTCAGCGATTTCGGCGATGCACCGCGCGGGCACCTGGTGTGCGATTCCCTGCGCCACCAGCTGTTCCGCAAGATACTCGCGCGCCAGCGCGTACAGCGGTGATTTGCCGCCGGCGCGCAACTGCAGCACTACCCGCGTGATCACGAGTGCCACCAGAGCAGTCCCCAGGATCCAAAGCAGCTTGGTCATCCGGAACTCTCGTTGCTACCAGTCCTTACGGTTTCGGCTGCTCGTGAGCGATTGTTGCCTCATACCAATGCACGATCGTGAACAGAAACAGCAGCCCGGCACTGAGCAGTATTGCAGTCATCGCTGCGGCATAAAGGGCCGCCAATATCCCGCTAGGAATGACAGTGGCGTTGGCCGCCAATGCCAGCGCCGCCAGATCCATCGCCAACAGGAACAACACCACCTGTAGCGGCAAACGCGTCGGATTTACCGCGTGCCGACGGCGCGGAAATGTCAGTGCCCAGCTCCCGAGAATGACCGCAACAATGCCGCTCGAAATACGGCAGGCGATCGGCGCCGGGGCTCCAAACAACACCAACAGCGGCGGCAGGATCGAGCCGAACGTCGTCATGAATCCCAGTTGCACCCAGGTGCGCGTCACAAAGTTGTCGAACTTGGTCATTCGACCCCCGAGCATCTGCCGAAAGATCATCGTCAGGACAGACAGACCCGCGAAGGTCATGCCGACGGTCGCGATTGTGTAGAGATAACCGGATGCGTCCACGTCATCCTCCGCTTGACCCGAGCCGCTGGTCGAGCCGTGGCGAGACTCTCAGAGAATCGTCAGCCGAGATCCTGAGGTGTCTCAAGATCAGCGGGCTTACTCAGTCCGCCACAGGGCGCCAACTCAAGTCAGGGACCCTGCGCAGCTCACCTTCGACGACGCGTAGCAGCTGCGCCTCACCG
The DNA here is from genome assembly GCA_030040715.1 of Gammaproteobacteria bacterium. Classification (GTDB taxonomy): domain Bacteria; phylum Pseudomonadota; class Gammaproteobacteria; order Steroidobacterales; family Steroidobacteraceae; genus FEN-1191. The sequence goes on along the minus strand of JASHTF010000146.1, from coordinate 13,160 downwards.
TCGACGAATTCGAGGAACTCCGCCGTCTCGGGGCTTGCCGGCTCATCCGCAAAGCGGAACAGATAGTCCCCCAGGGGCTCGAGCGGGGTCGCGCCATTGAGCCACAAAGAGCCACGACGCTCGACGACCCGCAGGCTTCCGATCCAGGGATTCTCGCTGTAGTAGAGCCCGACCAGCCCCTGAGGAACTTGGCCCGGTTGTCCCGCCGCCGAAGGCTCGTGCCCGGTGCGGCCATACCAGCGTGGGCCCCACGACAGCTCGATCACCGGCCGCTTCTCTCCTTCCGTGGCGCCCGCCGTAGCTCGCGCGGGAGCGCGGCCGAACACCCAGGGGAAAAGCTCGTAGTCCTGCTCGTCCGCCATGAACTGCTCATCCTCCTGCAGCCGCAGCGTCATGCGCTTGGACCCAATGCTCAGCAGCAACACGCCATTCCCGCCGGCCACCTCTATGCGTTCCCCGGCTTCGTTTACATAGGTGCCCTCGTAATCGGTGGGATCGCTGAGGGCATTTTGGTCCGCGCTCGGGGCCTCGGGCCTCGGCTTGTCTTCCTTGCGAGCGCGCAGCAGCCCTAACGCGTGGCGCGCCACGGCGTTGGGTCGGTAGCCCTGCATGGCGTTAATCGAAGCGAACGCACCAAATCCGGCATCGAGATCGATATGGATCGCCGATGCGAACGATACCATGCCGCCCGTATGCCACAGTATGGTGTGACCATCGAGCTGCTCGACGGCCAGCCCGTAACCGTAACCGGCGTTCGGCCCGAAGGCACCGGGAGGCATATGAGCGCTGGCGAGCGACTTGAAACTGGCTTCCTGCAGGATGCGCCGCGTGGGCCCTGCGCCGCGGTTGATGAACATCGACATGTAACGCGCCATGTCGAGCGGCGTGGAAGCGATGCAGCCCGAGCCGTCCTCGAAAGTGACGTTGCTCGCCACGGCGAGCGGAGCGCCTCGCCGATAAGGGCGGTCGTCCTGGAGGGGTACGTAGCTCTGCGCGATGCGCGCGCGTACCGGACTCGCGATCGTCGGTGCGGTGTCCGTCATGCCGAGCGGCTCGAGGATGCGCTTCCGAAGGGCGAGTTGCAGAGGTCTGCCATCCAGCTTCTCGATCAGCAGTCCGAGCACGGCGTAACCGAAATTGCAGTAGTGGAAGCGCGTACCGGGGGCAAAGCTTTGGCGATAGCGTATTCCAGTTTGCCCCGAGAACAACGGGATGCTCTCGGCCAAACCCGACGAATGCGTGAGCAGGTGCTCGATCTGGATTGGACCGTAATCCGTTTCGATGGGCAACCAGGGTAAGTACCGCGTGATGTACTGATCGAAGCCCAGTCGGCCCTCCTCGCGAAGTTGCAGCATGATCACGGCAACAAACGACTTGCTGATCGAGCCGATCTCGAATAGGTGCGCGGTGGTCACCCGAACACGGGCGGCAACATCGACGAAGCCAAAAGCTTGCGTGTGAATCGGACCGTCCGCTCCGGCGAGACCGAGCGTGAGTCCAGGAGCCTCCATGGTTCGCAGATAGAGTTCGATGTATTGACCAAGCGATCCCGAAACGCCGTCTCCCGAGGTCGGACGGACACTCGCTGCCAGAGCGGGGGCTGCATACAAGCTCCCGGCCAGAGTGAGCAGCTCGCGGCGGTTCACCATATCGCCCCCAAAGTGAGATTGAATGTTGTTGAAGCTCGAGACGCCGGCCAAAGATAGCGCGCACACGCCACCGGCGCTACTCGGAGTGAGCGCATTACCCCATCCCTCGAGCCTGAACTATCGGCGGATCGTTCCGGGCACGCCGCGGATCTGATCGACCAGCGCGAGCGGATCGGCAGGCATGGCATCGCCGCGCCACGCTACGTGCAGGTCTGGACGCGACAGCGCGAGTTGCCGATCATACGCATCGCCTCGATGCGCCGGGTCTATGTCTATCACCTTCATGGGCACGCCGCGCGTTGCCGCCGCCTGGAGCAGCCCATCGACGCCGATCGCGGAATCAAAGCGCAACAGGCCGTAGCCGGGACCATGCACGTCATAGAGCGAGGAGCCGTCTTCGAGCCAAAGGTGCGGTGTTCGACAACCTGGTACCGATGACGGCGTAAAATCGCCCATACTAAACGGCGGCGGATCACTATTGTCAGCTGCAATAATCGGTGAACCGTCATAGAAATACCCAAAATTCAGTCCGGCGCAGCAATACTGTTGTACGTTTAATTCATAGGCCAATCTGCCGGTAATGGCGCGCACGGCGGCGCCGGCGGCGTCCAGAGCTTCAATGTTTGCCGGTACCGTGCGCCGGCTCTGGCTCATCGCATGCGCGTGTTGCATGGCGAAGCGCGATACCTGCTCGGTGATCGGTAGCCGCTCAGCCTCGTAAGCGTGCAGAATCGCCTCGTCCGCCCACCCATTCAGGCGGGCGGCCAGCAGCCACGCCAAATTCTCCGCGTCTGCTATGCCGGCGTTCATGCCATAGCCTGCGTAGGGGACCCAAATGTGGGCCGCGTCGCCGCAGATGAAGACACGTCGGTCGCGAAACTTCTCAGCCACCAGTCGACGCCCGATCCAATCCTCTCTGGACAGCACTTCATACCGGAACTCAGGGCCGACACCCAGGATGGTGCGGATACAGAGATCGCGGTCGACGGCCTCGAAATCCTGCTCCTGATTGGTCAGATAGTTATGGATCAACCATAACTCACTACCATCGATCGAGTAGACATTGCCACAGCGACGTGGATTGAGCGAAAACATCGCCCATGCCGGTGTGTCCGGGATCATGGTGATGAGCGCGGGCGCGCGGATAAAAGTGGACTGCACCCTTTGCACCACCGGATCACCTTGGAACGTGGCGCCCATCAGTTTGCGCACTAATGAGGATCCGCCGTCGCAGCCGATAAGGTACTTGCTGGACAGGTGACTGGCACGGCCGCTGTCCGAGTCCACCACGGTGGCGACCACGTGCTCATCGCTCTGAGCGTAACCCTCGAAGCGGCATTGATTACGGATCTGAATCCCTGTGGTTCTGGCGGCCGCCGCAAACAGAATCGGTTCCAGATAGATTTGATTGATACGATGCGGTGGCTCGGGCGTCGGCCACCACCCGTCGGGTCCGTCGAGCGCGGTATAGCGCCTGCGGCGGCACGGAATCCTGATCCGCGTCAGCTCGATCCCAGTCGTGGTTGTTCGGTACGATACGTCGTTCGGATAGTCGGGAGGCAGGCCTGCGTCGCGGACCGCTCTCGCCAACCCGAGGCGTCGAAAGATCTCCATCGAGCGGGCGGAGACGTGATTGCATTTCACGCTCGGCGGCTCCCCGGCTTGCCGCAATTCGACGATCGTGACGGTAACGCCGCGCTGCGCGAGCGCCATGGCAAGCGTGAGCCCTACCGGGCCGGCACCGACGATTAATACATCGGCAGAAGGGTTACCGTCCATCGGTACCGAAACCGGATTCACCCATCCCGCACCGCCGCGATGGCGGCCGCGACACGCGCAACGTTATCGGGCGTCAAGCCGGCAACATTGATGCGGCCAGAACCGGTGATATACACGTGATGTCGGATGCGCAGCGCCTCCACCGCCTGCGCCGACAACCCGAGTAGTGCGAACATGCCGCGCTGGTGCGCCAGAAATTGCAGGTCGCGCGCGCCGTGAGCCTCCAGATTTGCCACCAGCTGCACCCGCATCGCCTTGATACGCTCCCGCATGGCGCGCAGCTCTTGTTCCCACTCGCCGCGCAGCGGATCGCTGCCGAGGATACACGCGACGATCGCGGCTCCGTGATCAGGCGGCATCGAGTAATTGGTACGCGCCACGATTAGCGCGTGCGCGCGTGCGGTGGCGGCATCGGCCTCGCGGGCGCCAATCACCGTCAAGGCGCCGACGCGCTCGCGATACAGAGCGAAGTTCTTCGAGCATGAGCTCGCGACCAGCAGCTCGGGAAGCCGGGACGCCAGCAGAGCAACGGCCGCGGCGTCCTCCCGCAAGCCGACCGCAAATCCCTGGTAGGCGAGATCGACCAAGGGGACCGCTCCGGTACGGACCAGCAGCTCGGCGATCGCCCGCCACTGCGCCGAATCGAAATCGGCGCCGGTCGGGTTCTGGCAGCAGCCGTGCAGCAGCAGCACATCCTCGCGGGTCATCTCCGCGAGGGCTGCCAGCACGGCCTCAAACTGCAGCTCGCCGCGCGTCACGTCGTAATACGGATACGGCACTACCTCAAGCCCCGCGGCCAGGAACAGCGGCTGGTGGTTCGCCCAGGTCCGGCTGGGAATGAAGATGCGCCGGTGCGGCCGCAGCTTATGCAGTAGATCCGCAGCGACGCGCAGCGCTCCCGTGCCGCCCGGTGTCTGGATTGTCTGGCTGCGGCGTAACGCGTCCGATTCCGCGCCCAGCACCAGCTCGCCGATCAGACGGTTGAAGTCCGGGTTGCCGATCGAGGAGAGGTAGCTCTTGCTTTTTTGGTGGGCGGCGAGCCAGGACTCGGCCTGCTTTACCGACCGCAAGATCGGGACTTCGCCGCGCTCATCCTTGTAAACCCCGATTCCGAGGTCGACCTTGTTATCGGCCCGATCCTGCGCAAACAGTTTCGCGAGCCCGAGGATGGGATCTTGCGGCGGTGTCGGCAATTCCGCGAACAAAGTGCGCCATCCAGATCGTCACGCCAGACGAGACAGTGTTACCAGTCACGCAACATTAGATACTGGCTTAAGGGTGAAATCAACCCATGCTGCGCGGCTGCGGCAGCCGCAGCGCCTCGAAGTGAAGGGGCGCGAGACCATGGTGCAGCGCGCGAAATTACCGCAGCACGCCGCCCGGCACACCATAGATCAGATTTCCGATAGATCCGATTGCCGCTGGACGTGTCGCGGAATATGATACCTCGTCGCAGCATACGAGACGGGTGGGAGACCACGATTCGAGCCTCGGGAAGCCTTAGGCTCAACGCAGCAAGCCCTTGAGTGGAGCATCGCAAAACGAGCGACTGGTTCGGGTCGGTCCGGGCACGCCGATGGGTAACCTGTTACGTCGCTACTGGCATCCGGTGGCGGCGATCGCCGAACTCGAAGACCGTCCGATCAAGCCGATACGTCTGTTGGGTGAGGAGCTGGTGCTGTTTCGCAGCGGTGACGCGCGCTTTGGTCTCGTCGACCGGCATTGCCCGCATCGGCGCGCCGATCTGCTCAACGGCATCATCGAGAATAGCGGCATCCGCTGCAGCTATCACGGCTGGTGCTTCGCGCCGAGCGGCCAGTGTCTCGAGCAGCCATTTGAGGATATTGCCAATCCGACGGCGCGTTTTCGCGACAAGATCCGGATCAAGTCATACGGGGTCGAAGCCAAGGCCGGTATGCTGTGGGCATACCTCGGACCTGAGCCCGCGCCGCTGGTGCCGAACTGGGAGCCATTCACGTGGGGCAACGGCTTCAAGCAGGTCGTATTCGCCGATGTGCCTTGCAACTGGTTCCAGTGCCAGGAGAACAGCTGTGACCCGGTGCATTTCGAGTGGATGCACCGGAACTGGTCGTCACGGCTGAGCGGCGATGGCTCGTATGGACCACGCCACTTGGAGTTGCAGTTCGAGGAGTTCGAGTTCGGACACATCTATCGCCGGGTGCGCGAGGATACCGACAAGTCGAACCCGCATTGGACCGTCGGTGCCACGACGCTGTGGCCGAACGCGTTCTTTCTTGGCGATCACATCGAGTGGCGAGTGCCGGTCGATGACGAGAATACGCTGAGTGTGACCTGGATGTTCCACCGCGTGCCCGCAGAACGCGAGCCCTACGTGCAGCAACGAATTCCCTGGTGGAAAGGCCCCATCAAGGACGAGCACGGCAACTGGATCACCAGCCACGTACTGAATCAGGACATCGTTGCGTGGGTGGGACAGGGACGTATCGCCGATCGCACGCGGGAACACCTCGGTCGCAGTGACGCCGGTGTCCACATGCTGCGGCGATGCTTCGAGGCCAATATGCGACTGGTCGAAGAAGGGAAGGAACCCAAGGGTCTGATCCGGGATCCGGAACGCAATATCTGCGTCGAGCTGCCGATCAAGCATCGCGAGATGTTCACGCAATCCATGAGCCTGCAGCAAAGCCGCACGCTCGGCCGTTCGCTCTCCTATCGATTGAACGAACCCGAATACCAGCATCAGTGGGGTCAGCCCGAGGCAATCAAACGCGAATATCAGATCGCCATGGGCATGATCAGCGATGATGCCCTGAAGACGATCTGAAGGCGGGCGGTGGGCGCGGCTGGCACTGATCAACCACGAAGGGGAATCGGTTATGAAACTTGGCACCATTCGCCACCTGGGTCGCCCGACCCTGATCGCGCGCGTCACCGACAGCACGGCGGTGGCACTCGATTACCCCTGGATGGAGGACCTGATTGCCGCCTCCGGCGCCGGACTCGATGCCGCGGCGACGGCCGTCGAGCAGGCAAAGTCGGGCCGCCGACCCGTCATCGACTTGACCGATGCCGACTGGATGGCGCCCAACCCGAGACCATCCAAGATTCTCGGCTGTGCGGTCAACAACAACGAACTGAATCGCAAGGCATACAAGCCCATGACGGCGCCGATGTTCTTCATCAAGGGCCGTTCGGCGCTCACCGGGCACAATAAACCCATCAACCTGCTGCGAGAGCATGGGCAGTCGATCCCGGAGCCCGAGCCGGTCGTCGTGTTCAGTAAGGTCGCGAAGAACATCGACCCGTCGCGAGCTCTGGACTACGTTTTTGGCTACACGCTGACCAACGACGTGACCGCGAGCGGCGTCAAGTTCGGCCAGGACGCGATTGCGCTCAAACAGACGCCTGATCTAGTGAAGCCACACCACATGGCCTGGCGTGAGAGGTTCGGGGAGGATGACACCTACCTGTTCTTCATCTATCACGCCAAGTCGAAGGCAGCCGACACCTTCGCGGCGATGGGGCCATGGCTTACGACCAGGGACGAGATCGCGGACCCAAACCGCCTGACGATACGCGGCTACATCGACGGGGAATGCTACACGGAGGACAGCACGGCAAATTATTTCTTTACGGTACAGCGCGTAATCGCCGAGGCGACCAAGTGGTTCACGATCGAGCCTGGCGATTGCATCCACACCGGCACGGCGGCCAAGGGCACCGCCAAGCATCCGCGCGGAAACATCGGCACATATCTCGGACAATACAACGGCAAACTCACGGATGTGGAGATCGAGGGGTTGGGACGGCTGTCGAACCGTATCAACCTGGAGAAATGAGCGCGCGATCGACGGCGGAGGCGCTGATGAACGCGGCCAGCTTTGGTGTCATCGACCCGGCGACGGGCGCCGAGTTTGCCCGCTGCCCGCTGGCGACGATCGCCGAACTCGGATCGACGGTCGCCGCGGCACGGGAAGCGTGGCCGCACTGGGCGGCAACACCTATCGATGAACGCGCGCGGCACCTCGAGGCGATTGCGGCCGCCATTGAGACCGAAAAAGATTCGCTCGCGAGGCTGCTCTCGCGGGAGCAGGGCAAACCGCTGCATACGGCTGCGGCGGGCGAGATTGCCGCGGCGCTGATGTGGACTCGGGCCACCGCCACGCTGCGTCCGCCGGTGGACCTACTGCAGGATGACGCGACGGCTCGAATCGAAGTCCATCGCAAACCCCTTGGAGTAGTGGCCTCGATCACACCCTGGAACTACCCGGTATTGATCGCCGTGTGGCACATCATGCCCGCGCTCCTCGCCGGCAATACCGTTGTGATCAAGCCTTCTTCCTATACGCCACTCAGTACGCTGCGGCTGGTGGAGATTGCGAATCGAGTCCTACCGCGCGGCGTGCTGAACGCCCTGGCGGGCGAAGGCGGCCTCGGTCAGGCGATGTCGAGGCATCCGGGCATCGACAAGGTGGTGTTCACGGGCTCAACCGCGACCGGGCGCAGCATCATGGCCGGCGCCGCTCCGACGCTCAAGCACCTCACGCTCGAGCTCGGAGGCAACGATGCCGCCATCGTGCTCGAGGATGCGCCGGTGGAAAAAGTCGCGGCGAAGATTTTTGCCAAGGCCTTCGGTAATAGCGGCCAGACCTGCGCGGCGATCAAGCGTCTGTACGTGCACGAACGCATTCACGATCAGCTGGCCGAGGATCTGGCACGGCGTGCTCGAGAGGCGCGGGTCGGACCGGGCGATGAGGCGGCCACGCAATTCGGGCCGCTGCAGAATCGTGCCCAGTTCACCTTGGTCTGTGAGCTCGCCGAGGACGCGCGCACGCGCGGCGGACGCTTCCTCGCTGGAGGCCGGCCACTCGATCGCGCCGGCTATTTCTTCCCGCTCACGATCGTGACCGATGTGAACGATGATGCGCGGGTCGTCAAGGAGGAGCAGTTCGGGCCAATCCTTCCCCTGCTCCGCTACCACGACGTCGACGAGGCGCTCGCCCGAGCCAACGCCAGCGAAAACGGCTTGGGCGGCTCGATCTGGTCGGCGAACCTCGAGCGGGCCAGTCGCCTCGCCAAGCGATTGGAATGCGGCACGGCGTGGGTGAACGATCATGCGACGCTTTCGCCGCTCGCGCCGTTCGGAGGCGTCAAGCAATCGGGCATCGGTGTCGAATTCGGGCTGTACGGACTGGGGGAATATATGAGTCTGCAGACCGTCCGGATCGCGCGCTAGCGGCTGTCAACTGCGCCTGGGACCGAGCAGATTTTTAAGCGTACCCAAACCGCTGATCTCCAGCTCGACGACATCGCCGGGTTCGAGATAGCGTCCGGTCTCGAAACCGCAGCCGTTGCCGACCGTTCCGGAGCCGAATACATCCCCTGGATAAAGGGTCTCATCGCGGCTGACGAAGGCGATGCAGTCCTCAAAGGTGTGCTTCATATCACGCGAGTTGCCGCTGCCGCGCAACTCGCCGTTGACGCGCACCGCCATCGACAGAGCGTACGGATCGGCGAGTTCATCGCGAGTCACGATCCATGGTCCCATGGCGTTGCTGGTATCGAAGTCCTTGCCCTTCGACGGACCCAGGCGAAACTGCTGATCGCGTACCTGCTCATCGCGGGCGCTGAAGTCGTTGAAAATCGTATAGCCGAAAATGTGCTCACGGGCCCGATCAGGTGCAATATCCACACCCTGCCGCCCGATGATCGCCGCAAATTCGAGTTCGTAATCCATCAGCTTGCTAAAACGTGGCCACAGTATGGTCGCATCGTGCCCGCAGCAGCAGCGGCGATTGCCTTTGTAGTAGAACGGCCGCTCGTACCAGATCGGCGGCAGTACGTAGTTACCGCTGGCTCGGTAGCTGCGGTACGCCGCTTCCGGGTCCGGCTGGGAGGCGGCGCGTGTACGCATGCTGTTCTCAAGGGCTTGCAGGCAGTGAAGCTCGAAATTAGCGAAGTCCCGTATCGAGTTCGGCACCGGCAGTGGCGCCAGCAAGCGGACCTCGGCGGCAGGCAACACATGATCGCCGCGGTTGCGAGCCAGGAGTGCAGCAATCACTTCCAGCGCCTGCGGCTCGTGGTCAATGATCGCCTGCATCGAATGTACGAGGTGCCGCTCGGCCGCAGAGGCTGCGGCGCACAAATCGAGCAGCACGCCCTCGCTGATCACTGCACCGGTAGCAGTGCGCCCCTCGTGCTCGAACGTCGCGAGTTTCAATGGATCACTCCCGCCCTGGCGGCTGTCAAGGGCACAGAGCGTGCCGCAGCAACATCCACTGAGTCAACGAGAGGATAGGACGTGGCAGAACTCGTGCTCGGCATCGGGTGCGCACATACCCCGCAGCTGCACACCCAGGCAAGCGCTTGGGACATCCGCGCCGATCGTGACCGCAGGGACGGCGTGCCGCTGTGGTTCAGGGGCCGGAAGCTCCCTTATAAGCAACTCGAGGCAGAGCGTCGCGGCGAGAATCTCGGGCGACTGCTCGCGATGGAGATTCGCGAGCAAAGTCTGCGCCGCAGCTTCGCGGCGATCGATCGACTGCACGGCGCTTACGCGGCCGCCGCCCCCGACGCCGTGGTGATCGTGGGCAATGACCAGAATGAGATCTTCTCCGACCTGGTTCCGGCCTTTGCGGTGATCGCCGCAGAGAACATCGCCAACTGTCCCCGCACCGCTGAGCAGAGTGCTCGATTGCCGATCGGTATCGAACTGGCTGACCACGGGCACCTGCCCCATGAGCGCACGATTTATCCGGGTCATCGGGCACTGGGGCTGCACCTCGCGAGGCAGCTGGTGGCCACTGGCGGCTTCGACGTGACGTTGTGTCATGAGAAACCCACAGTCACGGGTGCGCGCTCGTTGCTCGATGGGATGCCCCACGCCTACGGGTTTCTATACAAGAACATCATGCGAGAGCTGCATACGCCGCAGGTGCCGGTGGACGTCAACTGCTGGTACTACGACAACAGCCCGACGGCTGCCCGCTGTTATGACTTCGGTGTGGCACTCGCGCAGGCGATCGCCTCGTGGGAAGGTGACGAGAAGATCGCCGTGCTGACGACCGGCGGTCTCACGCACTTTGTCGTCGATGAGCAATGGGATCGAAGGTTTCTGCAAGCCATGCTTGATCATGACGCCCGCTGGCTGCGTTCGATACCCCAGAATGAGCTCATGGCCGGCACGTCCGAATGCAAGAGCTGGATCGTGACGGCCGCCGCCATGGATACTGCGGGCCTAGCGATGGAACTGATCGACCATCAGTGCCTGTACCGCACCGAGGGCGGCACCGGGTCTTCCTGCGCGTTCACGCTATGGCGTCCGACGAGCGCAACTCATGCCCAGAAGTAAGGGTCACCAGCCGGATCCGCAATGGTCCGCGGGCCACGTCAAGAGTGTCGAGGTCACCGTGAAGATTCTCGACCTGCTCACCGAAAGCACCGGCACGGTTCGCGTCGGCGAGCTCGCGCGCCGTCTCGGGATGACCAAAGCACGCGTATCGAGGCATTTGCAAACGCTCCGGAACCTCGAGCTGGTCGAGCGAGCGCGCGATAGCGAAGGCTACGTATTCGGCCGCAAGCTGCTCAAGTTTGGCCGCGCTGCCGTCTACCGCAGCAACATCGTGGAGCTGTCGCGCCCGTTCCTCGGCGAGCTGTGCAACCGCTCCGGTCATACCGCACTGCTTTCGACGCCGACTCACGGTGGCGCCATGGTGGTTCTGGCGGTGCCGAGTCAATTTGAACCGGGGATCGTGGTGCACCCCGGCACCGTGCTGAGCCTTCCGGGCTCACCCTCGGCCCGTGTGATTCATTTTTTTCTGAATAAGAAACCGTATCCCTTGAAGGTACGCGAGAATCTCAAGAAATATCAGGTCGATTTCGAGGCCGACCCGCGCGGCAACGGACTGGGAGGAATTGCGGCACCGATCTTCGAACCGAACGGCGTGATCGCCTGCGCGGTCGGGATCATATTGCCTTCCTCGCTGCTGGCGCCCAAGCCGAGTTTGGCACTGATCGAGTCGGTCAGAGACGCCGCCCGACAGATTCAGGCCAGTTATGCGCTCGGAGCCAGCTCGCCGTTGATGCCCGAGCGGAGCACGCCGCGGCCTACGACCCGGCGTCGCCGCCACTAGCGCCGGGGATTGCCGTGCGGGCCCCGTCCTGCGAGCGCGAGCGAGGAGCACTCATCGATGGATGAAGACACATCGGGCCAGGCGCGTGCGAGGACTCCCGAGAGCTCCGCAGGGGCGCGACTCTCGGACTGGTATCTGGCGATCGTGCTGATGCTGGCTGCCCTGCTGTCCTCGATTGACCGCACGACGCTGTCTCTAATCATCGGCCCGATAAAGCGCGAGTTCGCCATTTCCGACCTCAAGGCGAGTGTACTGCTCGGTTTGTCGTTCTCACTGTTCTACGGGGTATTCACCATCGTAGCGGGCCATCTGGCCGACCGTGTGAGCAGAAGGAAGCTGCTCGCGAGCGGAATTCTGCTCTGGTCGGTGATGGAGATCGCCTGCGGTACCGCGCGCAATTATATGCAGCTGCTGCTGCCGCGAATGGGCCTGGGGATCGGCGAGGCGACGTTGCAACCGAGCGCATTCTCGATGATCCGTGACGCCTTTCCGCTGCGACAGCGTTCCCGCGCCTTCAGCCTGCTGCAATTGGGCCCGTACATGGGCAGTGGCGTCTCGTTGCTCCTGGGAGGGACGCTGCTGCAGTGGGCTCAGCACGGGGTGTTCGCCGGCCTACCCTTTGCCGCCGGCCTCGCTCCATGGCATTGGGTATTGATCGTTACCGGAGTAATCGGCGTACCGGTGGTGCTCTTGATCATGACGACACGGGAGCCCTCGCGCACAGACACCTTGGGCGCCACCGGCTCTGCGGCAATCGGCTCCACAGCAACCGGCTCCACGGCAACCGGCTCGACAACACTTCGCGCGACGCTGAGCTACCTCGCCTCGAATTGGCGTTTGCAGTTGCCGCTATGGACCGCGATGACCCTGTACGGAATGGCCATCGGGGCGCAAAGCTCCTGGCTTCCAGAGGCAGTCGCGCGTTCGTGGCACGTGCCACTCCCGCGCATCGGGCACGTTCTCGGCCTGACCGGATTCATACTGGCACCGATCGGCCTGCTGACGTCCGGTCGCATCGCCGATCATCTTGCCAGCACACGCGGGCCGGCGGCTGTGCCGCGGCTGGCAATGTTCGCGACCGGCTGCGCAGCACTCGCGACCACGATATTTCCGTTCGTGGGGCTGTTCTGGGCCTATGTCGCGTTCGTGTGTCAGACGCTGTTGTTCAGCGGCTTTGCGGTGTGGGGAGCGACCACGCTGACCGTTGTCTCTCCGGGCAATCAGCTGGGGAAGCTCACCGGGTTTTACTATCTGGTCCAGGTAGTCCTGGGATTGGGAATGGGGCCCGCCGTGGCCGCGTTTGTCGCGACGGCGTTCCACACGGGTCCAAACGCCATCGGCTACGCGATCGTGGAAACATTCACTGTCTGTGCAGCGCTCGGCGCGGTTCTGATGGGTTGGGTCGGTTACGAGATCAATCGCTCGCTAGCGCTGGGGACTGCTGCGGCTCGAGCCGCCCTATCCGTCAACCCGGGCTCGAGCATCGAACACCCGGCTCGCTGACTCCGGTTAGCTTGACGGCGCACCGCCCAAAAGCCGGCGCGTGGCCCAGGGTTGTCGGCGCAGAACGCCTAGCCAGCGCCCGGCTCCTCCCGAGAGCCTCACCAGAGAGAGCTGG
>JASHTF010000145.1 GCA_030040715.1 Gammaproteobacteria bacterium | reverse complement strand
AGATCGCCCAGGTTCTCGTCGCGACGAACCTGTTGGCCGACCTCCTTGTGCCAGGCGGAGAGCGTGGCCTCGGCCACGGACTCCGGCAGTTGCGGTACGCGGATCTCGACACTCACGAGCTCTTCCTCATCGGTGCGGCTGTAGGCGTGGCTGGCGATGCGCCTGGCGACGCTGCGGCGGGAGCCAAGGTCAGCCGTGGCAACGCGCGCATCGTCTGCTCGATCGAGGTGGCGGTCAGCGCGGTCTCGACCAGCCGCCGCTGCTCGCGTTGATGCACCTGGTGAAGACCGGTGGCCGGGGCTGCGGCGGCAGCGCGCCCGGCGTAGTAGACACTGCGGGAGCCGGCCAGGTCCTGCAGCCGGTGCCGGATCTGATACCAGGCGCCTTGGTTCTGCGGCTCTTCCTGGCACCAGACGATATCCACGGCGTTGGGATAGCGCGCGAGCACCGCCTGGTACTCCTCGACCGGAAATGGATACAGCTGCTCGATACGTACCAGCGCCACGTTACGCAATCCCTGGCTGCGGCGTGCAGTCAGCAGATCGTAATACACCTTGCCACTGCAGAAGACGACCCGCTGAACCGACGCCTGTGGGATGTCATCGATCTCGCCGATGACGTTGGCGAAGGCGCTCTGGCCGAGCTCGGCCAGCGCGGACGCCGCCAGCGGATTGCGCAACAGGCTCTTTGGCGTCATGACGACCAGCGGTTTGCGGAACGAGCGCAGCATCTGGCGGCGAAGCAGCCGGAACATCTGCGCCGGCGTCGACGGCACGCACACCTGCATGTTGTTGTCGGCGCACAGCTGCAGAAAGCGCTCGAGGCGGGCCGAGGAGTGCTCCGGTCCCGCGCCCTCATAGCCGTGTGGCAGCAGCAGCGTCAACCCGCACAGCCGGCCCCACTTGGCTTCGCCCGAGCTGATGAACTGGTCGATGACGACCTGGGCGCCATTGGCGAAATCGCCGAACTGCGCCTCCCAGAGCACCAGGCAATCGGGACTGGTGGTGGAATAGCCGTATTCGAAGCCGACCACCGCTTCCTCCGACAGGATCGAGTCGATCACCGTGAAGTGCGCCTGGCGGTCGCTCACGTGCTCGAGGGGTACGTAGCAGCGGCCGGTGTTTTGATCATGCAACACCGCTTGACGGTGAAAGAAAGTGCCGCGGGCTGTGTCCTGACCTGACAGACGCACCGCGGTACCCTCATCGAGCAGCGTTGCGTACGCGAGCGTCTCGGCGGCCCCCCAGTCGAGCGGCGCCTCGCCGGCGAACATGCGCGCACGATTGCGCATGCCGTGCGCGATCTGAGGATGCAGCTCAAAGCCCGGCGGGAGCTGCATCAGGCGTGCTCCCAGCGCCTTGAGCCGCTCGGGCGCGACACCTACCGGCGTCGGCTCGGACCAATCGGCCTGGCGGTAGCGTGACCAATCGATGGTGTATTGATTGCCGATCAGGCCGAGCGCCGGATGCAGCTCATCGAGCCGGCCGGAATCGAGTCGTTGGCGATAGTGCTCCGCCATCTGCTCGGCTTCCTGAGCGCTGATCACACCCTCGCGGATCAGCTGCTCGGTGTAGAGCGCGCGCACCGTCGCGTGGTTGCGAATCGCGCGGTACATCAGCGGCTGGGTGACGGCCGGCTCGTCGGCCTCGTTATGGCCGTGCCGCCGGTAGCACACCATATCGACGACGACGTCCTTATGGAAGCGCTGGCGATAGCGCAACGCCAGCCGCGTCACGAACACCACCGCCTCGGGGTCGTCGGCGTTGACGTGCAGAATCGGTGCCTCCAGCATCTTGGCGACGTCGCTGGAGTACAGCGTCGAGCGGGCATCCGCGGGATCAGTGGTGAAGCCGATCTGATTGTTGATGATGATGTGAATCGTGCCGCCGGTGCGATAGCCGCGCGCCTGCGACAGCTGCAGCGTCTCCATGACGACGCCCTGACCGGCAAAGGCCGCATCGCCATGCATGAGCACGGGGGCGACGCGATCGCCGCGGGTATCGGCACGCCGATCCTGGCGCGCGCGCACCGAGCCTTCGACGACCGGGTCGACGATCTCCAGATGTGAGGGATTGAATGCCAGGGCCACGTGCACGTTGCCAGCCGCGGTACGCACGTCGCCGGAAAACCCCTTGTGATATTTGACGTCACCGGAGCCGGCGATGGGACTGTCATCACCCTTGCCCTCGAACTCGGAGAACAGCTCGGCCGGCGACTTGCCGAGCACGTTGACGAGCACGTTGAGCCGGCCTCGGTGCGGCATGCCGAGCACGAACTCCTCGATACCGCCGCGGCCACCCTCCTGGATCAGATCGTTGAGCGCCACGATCAGCGCCTCACCGCCCTCGAGCGAGAAGCGCTTCTCGCCGACGTACTTGGTGTGCAGATGCCGCTCGAGTCCCTCGGCGGCGGTCAGCTCGCTGAGGATGTGGCGCTGCTCCCGGGCGCTGAAGCGAAACTGCATGCGCCCGAGCTGAAACTCGTCCTGCAGCCACAGCCGCTCGTCGGTGTTGGACACATGCGCAAATTCGGCCCCGATGTGACCGCAATAGATGTATTCGAGCCGTGCGAGGATCTCGCGCAACGTGGCGCGTTTGTCGATCCAGGCGTTACGGCTGGTGGTGTAGAACTCGGTATCGAGGTCGGCGGTGCTCAACCCCGCATACTCGAGCGTGAGCACGCGTGGGCGCGGCCGCTGCAGCAGGCCGAGCGGATCGATCTGTGCGATCAGGTGACCGCGATTGCTGTAGGTCTGGATCAGCCGCGCGACCGCGGCCTGCTTCTCATTGGCCGTGACCGCTTGAGCGGGTGGCACCGACGCAAAGTACGCACGCCAGGCGGGATCGACGCTGTCGGGGCGCTGCAGGTACTGCTCATAGAGCGCTTCCAGGTACGCTGCGCTGGCGGCGAAGAGCGGCGTCCCGGCAAGCTGCTCGGACAGTGACTCGGGCATGGATGGCCTGCGGAAAAATCAAAATTTATCTAAATAACTCAATGCCCTAGGGGGTCGTAGGGCGAGCTTTATTGTACTCCAAAGAGTCGCGCAGAAAACCGACCGACTCCGCAGGATGCAGCGCCGGCGCCTGCATCGATCAGGAGCGCGCGCGGGCCTGCGGGGCGCGCCCTGCGGCAGCCTGAGCGGGCTCCTCCCACCCGCCGCCGAGCGCCCGATAGAGGCTCACAAGATCGCTGCTGGCTGCCGCCGTGGCGCTCAGCAGCGATAACTCGTTCTGCTGCAGCGTGCGCTGCGCATCGAGCACATTGAGAAAATCGGTGACGCCGCTCTCATAGCGCTGCTGCGCGAGAGTCAGCGCCTCGCGGTTTTGTGTCACGGTGTCGGTGAGCCATAGGCGCTGCTGTTGATCGGCGCCGTACGCGGCGGCTGCGTCCTCGACCTCGCGCAGCGCCGTCAACACCGTGGATTGATACGCGAGGGCGGCCTCCCGCGCCTTGAGACGATAAAGACGGACGGTCTTCCAGCGGCCGCGATCGAACACCGGGATGTCGAGCTCTGGACCAACCATTCCGAACAGGCTGTTCCATTGCAACAGGTTACCCAGGGTCTCGGACTGAAAGCCGCCGCTCGCCGACAGCGACAACCGAGGAAACAGGTCACCGATCGCCACGCCGATCTGCGCGGTCGCCGCGTGCAGATTGGCCTCCGCTTCACGCACGTCGGGACGGCGGCGCGCAAGCTCAGCAGGCAACCCGATCGGCACCTGCGGGGGCAGCGGCGGAATGGCCGCGGGCTGCGTGAGCTCGGCACGCACGGCCTCGGGCGGCTCGCCGAGCAGCGTGCTGAGCGTATGGATCGCCTGCGTGATCTGCAGCTCGAGTGCTGGCACGGTAGCGCGCGTCTGGCTCAGCTGGGCGGTGGCGCTGCGCACGTCGACCTCCGTCGTCAGGCCGTTGGTATAGCGTTGCCGCGTCAGGTCGAGCAGGTCCGTCAGCGTAGCGATGTTCTCCAGGGCGACCGCCCTGCGCGCCTGCGCTGCGCGCAGCTGGATGTAGCTCTGGGCCACCTGTGCGAGCAGCGATACCTGCAGCGCGCGCTGATCTTCGAGCGAGACCTGCGCGGCGGCGCTGGCTGCTTCGACGCTGCGGTGTAGGCGCCCGAACAGATCCGGCTCCCACGAGGCCGCCGCGCCGAGTTGATATTGATTATAGGGATTGGGGATGGTGACGCGTCCGACGCCCGGGATCGCGAACTTACCCGACTGGCTGATCAGGGCTCCCTCCGGAGTGGCTTCGCTGATGCGCTCACGTTCATAGGAGGCGTTGGCCGAGAGACTTGGCCAGAGCGCGGCCTGACTGATGTCGCGCTCGACGAGCGCCTCCTCGCTGCGCACCACGGCCGCGCGCAGGTCGAGATTACCCCGCAGCGAGCGCTCGATGAGGCGATCGAGCGCCGGATCCTGAAAGCGCGTCCACCAGCTCGCGAGCTGCGCCGGCTGCTCGCTCAGCGTGCTCAGCGGCGGCAGTGCGCGCGCGGCCGTGCCTGGCGGCGCCGCTACCTCAGGGGAAGCCGACGCCGGCGGCTGCAACGATTGCTGCGGCCAGTGCGCCGGTATATTCGAACTCGGCCGCACGAAATTGGGCCCGACGGTGCATCCGGCGAGCAGCGCAGCGGTGAGCAGCGCAGCGGTGAGCAGCGCGCCCGCGTAGGCCCGCGGCGCCCGCGCTGCGCGCAATCGAGCGCCGGCTACCCACCGCGGCTGCGGAGCAGGCGGCGCACAGGGTGGTCGATGCCCACGCTGTGTCATACACGACTCACTGCAAGGCATGGCGAAACAGCCACGAGGCGGCCGACAGCGTCACGGCCGCTATCAGCAGCAGTGGCCAGAGATCTCCCGTGAGCAAACCAATCCCCGCTCCCTCCAGATACACCCGACGCGTGATGTCGATCGCATAGCGCAGCGGATTGAGCTGGGTGCAATACTGCAAATACAACGGCATGCTGCTGATCGGTGTCGTGAACCCCGACAGCAGCGAGAACGGCATGATGAACAGCATCGAATAGAGCATGGCCTGCTGCATGGTCGCGGCCACCGAGGACAGCAGCAGCCCGATACCAACGGCGGCGAGCAGGAACAGCCACAGTCCCGCGTACAGCGTCAGATAAGAGCCGGCAAATGGAATCCGAAACCACAGCTGCGCGACCAGCAGCACGCCGGTGGCCTGGATGGTGCCGACGAGCATCGACGGCAACGCCTTGCCGATCATGATCTCGTGCGGTCGGAACGGGGTTACGAGCAGCTGATCGAACGTACCCTGCTCGCGTTCGCGCGCCACCGCCATCACCGTGAGCATCATGGTCTGGATCAGCGTCAGCGTGCCGATCATCCCC
>JASHTF010000144.1 GCA_030040715.1 Gammaproteobacteria bacterium | reverse complement strand
GCTTCGGCCATTACCTCCTCATCCGCCAATCCGACGCGCACGCGTGGACCGAGGTCTGGCTTGATGGCCGGGGCTGGGTGCGTGTCGATCCGACCGCGGTGGTCTCGCCGTCGAGCCTCGGCCTCGAGATCAACGGACAGCAGAGCGCCTTCGGCGATCTCGTGCGTCTGCGCGCCGTGCCGTGGCTGCACGTGCCGATTCAAGCCTGGCAAGCGATGAACGCGTGGTGGGAGGATCGCGTCGTCAGCTTCAATCTGACGCGCCAGCTCGATCTGCTCAGCCACATCGGCCTGGGTGAGCAGCAGTGGCGGGGCCTGGTCGAGCTGGTAGCCGTGGGCGGTGCGCTGTGGCTCGCTCTGATCGCGTGGGGACTGCGGCCACGCGCCTGGGGCACAAGCGCGGATCCGCTGACGCAAAGCTGGCGCCTGCTCGAGCGCAAGCTCGGTCGCGGCGTCGGCGCGCGCGCGCAGTACGAGGGCCCGATCGCGTATGCCCAGCGTGTCGGTCGCGAGCATCCGGAGCTGGCGCGCAGCCTCCACATCTTCGCCCGTCGCTTCGCGCAGCTGCGCTACGGACCGGCCGCGAGCGCGAGCGAGCTCGAGCACTTTCGGCGAGCCGTGCGGCAATGGCAGCCGCGTCACCCGCGAACACGGCGGCAGCCGCACGCGATGGCCCAGTCGCCACGGCAGCCCCCAGAATGGCGGGCGCGCTGACCGGCGCGCGGCGATGCTCGCTGCTGTCACACGCGGCGGCGTGCACTGCTATGCTTGGACGCCACGCCATGACTCACCTCCGGAATGGCTCATGATCACCGCTGCTCATCGAGAGCTCACGCGTGCTCGCCCGGCGCTCACTCCGGCGGCGCTGCTCGCGCTGCTGGTCGCGCTCGCCGCAGCGCTCTGGCCGGCTGCTACGCCCGCCGCCACCGCGGCGAGCCCAGCTTCGCCCGCGTCCGCACCATCTCACACGACGGTGGCGGGTCTGACCGTGCAGGCAGCCTGGATTCGCTGGCTGCCGGCGGAATTGCCTGCGGGAGGGTATCTGACCCTCACTAACCGTGGCGATCGGCCGCTGCTGCTGACCAGTGCCTCCAGTGCCGCCTATCGCGAGATCACTCTGCATCGCACCGTGAAGGAAAGCGGTATGAGCAAGATGGTGAAGGTTGCTTCGATCACGATCCCGGCACACTCGACGCTCGACTTCGCCGCCTCCGGCTACCATCTGATGCTCACGCACCAGTGGGGTGCGGTCTCTCCCGGCCACTTCGTGCGGATCACGTTGCATTTCGAGGGCGGGCAGGCACAGGCGGTCGACTTCGAGGTCCGTCCGCCCAACGGCAGCGCGCCCCAGCAGAACATGAACGGCATGAGCAGCATGCCGGGCATGCCGGACATGCCGCACTGACGGTGTCATCGCTCTAGCTGGTACCGGAACGCAGCACCCGAGCGCCGGCCTCATCGATCGGCGGCACGCGCGCCAGCAGCCACGCGCCCGCTCCGAAGAACACGATCAGCACCAGGATCGACAGGCGCTGATTACCGGTCGCGACCGCGACGACGCCCATCGCCACAGGTCCGAGCACGGCCGCAAACTTGGCCAGCATGTTGTAGAAGCCGAAATACTCACCCGAGCGCTCACGCGGAATCAGGCGCATGAAGTACGAGCGCGACAGCGCCTGCACCCCACCTTGTACGGTGCCCACGAGTGCGGCCAGCACGTAGAACTGCGCCACGTTGCGCATGAAATAGGCGTAGGCGGTCAGAGCGGTGAACACCGCCAGGCCGAGGTAGATCGACGCTCGCGTGCCGATGCGATCGCCGAGCCGACCGAACGCGAGCGCGCACGGAAAGGCGATGAATTGCACCAGCAGCAGCGCCTGGATCAGCGCGCTCGACGGAAAGCCGAGCTTGGTGCCAAAGTCCACCGCCATCAGCTGCACGGTCTGGATGGCGTCGATGTAGAGCCAGTACGCCAGCAGGAAGTTGCGCACCGGTCGATCGGCGAGCACCCGGCGCACGGTCGCCGCGAGCTCGCGCCAGCCGGCGCGCTCGGTCACCGGCGGCGCCTCCGGCACCCAACGAAACAGCGGTAGCGAGAACAGCAGCCACCACGCGGCCACATCGACAAACGCGACGCGCGTCGCCCGCGTCGCATCCGCGATCGCAAAGGAGCGCGGATGCAGCACCAGCAGCACATTGAACAGAAACAGCAGACCGCCGCCGAGATAGCCGAGCGCGAATCCGAACGCCGAAACGCGATTACTGTCGTGCGGCTCGGCTACTTGCGTGATGAGCGCGTCCTGAAACGAGGAGCCGGCCCAGAAACCGAGCGATCCGAGACCGAACACCGCCAGCGCCCCTTGCCATTCGCCGCGTCCCACGAGCGCGAGCAGCGCCGTGGCGATCACCCCCAACGCCGTGAACGCGCCGAACCAGAATTTCTTCTGCCCACGCCGGTCGGCACGAGCTCCGAGCCAGGGAGCGAGCAGCATGACCGCAAAGCTGGCGCTCGAGTTGGTCAGGCCCAGATAAAAAGTCGAGGTCGTGCCCGGCAGCGCCGCGGCCCAGTACTTGTCAAAGAAGATCGGAAACAGTCCGACGACCACGGTGGTGATGAAGGCGTGGTTGGCCCAGGCCGTCAGGCCCCAGGCCCAGCGCGCTGATCGCGGTGACGGCAGGCGCTGCGAAAAGGGGCTCGTCATGACGACGAGCCCCTACGCTCTGGTCCCGCTACGCTCGCAGGGCGGCGTCAGTAACGCAGCACCGCCTTGGCGAAGTAGTAACCGCCGTTGATGCCGTACGGCACGAACAGCTCCTGGCCATCGGTCTCGGCGCTGTCGCCGTAGAACGGGTTGTTCTCATGCTGCAGAATGATCGGATTGAGTCCGGGCGGGAACTTGTTGAACAGGTTCTGCGCGCCGACACTGAGCGTGAGATGTTCCCGGACGGTCCAGCTGAGCGTCAGGTTAGTGATCGGGGTGACGTCCGGCGTGTTGTTCTCGTAGTACTCGAGACTGCTGTTGCACACCGGCAGCGACGGCACCCCGTTAGAGCAGTTGGTGATCGGACCACCGGCACCGTTGTCAGCGTCGTCGTTCTCCCAATCCTGCTGCCGTCCGTACAGAACCTCGACCAGGTTGGCCTCGAACGGTCCGTAGTTGTAGTCGACACCGAGATTGATCTTGAACTCCGGCTGGTCGGTGGTCACGGCCGAGAGCGCGGTCAGATCGAACAGCGCCTGTCCGGCGAGCGACGCAGGCGGTGCACGCACGTAGGTATACGCGGCCGCATTGTAGTTGCCGGTGATTGAGTAGGTGATGTTGCCCCACGGATTGCGGGTGGGGAAGCTCAGGTTGAGGTCGATACCCCGAGTGAGCGTATTCATGCCGTTGGTGAAGATGTTGATCCCGGTCAGACCGGTATCGACCACCTGGGGATCGAGTTCATTGCCATTGGCCTTGATCGCCGCCACCACCTCCGGCGCAATTACGGTTCCGAACGCGGTGCCGAGAACCGCGCCGCTGTTGGTGATGCGGTTGTGGACAATCACCTCATACAGATCGAGCGTCGCGATCAGCCGCGGCAGCGGCCGGTACACGAAGCCGACGCTGTAGTTGATCGACTTCTCGGGCTGCAGTCCGTTGCCGAGACCGAGCAGTCTGCCGCCGGGAGAGTTGGGCGCCAGCTGCACGAAGGCCGTGGTCGGCGCGACGTCGGTCGAGGTGTAGTACTCCTCGGCGAGCGTCGGGGCACGGAAGCCATTCTGTACCGTGCCGCGGACCGCGAATTGCGGCGAGACGTCCCAGCGCCCCGTGAACTTGCCGACGGTAGTATCACCGAAGTCGGTATAGCGCTCGTGGCGCCCGGCGATGTCGAGTCGCACCGGATCGATCGGCTTGAACGCAAAGTCGACGTATTCGGCGTAATTCTCGCGTGAGTGAACGCCGGCGTCGGCCGGCGTGAAGCCGGGATACGACTGCGCCCCACCGTCCAGATATGAGGCCGGGACGCCGGCGCCGACGGTGTAGGTATCGCGGCGGTACTCACCGCCGAAGGCGACGTTCAACGGACTCGCCAGCCCGACGTCGAAGTCGCGACTGATATCGAGTGTGTTGGTCCACTGCGTCGACTGCAGCAGGCCGTCGTAGTAGTTCTGCAGCGTCGGCGGCGCGGACGTGGGCTCGAAAGTAAACCCGATCTCGTCGGCGGCCGTGTCGATCGTATATTGCGGCACGTGGTCGACGCCGTAGGCGCTGGCGATATCAAAGCGCCACCCGGCGAGCACGCTCTTGAAGCCGCCGGTGATCTGATAGTCGGTCTCGTTGATCTCTTCCTGTGGGTTGAAGCCAAACGGGAATGGGTAGATCGAATCCGCCTCGCATTCCCCGACCGTGCCGTCGGCGATGGTGGCCGGCGTGCTCGGAACGACCGGATAGCAAATCTTGTTCGGTAGGCGGTAGTTCTCGTAGGAGTTGGCTTCCTTGTTGCCATAGGTGCCGAACAGATAGAGCTCGCTGTCGCTGTTGAAATCATAGCCCGCGTTGAAGGTCACGAGCTTCATGTGGTATTCGCCATCGCCGATGATGTGGTTCAGATACGGATAGCCCTGGACCTGATCCATATTGGAATCGGGATAAGTCGCCAGATTCGCGGGGTTGGTGACGCGAGTATCGATGAAGGTGTGATCGCTGTGGCCGTGGTTGTGGGTCTCGGCGGTGATGTTGAGGAACGCGCCGTCGATGGGTGCAAACCCCCAGTTGACGCTCGCATCTCCGGTGGCGCCGTTGCCGCCGAAGCCGCCGTCGAAGTAACCGCCGGTGGTGCCACTGACCAACCCGCCGGAGGTGTTCTTCTTCAGGATGATGTTGATGACGCCGGCGACGGCATCACTGCCGTACTGCGCGGCGGCGCCTTCGGTGAGCACCTCGACGTGATCGATGGCGTCCACCGGAATGAAGTTGAGATCGGCGCTGGCGGCGCCGGTGTACTCCGACCCCGCGTCGACGGCCAGGTTGGCGGTGGTGTGGCGGCGCTTGCCGTCGACCAGCACCAGCACGTCATTGGGGCTCAGACCGTAGAGGTTCGCCATCAACGTCTGGCCCGCCATGTCGAAGCCGAAGGCCTCTTCCTGGAACGAGGGCACGATCTGTGCCAGCGTGTTCATGAGGTCGGGAGTTGCGGCCGCGCCCTTCAAGGTATCGGCACTCAGGACCTGGAGCGGCGCCGGACTTTCCGCCGCCTCGAGGCCGAGCGTACGCGTGCCCGTGACCACGATTTCCTGCAATGCTTCGTTGCCACCTTCGGCGGCCGGCGCGGCGGCCGTCGGGGGCGGAGCCGCCGCGGTCGCAGCTGCGATCGTATCCGCATCCGCATCCGACAACGCGGGCGGTGACGACTGCTGGGCATACAGCACCGGGGCTGCGGCAACGAGTGCCGTTGCCACTACGCCTCCCAAGGCGCGTCGTGCCCACTGGTTCAGCCGAGACCGGTAGACATCCTGTGCCGATACTTCACGCTGTGACATCTCACAACCCTCCCTAGAGGTTGATCGAGCGTTATGCCGTCGCTGCTGCCGCCTGAAAGTTGCCGCCGGGTGCGTATGAGCCGCGGGGTACACATGAATCGAGGACTGACGGCACGCCCCCCGACGCGCAGCAGAATCGCGATGCTCGTTGCATGCTGTAGTGCTATCTTGTCGCGTTCACGCAACGCGCTGAGACTGACGAATACTGTAGTTGTCGCCCGCGCGCTGTACTGAACATGTTAGCGATCATCGGCGCAAGAGTCAAAGGCCCTGCCGCGTGCTCAGTGAGGCGGCACTCGCGCCGCGACACGCACTCGCGCGCCGACACGCAGATTGCTCTCCGGCGCGTGTCGCAGCCCGATGCGAGCTCCGGATCGTTCGCTCTAAAAGCCCGGCGCGGACGCCGGATGACGCAACGTCGCCACCTGCGCCGCGCTGAGCTGCTCTTTGTAGTTGTTGCCGAAATGGCTGCGGACGTAGTTGACGATCGCTGCGACCTGCGCATCGCTCAACTCCGGCATGATGCGCTCGGGTCCGCTCGCTCCGGTCGGCGTTCCAAACGCCGGCATGCCGTTGCGGCCGGTCAGCACGACGCTCGCGGCAACCAGTTCACCGAGTCGGCCTTTGAGGGTGTCATCGTTTGCCAATCGCGGGTAATGGCCGGCGCCGGTCGCTCCCTGACCCTGCGGCATGTGACAGCCCTGGCAGATCTGTGAATAGATCTCGGCGCCGCTCTGCCCGGCCTCGCCCACCGGCACCATGTTGGGAGACTCGTCGGCCCAGGCAGCGCTGCCGAGCACACCGCTGACCACGATCGCGGCGATCGTCCGCGCCGCCTGCACCGCG
>JASHTF010000143.1 GCA_030040715.1 Gammaproteobacteria bacterium | reverse complement strand
CGCCTGTCGCCGCTGCAGGCGGTTGAGCTTGCCGCGCCGGCGCGCGGACGGTGCGCTGTCATCGCCGTGACGCTGCACCCCGCGCAGCAGTGGATCGATGAGATCTTGGGTGTCTTTGAGCCCGATGCACTGCAGATCGACCTTGCGGATCTGGCCACGCTGCGCGTCCCGGCGACGCTGCCGACGTTGCCGGTGGTGCGCGGCGCGGCGGACGCAGCGAGCGGGGTGCGCGCGGTGGCTACGACGCTTCCGGCACGGGTGCTGTTCGACGCTGTGGTGAGCGGCGGCGGCCGAATCGCGAGCTGGCCGGAGGCCGGACGGCTCGCGCGCCTGACCGAGCTGGTGCTTGCCGGCGGACTGAATGCCGCCAATGTCACCACGGCGATTGCGAGCGTGCGCCCGTTTGGCGTGGATGTGTCGAGCGGAGTGGAGTCGAGGCCGGGATGCAAGGATGCGAACATGATCGCGCAGTTCGTGCAGACAGCGCGCGCGGCCGCGCGGGAGCAGGTGCAATGAATGCGTTCGAAAACGATGTCGAGCGCGCGCGCGCGCTCGAGGCACTGCTGGCGGGACGTTATCCGGACGCGCGCGGGCGCTACGGGCCCTTCGGTGGTCGCTACGTCCCCGAGACGCTGATCCCGGCACACGAGCGGCTCGAGCAGGGCGCCCGGCGCTGGCTGCGCGATCCGGATTTTCAAGCCGAGCTGCAGCGCGAGCTGCGCGACTGGGTCGGCCGCCCGACGGCCCTGACGCCTGCGCCGCGACTGTCGGCGCGCTGGGGGGTGGAGCTGTGGCTCAAGCGCGAGGATCTGGCGCACACCGGCGCCCACAAGATCAACAACGCGCTCGGTCAGGCACTCCTGGCGCGCCGCCTCGGCGCGCAACGGGTGATCGCCGAAACCGGCGCGGGTCAACACGGCGTCGCGAGCGCCGCGGCGTGCGCACGCGTCGGCCTGCCCTGCACGGTGTACATGGGGGCCGTGGACATGGAGCGTCAGGCGCCCAACGTCGGCCGCATGCAGCTGCTCGGGGCGACCGTGGTCGCGGTACAGAGCGGCGATCGCACGCTGCGCGCGGCGATCGATGAGGCCTTGCGCGATTGGGTCTCGGATCCGATCGGAACCTATTACCTGCTCGGCTCGGCCGTCGGCGCTCATCCCTATCCCTATCTGGTACGCGAGCTGCAGGCGGTCATCGGCCGCGAGGCGCGTGCGCAGATGCTCGAGCGCGCGGGCGCGCTGCCGGATGCGCTCATCGCCTGCGTGGGCGGCGGCTCCAACGCCATCGGTTTGTTCCACGCCTTTCTGGCCGACGCCGCGGTCGAGATCGTCGGCATCGAGGCCGGCGGTCGCGGTGCCCGGCTGGGTGAGAACGCCGCGACACTGGTCTATGGCCGGCCGGGCGTGCTGCACGGCAGCTACTCACTGCTGCTCCAGGACCAAGCCGGCCAGATCCAGGACACGCACTCGATCTCGGCGGGGCTGGACTATCCGGGGGTCGGCCCCGAGCACGCGCTACTGCAGCAGATCGGCCGGGTGCGCTATCGGTGCGTCGACGATGAGGCGGCGCTTGCGGCGCTGCGCGAGTGCTGCGAGCTCGAGGGGATTCTGCCGGCGCTGGAAAGCGCGCATGCGCTCGCCGGGGCTCGAGTCCTGGCGGCTGCGCAACCCCGACGACGCATCCTCGTGGGTCTCTCGGGGCGAGGCGATAAGGATATGCCGACGCTGACTGCGCGGCTGCCGCATGAGCAGCAGGCAGCACAAGTGAGCAGACGCCGTGAGTGAGCAAACGCAGCCACGCGAACGCATCGCGGCGGCGCTGCGGGCGGCGGCGGGGAGCGGCGAGACTGCGTTGGTCGCCTACCTGACCGCGGGCTTCCCGAGTCGCGAGGACTTTGCGCGGGACCTCGCGGCCATCGCGAGCGCGGCGGACGTCGTGGAGATCGGCGTGCCGTTCTCCGATCCGATGGCCGATGGCGTCACGATTCAGCGCGCCAGCGAGCAGGCGCTGCGCGCCGGTGTGAGCCTCGGCTGGATTCTCGAGCAGCTCGAAGCGCCGTCGCCGCGGCGTACGCCGCTGCTGCTGATGAGCTATTTCAATCCGTTGCTCGCCTACGGCCTGCCGCGGCTGGTGACGCAGGCGGAGCGCGCCGGGGTGTGCGGCTTCATCGTGCCGGATCTACCCTACGACGAGAGCGCGGAGTTTGCTCGCCTGCTCGATGACAACGGGCTCGCGCTGGTGCAGATGGTCACTCCGGTGACGCCGCCCGAGCGACTCACGCGGGTTGCGGGCGCGAGTCAAGGCTTTGTCTATGCCGTGACGATGACGGGTACGACCGGCCAGAGCGTCGGCGCCGCAGCGGGGTTGGCCGCCTACCTCGAGCGCGTGCGGCGCGTCGCGTCAGTGCCGGTGTGCGCCGGCTTTGGAATCCGTACCCGTGCTCAGGTGACCGCACTGCGCGGCCAGGCCGACGGCGTCGTCGTCGGCTCGGCCCTGGTTGAGGTGCTGGAGCGCGGCGAGTCGCCGCAGCAGTTTCTGCGCGGGCTGCGTGGTGAGGCGCCGGCGGCGTGACCACGTAACGGCCGACGCACCAGCGCGCCTGTGACCGAAGCGGTCAGTAGGCGAAGTAGGGTCCCATGCCGGCGCTGGTGTTCTGTCCGTCGATGGCGGTGTAGACGTTGCGCCCGAAGAAGAACGGCAGCCCCCAGTCGAAGGAGTTCGCGACAGCGGCGGTGCCGCCGATGTCGTCGAACGCGAAGTCGGAGCTGGCCAGATCGTCGAGATTGGCGATGCTGAAGCTCACCGTGGAGCTCACGTCATTGAGGCCGATATTGGTGGCCGAGAAATTCAAGGTCGAGCCCGGACAATAGAAGGCCGGTTGACCTGGGGTCGCCCCGGGGCACTGCGTGATGCTGGAGTCGCTGAAGAACAGGCCGTTCGAGCCGGTGTCGAGGAAGCCCTGCGTGAGCGTCTGGCCGTTGAATTGCGTCGTCACATCACCGTAGGTGTCGTCCGCCGTCAGCACGGTAGCGCTGCCGAGGTCGTTGTTGCCTTCGGTGCCAATCCCGAACACCAGTACGCCGGACACAGTCGCGGCGCCCGCGGCCGATATCGCCGGCAGCTCTACGATCGTGCCGTTGTTGTCGGTCGGGAGGAGGACCACCGGGTTGGTGACCTGCTGGGCGAGGCTCACGGTGTGATCGCTGCAGCTGGAGGTCGATGGGCAGACGTAGTACCAGGCGCTCTGTACGCCGCTGGTGCAGCCCTCGCCGCAATCCTGTGCGAAGGGCCCGACGCCGATGATGCCGTTGGCACCGAAGCTGTCGACGGTGTCCTCCTCGCCGCCGGTGCCGGTGCAGTCGTTGGGCGTCGTGGCGCTGGGGTAGTCGGGATCACCGATGAGCTGCACCTCGACTGAGGCTGCGGACTCGCTCGAGATCTGCACGTCCGCGGTCTTGATGGGACCCCACGTGTAGCCGTCGGCGAACACGGTGCACTCAGCGAGCGGCGAGCCACTGCTGCTCTCGTTCACCTGTGGCAGCGCGGAGTACAGCGAGGCGTTCAGCACCGATGCCTGAATGCGCAGGCCGTAGGAGGCCGTGTCGACCTCGACATGATCGATGCTCTGGCAGTTGGTGGTGCTGCCGGGAGCGCAGATGGTGACGGTCACGAACGATGTGTCGATGTCGGTGTCGTCGGCCGGCAGCGCCGGAGGGCCTGAATCGACCGTGAGTGTGGCGACGTTCGGACCCGACGAGGCGATGCTCTGGCCGCAGCTCACCGTGACACTGGTGACGTCGCTGCTCGAGATCGTGCCCGTGCCGTTGGTCACGCTGCAGGCCTGGATCGGACTACTCGGCTCGGTAGCGACCGCGACCGTATAGGAAGCACCGTTGGAGAGTGCCGTCGTGAATACAAATGAGCCATTGCCGGACACTGACAGCGCATTGCCGCCGTTGTCCTCGAGTACCAGCCCACTGCCGCTCAGCCCGCTCACCGTGCCACCCACCGTGTAGCTCGAGCCGCTGCTACCGGCGCCGCCGCCGCCGCCGCCACAGCCGCAGAGGCCCGCGAACAGCGCGGCGCCGACGGACGCACCGAGCAATCGGCGGTGTCGAGCACTGAGACTCGAGCTCGCTCGGGAATGCGCCCGTTGCCGGCACGCCAGCATCGGGGTGCTAGTTGAGATCATCGGGCGAGAAGCCGGGCGGCAGCAGCGAAGGCACATAGGCGCGGCCCGCTAAGGCGCGCATGTGCCCGCCCGAGCGCACGACCAGGTCGGGTTGAGTGACCGCGAGGTGGTGGTGGTTGTGGTGACCGGCCGCGGCCCCAGCGACGAACGGCTGAAAATAATCACCTAACAGCGTGCGCAAGTCCGGGATGCTGCGTCCCTGCCACGTCACGGCAAATACCTTGCCGGCGGTCGACAGGTACTCGTGGACCACGGTACCGGAGGGTAGATCGAGCTCCTGCATCCGGTAGCTTGTGCCCGGAGTGCTCGGACCGGTCTGGGCCTTGATCTGCGCGCGATCCGCATCGATCGATGCTGCATCGCCGCCGAGCGTTGCCGATGCCAGCGGCACACCGGCGAGCAAGACACACGCGAACGCGGCGCACAGCGCACCGAGCAACCGCCCGCCGCGCGGCCCTGGGTCGTTCCAGTGCACATCAACTTGCCGCTGTGTCTGCAGCACGCCCTGATTAACGCTGCAAATAGGTTGCCGTTGACACCGTATGATCGCAGCGGCGAACCATCAGGTGTGCACACTTTGTGTATAAGCCATTGTTTTTATTACGCTATTTCGCTTGCAAAACGATTATCCTCGTCACGGTTGGTTTGCGGGAGGTCGGTATATCATTTTGAAGCGCTGGTATACGCCCAGAACGACGGCGGTGGTCTGCCGCACTAATGAGAACCTATCGCGACAAACTTGTCGATGGACTGCTCGCCGCCTATGCAGTCACCGTAGTTTGTGGCTTTGCGGGGGGCTGCGTTTATGCCACGTTGCTAACGGGAGGTTGGAGTCTGCATCACGCGGAGTCCATCCCCATCGGCGCGATATTCGGCTTCGCGGGAGTAGCCGCCCTGGCTACGGCCTGGATTGCGGCGATCGCTGCTTGTGTTCTTGCGTTACCCCTGTTTGCGTTCCTGCTTGGCAGGGGAGTGGCCTCCAGTACTACGTACGTGGCGGCTGGCGCGCTGCTGGGAGGTGTGTTGGCAACCATTTTTGCGGCCGCACACTCTATGGCCGGCTTTCTGGTTGTACCCGAATTCTGGTTCTGGCTTTTGATTGTGATCGTCAGCGGACTGCTCTCGGGAACGATGTTTTGGGTAGCCGCAGTGCGGAACCCGTCAACTCAGTGAACCTCACCGGTCAGACAGCCCGCCATACGGCCATCGAACTCAGCGCATCCGCTTCTGCGGCCGACTCAGCGCACTAGGCCGACTGGCTCGGTTTCGCGCGCCACGCCGGTGCCGCCGGCGGCAGTGCCAGCGCCGCATACACGCCGGCGATCACTGTCAGGACGGCGCCGAGCGCGAACGCCGCGTGATAGCCCTCGGTGAGCGCATGCAGCGCGGCGCTGCCGGCCTGCTGCAGCCCTCGCGTGCGCGCATCCGCCACGCTCGCGAGCAGCGCCAAGCCGAACGCTCCACCGAGCATGAACGCGGTATTGACCAGGCCCGAGGCAAGTCCGCTTTCGCTCTCATCCACGTCGCTCATCGCTACCAGCAGCACCGGGTTGAAGGCGACGCCGGCGCCGAGCCCTCCGAACATCATGGCCGCCAGCACGTCGCGCACGAACGTTCCAGCCTCGGGCGCACGCGCAAGCAGCGCCAGTCCGACGGCTTCCAGCAGCAATCCGACTGCCAGCGGTGCCTTGAGACCAAAGCGCAGCACCAGCTGCGCCGACAGCCCGAGCGAGAATGCCATCATGATGAGATCGGCCGGCAGGAAGGACAGCCCGACGTGGAAGGGGTCGTAGCCGAGCACGCGCTGCAGGTAGAGCGCCGACAGCACGAACCAGGCGAACATGGCGCCCGACCACAATAGGCTCACGATGTTGGCGGTGGCGACGCTGCGCAGCGAGAACAGGCGCAGCGGCATGAGTGGCTCGCGCGTACGCGATTCGATCCACAGGAAGCCGAGCAGCAGCAGCAGCGCGGCCGCGAGCAGCCGCAGCGTCGGGGCCGAGAGCCAGCCGCGATCGTTGGCATTGACGATCGCGTACACCGCCAGCATCACCCCTGAAGTCACGCAGGCAGCGCCGGCCAGATCGAGTCGCTGCGGACCGAGCGGTGGCGCATCGTGGCGCACGAGTGCACGCGTGGCGATAAAGACACCGATCCCGATCGGCAGGTTGATCAGGAAGATCGAGTGCCATCCGAGCGTCTGCGTGAGAAAGCCCCCGAGCAGCTCGCCGATACTGCCGCCGGCGGCGAGCACAAAGCCGTAGATCCCCATGGCGCGGGCTCGCTCCTGCGGTTCGGTAAACAGCGTCATGATCAGCGACAGTGACACCGCGGTGACGACCGCCCCGCCGATGCCTTGCAGCGCGCGCGCGACGATGAGCGCGAAGCGCGCGTGCGACAGGCCGCAGCCGAGAGAGGACAGCGTGAACAGCACCAGCCCGAGCAGGAACAACCGCCGGCGGCCGTACAGATCACCCAGCCGACCGCCGAGCAGCAGGAAGCCGCCGAAGGTGAGCATGTAGGCGTTCAACACCCAGATCAGAGCGGTGCTCGAGAAGCGCAGATCCGCCTGGATCGAAGGCAGTGCCACGGTCACGATGGTCGTGTCGAGCACGATCATCAGCACGCCGATGCAGAGCACCCAGAGCGCGAGCCAGCGAGTGCGGCCCTCCGGTGTGAGGGTCACGAGCTCATGCCTGCGACGTGAATGCGCTGAAATCGCGCGCCGCGAACCCGGCCGCGAAGGCACTCGCCAGCGACTCGGGTGTGAGCGGATCGAGATGTGGCAGGCTTCCGAGGACCCGCACGCGTCCGATGTCGGCAATCGTGCGCGCGTTGTCGGCGTGCGGCGCGCCGATCAGCGCGACGCCGATCACCGGGATGGCGCGCCGGCGCAGCGCCTCGAGCGACAGCAGCGTGTGATTGAGCGTTCCCAAAGCGGTGCGCGCGCACAGCACCACCGGCGCGCCCCAACGAGCGAACACGTCGATGTAGAGCACCGCGCGAGTGAGCGGCACCATCAGACCGCCGGCTCCCTCGATGATCAGCGGCCGGTTGAGCGGCGGCGGGTTGAGAGCGTCGACGTCGATACGCACCCGATCGTGCTCGGCCGCCAGGTGGGGCGATGCCGGCAGGCTCAGCCGCCAGGTCTCCGGGACCAACCGCTCCGGCGCGGCGCCCGACAAGCGGCGCACGGCTTCGGTGTCGGTCTCCCCGTCGAGCCCCGCCTGTACCGGCTTCCAGTAGGCCGCGTCCAGCAGCCGCGTCAGACCCGCGGAAAAGACCGTCTTGCCGATGCCGGTGTCGGTGCCAGTGACGACGATGCGCATGGGGCTGGCCACGCGGGCAACTCACACCCGCATGCCGCCGTCGAGCTCGAGACAGCGGCCGGTGAAGAAATCATTCTCGGCGATGAACACCGCGGCCTGCGCGATCTCCTCCGGCTCCGCCAGGCGCTGCGCTGCTGCTGCGGCTACCAACTTTGCGAGCGCTTCGGGTTTCAGCGCCGCCATCATGTCGGTGCGTACGACGCCAGGCGCGATGCTCGCGGCGCGGATGCGGTAGCGCGCGAGCTCCTTGGCCCAGACCACGGCCATCGCCGCCACACCGGCCTTGGCCGCGCTGTAGTTGGTCTGACCGAAATTCCCGCGGCGCGAGACGCTGGAGATATTGATGATCACCCCGCCGTGGCCGAAGCGGATCATGTGGGCCGCGGCCTCACGGCCGCACAGGAACGTGCCGGTGAGGTTCACATCGAGCACGGCGCGCCATTGCTCGAGCGGCAGCGTGCGCACCACCTTACCGTGCTCGACCTTGACCAGCAGCCCGTCCCTGAGAATCCCGGCATTGTTGACCAGCAGATCCAAGCGGCCGAAGTCCGCAGCGATCCGCTCGCAGGCCCGCACGACCTGCGCCTCGTCGCTGACATCGCAGTCGTAGGTGCGGGTGACGGCACCCGAGGATTGGCAGCGTGCAACGCTCTCGTCCGTCGTCGTCGAGGGCAGGTCGAGCAGCGCCAGCCGCGCCCCCCGACGAGCGAACGCGAGCGCGATTGCCGCACCGATGCCACGGGCGGCGCCGGTGACGACTGCGACCTTATCCTTGAGCTCCATCGAGGCGGCTGCGAGCTGGGTAGAGGTGACTGCGGGGACTCAGAGCAGTTCGGGATCGGCCTGCACGACGCTCGCTGCGCCCGCGCGCACGACCTGAGCGAGCGCGCTCGCCTGCGGCAGGATGCAGTCGGCATAGAAGCGCGCCGTCTGTAGTTTGGCGCGCAGGAACTGCGCCTCAGCCGCTCCCGCCGCGAGTGCCTCGGCCGCGCGGGCGGCCGCCCGCGCGGTGAGCCAGCCCCCGAGGCTCAGGCCAGCGAGCGTCAGATACGGTACTGCCACGGCGTACGCGGCCGGCGGGGTCGCCGAGCGACTCGAGACGATCACCTCGGTCGCGCCGCGCAGCGCAGCGAGTGCGGCCGTCGCGGCGCTCGCGACCGCCGCTACCGTCGCGTCGGCGCTGACCAGATGCGCGAGCTCATCCTCGGCGTCCTTGAGCAGCGCCCGCATGGCGGCTCCGCGGTCGCGCCCGAGCTTGCGTCCGAGCAAGTCATTGGCTTGAATTCCGGTCGTGCCCTCATAGATCGCGGCGATGCGTACATCGCGCAAGGTCTGCGCGACGCCGGTTTCCTCGACATAGCCCATGCCGCCGTGGACCTGCAGGCTCAGCGACACGAGCTCATTGGCCCAATCCGTGCTCCAGCCCTTGACGATCGGAATGAGCAGCTCGGCGCGCAGCTGCGCCACTTGTCGCGCCGCTTCATCCGTCAGTGCGCGGCCGTAGTCGAGTTGCAGCGCCGCGTACAACGCCAGTGCGCGCATCGCCTGCACGCCGGACTTGATCGTGAGCAGCATGCGCCGCACGTCGGGATGGAATGTGATCGGTAGCGGCGCATCGTCCGCCACCCCTGGAGGCTTGCCCTGCACGCGCGCGCGCGCCCATTGCAGCGCCTGCTGCAGACCGCGCTCGGCCATGCCGATGCCCTGCACGCCGACCGCGAGGCGCGCCGAGTTCATCATGATGAACATATATTCGAGCCCGTGGTGTGCTTGGCCGACCAGATGACCCACGGCTCCTTCGGATTGCCCGAACATCATCACGCAGGTCGGACTCAGATGAATGCCGAGCTTGTGCTCGATCGATGCGCAGCGCACGTCGTTAGGGCGTTGCTGACCATCCGGCCCGATGAGATATCGCGGCACCACGAACAGCGAGATGCCCTTGACACCGGCCGGAGCGCCATCGATACGCGCCAGGACCAGGTGCACGATGTTGTCGCTCAGGTCGTGCTCACCGTACGTGATGAAGATCTTCTGGCCGAATAGCCGGTAGTGATCGCCGTCGGCGACCGCACGGGTGCGGATCGCGGCCAGATCCGATCCGGCCTGTGGCTCGGTGAGGTTCATCGTCCCGGACCACGCACCGCTCACCAGCGGCGGCAGGTATTGCGCCTGCAGTTGTGCGGACCCGGCGAGTTGCAGCGCCTCGAGGGCCGCGCGCGATAGCATCGGACAGAGCATGAGCGCCATATTGGCGCTGAACCAGAGCTCCTCGACCGCGGTTGCGAGCACGAGCGGCGCGCCCTGGCCGCCGACGGCGGGATCGGCCACGAGCTGTGGCCATCCTGCGGCAACGAACTGCTGATAGGCCGCGCGGAATGCGGGCGGCAGCGTCACCCCGCTGGCACCGATGCGCGCCCCTTCGCGATCGCCGGCGGCGTTGATTGGATCGAGTACCTCGCTCGCAAAGCGAGCAGCAGCGTCCAGGATCTCGTCACCAACCTCGATCGAATAGTCGCGGTAGCGCGGCAGACGTGCGAGCGCGGCCACATCGAGGACCTGCTGCAGCACGAAGTGCAGATCCTTCAGGGGTGCCGAATACATGGTGCGCCCGCGCGCGCCTGCCTGCGATCACAGGTTCTGATAGTTGGGACCCGAGCCGCCTTCCGGCGTGGTCCAGGTGATGATCTCATACGGATCCTTGATATCGCAGGCCTTGCAATGTACGCAATTGGCTGCATTGATCTGCAGGTGGCGGTCACCGTCGGCATCGCGCACGATCTCATAGACGGCGGCGGGACAGAAGCGCGTGCAGGGATTGGCGTACTCGCGCGTACAGCGATCGATGCAGATGCGGGTGTCGGCCACGTGCAGATGCACCGGCTGCTGCTCGTCATGGGAAGTCGCCGCCAGATAGACGGCGGCGGTGCGATCACGCGGCGGCAGAGTTCGCACCACCCAGCCGTGCGGCAGTCTCGCCGGCGTGGCGGCTGGCGCTGCGGCTGGCGCTGAGGTTGGAGCTGCGGCCGGCGCCGCGGTTGGCACGGCGCTCGCCGCGGGCTGGTTCCCGGGTGGCGCGGCGGCGGGATACGCGCTCACGGTGTGCTCGCTTGGGCGCGCGTGCGGGTGATCGGCATCGGGGTGATCGCCGTGGATCGCGCGACTCGACGGCGGGACCGTAGCGAGTGCGCCGTCCGTCAAGGGGTGCATCTTCCAGGCGGGCCGGTGCTGCAGCGTCCAGGGTGTATGTCCGCCCAGCGCTGTCTCGAGTACCCCATTGGCAAGCCCGAACCAGAGTCCGTGTTTGAATCCCGGCTT
>JASHTF010000142.1 GCA_030040715.1 Gammaproteobacteria bacterium | reverse complement strand
CCGCCGCTGCCGCTGCCGGTGTAGCCCATCACGCTGGCGACGGCCGGGTCGCGCCGCACGATGGCGATGGCGGCCCGCAGCCGCTTCGACATGGCTTCAAAGGACACGTCCTGATCGGCACGCAGATTGCCGATGACGCTGCCGGTGTCCTCCTGCGGGAAGAAGCCCTTCGGGATGACCGAGAACAGGTAGATGTTGAGTACCACCGTTCCCGCCAGCGTCAGTATCACCAGCAGCGGGTGTGCCAGCGCCACTTTGAGTGTCTGGGCATAGAAGCTGCGCATGGCATTGAAGGCGCGCTCCATGGCCTCGAGGAATCGGTCCTGCAGCGAGCCCCGTTGGGCGCGCAGGTTGCCGAGCACGTAGGCGCACATCATCGGCGTGGTGGTGAGCGAGATCAGCAGCGACAGGATGATAGAGACCGACAGCGTGATGGCGAACTCGCGAAATACCCGCCCGACGATGCCTCCCATGAGCAGTACCGGCAGGAATACCGCGATCAGCGACAAGCTCATCGCCAGCACCGTGAAGCCGACCTCCCGCGCTCCCTGCAGCGCGGCCTGGAAGGGTGGCACGCCGGCCTCGCGATGGCGGGAGATGTTCTCGAGCATCACGATGGCATCGTCGACGACGAAGCCGGTGGCGATGGTCAGGGCCATGAGCGACATGTTGTCGAGGCTGAAGCCGAACAGGTACATCACCCCGAACGTGCCGATCAGCGCTACCGGCACGGCGACGGCCGGTATCAGCGAGGCGCGCGGGTTGCGCAGCGCCAGGTACACGACCAGTACCACCAGACAGGTCGAGATAAACAACGTCAGCTCGACATCATGCAGGGAGGCGCGGATGGTGGTAGTGCGGTCGTGGTGCACGCTCAGCTTGATGCTGGCCGGGATCGAGGCCTGCAGCTGCGGCAGAACGGCTTTGATCCCGTCCACGACGTCGATGATGTTGGCGCCGGGTTGTTTGTGGACAATGATGAGTATCGACGGCTTACCGTCCACCAGACCGAGATTGCGAATGTTCTCAACGCCGTCGCTGACGGCGGCGACATCCCGCAGACGCACCGGAGCGCTATTGCGGTAGGCGACGATCAGCGGCCGATAGGCCGCTGCGTTGGTCGCGGTGTCGTTGACATAGAGCTGGTAGTGCTGAGCCGGGTCTTCGAGAAAACCCTTGGGACTGTTGGCGTTGGCCGCCGACAGTGCGGCGCGCACGTCCTCCAGTCCGATGCCGTACTGGAACAGCGCCCGCGGATTGAGCTCGACCCGTACCGCCGGCAGCGAGCTGCCGCCGATGTCCACCTCGCCGACGCCGCTGAGCTGCAGCAGCTTCTGCTCCATGATGGTCGAGGCCTGATCGTAGATCTGACCCGGAGTGAGCGTGTCCGAGGTCAACGTCAGGATCATGACCGGAGCGTCGGAGGGGTTGAACTTGCGGTAGGTTGGGTTGTTGCGCAGCGTGGTCGGCAGGTCGACGCGCGCTCCCTGGATGCCGGCCTCGACATCGCGCGCGGCGCCATTGATGTCGCGATTGAGATCGAATTGCAAAATGACCAGCGCGGAGCCGACGGCGCTGCGCGAAGTCATCTCGGTCACGCCGGCGATGGTGCCGAGATGGCGCTCGAGCGGCGTCGTGACGCTGGTCGCGACCGTCTCGGGGCTCGCGCCTGGCAACGTCGCTTGCACGGCGATGGTGGGGACATCGACGTTCGGTAGCGGCGCCACCGGCAGCAGGAAGAAGGCAATGCCGCCCGCGAGCGCCACACCGATGGTCAGCAGGGTGGTCGCGACCGGCCGTTGCACGAAGGGCGCGGAGATGTTCACCGGCGCTTCGCCTTACAGCTCTTGGGGCGCAGCCTGCGGGCCGCCACCGGGCCGCAGCTCGATGTCGTCGGCGCCGGCGTCGGCGCGCTGCCGCCGCACCGCGCGCGCGAGGCGATCGAAGTACAGGTAGATCACCGGCGTCGTGAACAGCGTCAGCGCCTGGCTCATGAGCAGACCGCCGACGATCGACACACCGAGCGGCGAGCGCAGTTCCGACCCGGTGCCTGAGCCGAGCATCAGCGGCAGCGCGGCGAACAGCGCCGCCACCGTGGTCATCAGAATCGGCCGGAAGCGCAGCAGCGCGGCCTGGTGAATGGCCTCACGCGGGGACTTGCCGCCCTCGCGCTCCGCCGTGAGCGCGAAGTCGATCATCATGATGGCATTCTTTTTCACGATGCCGATCAGCAGGATGATGCCGATGATCGAGATAATGTTCAGCTCCTGACCGGCGATCATCAAGCCGAGCAGCGCGCCGATTCCGGCCGAGGGCAGCGTCGAGAGAATGGTCAGCGGATGGATGTAGCTCTCGTAGAGCACGCCGAGCACGATGTATACGGTCGCGATGGCGGCGAGGATCAGTAGCACTTCGTTGCTCAGCGTCGATTGGAAAGCCAGCGCCGAGCCTTCGAACGTGGTCGAGATGCTCACCGGCAGACCCACCTGCTGCTGCGCCGCGCGCACCGCATTCACGGCTTGCTCGAGCGACGCCGAAGGGGCAACGTCGAAGGAGAACATCGCGGCCGGAAACTGCCCCATGTGATCATCCTCGAGCGGCGCCTGCTGCACGCTGATGTGGGCGATGGCACTGAGCGGCAGCTGGCCTCCGGTCGTGGCCGCCGAGGGCAGGTAGATGTCGTTCAGGGAGCTGACCGTGCTCTGCATGCCCGGGATCGCTTGCAGGATCACGCGGTACTGGTTGGACTGGGTGTAGATCGTATTGATGATGCGCTGACCGAAGGCGTCATAGAGTGCGTTGTCGATGGTGGCGGCGGTCACGCCGAAGCGGGCCGCGGTGTCGCGGTCGATCGTGATCTGCGCCGTCAGGCCCCGGTCCAGATAGTTGGTCGACACGTTCTCGAGCTCGGGGGCACGCTGCAGCGCTGCGAGCAGCCTCGGTACCCAGGGGCGCAACGTGGCATTGCTGGCGGCCTCGAGCACGAACTGGTACTGGGAGCGGCTGACGGTTGACTCGATGGTCAGATCCTGTACCGGCTGCAGATACAGCGCGATGCCCGCTACCTGCGCCGCCGCGCGCCGCAGCCGCGCCATGATCGTCTCGATGTCGTCATGGCGCTCATCTTTCGGTTTCAGGTTGATGAGCATGCGGCCGTCGTTCAGGGTGGTGTTGGTGCCGTCAACGCCGACGAACGACGACAGACTCACCACGTCGGGGTCGCGCCGCAGCCCGTCGGCCAGTGCTTGCTGACGCTGCACCATGGCGTCGAAGGATATGCTGGGTGCCGCTTCGGTCATGCCTTGCAGCAGGCCGGTGTCCTGCAGCGGGAAGAAGCCCTTGGGGATGACCACGTAGAGCACGACGGTGAGCACCAGGGTGCCGGTCGCGATCCACAATACCAGGCGCTGGTGACCGAGCACCCAGTGCAACGCGCGATCGTACTGGCCGATCAGCTGGTTGAACCAGCGCTCGGCCTTGAGCGCGAGCGCGCTGTGACGCGCAGCCTGGGTCTCAGCGTGCGACTTGAGCATCTTGGCGCACATCATCGGCACCAATGTCAACGACACTACCGCCGAGATCAGGATCGAGATCGCGAGCGTAATCGCGAACTCGCGGAACAGCCGGCCGACGACCTCGCGCATGAACAGCAGCGGGATCAGCACCGCGATCAGCGATACCGTCAACGACACGATGGTAAAGCCGATCTCCTCCGAGCCCTTGAGGGCGGCCGCGAACGGCTTGTCACCCTTCTCGACATAGCGCGATATGTTCTCGATCATGACGATGGCATCGTCGACGACGAATCCGGATGCAATGGTCAGCGCCATCAGCGACAGATTGTTGAGGCTGAAGCCGCACAGATACATGACGGCGAAGGTGCCGATGAGCGACAGCGGCACCGACAGGCTGGGAATGATGGTGGCCGGGATATTGCGCAGAAACAGGAAGATCACCAGCACGACCAGCGCCACGGCGAGCGAGAGCTCGAACTGCACGTCGCTGACCGAAGCACGAATGGTGTTGGTGCGGTCCGTGAGTACGGTGATGGTGACGTTGCTCGGCAGCGAGCTGCGGATATCGGGCAGCAGCGCACGAATCCGGTTCACGACTGCGATCACGTTGGCGCCCGGTTGGCGCTGAATGTTGAGCAGCACCGCGGGCGTATTGTTCATCCAGCTCGCCAGCTCGGTGTTCTCCGGCGCCTGCGTCACCGTGGCGACGTCCGCCAGGCGCACCGGGTCGTTATTGCGGTAGGCCACGATCAGGTTCGCGTACTGCTGGGCGCTGGTCATCTGATCGTTGGCGTCGATGGTGTAGGCCTGTGCCACGCCATCGAAGCTGCCCTTGGGCGCATCGGTGCTGGCGTTCGATATCGTGGTGCGCAGATCGTCGATGCTCAGGCCGTACGCGGCCAGCGCGGCCATGTTGGCCTGAATGCGCACCGACGGGCGCTGGGCGCCGTTGAGACTGACGAGCCCGACGCCGGAGACCTGCGACACCTTCTGCGCGATACGGGTCTCGGCCAGGTCCTCGACCTGGATCAGCGGCATGGCGCTCGAAGTCACCGCCAGCGTCAGGATCGGCGCGTCCGCCGGGTTGACCTTGGCGTAGATCGGCGGTGCCGGGAGCGTGGACGGCAACAAGCTGTTGGATGCGTTGATCGCCGCCTGCACCTCCTGCTCGGCAATGTCCAGAGCGAGGCTGAGGTCGAACTGCAGCGTGATGACCGAGGCGCCCGCGGAGCTGCGCGACGACATCTCCTTCAGTCCCGGCATCTCACCGAACTGCCGCTCGAGCGGAGCCGTGACGGTGGTGCTCATGACCTCGGGACTGGCGCCGGGCAGGAAGGTTTGCACCTGGATCGTCGGGTAATCCACTTCGGGCAGCGCCGACAGCGGCAGGAACAGGTAGCCCAGGATTCCGACGCCGAGGACCGCGATCATCAGCAGCGTCGTGGCCACCGGCCGCAGAATGTAGGGGCGCGACGGATTCATGGCGCGAGAGCGACCGAGGCGCTACTGTGACGGTGCGCTTGCGGGTGCTGCGGGCATGCCGGGTTGCGGCGCACGGTGCTGGCCCCGGCCGGGAAAGCGGCCGGCATGGCCCCGGCCCATTCGCGGGGTGGCTGCGGGATTGGGCATGGCAGCCGACGGGGAGCCGCTCGGCGCCGCGGCCGAGGGCGCGGCAGCTGGGCTCGCGGTCGCGCCATTCGGCGACGAGCCTCCCCCTGCCTGTTCCTGCTCCGGCACGGTGACGGGCGCCGCATCGCGCAGCTGCTCGGCACCATCCACGACCACGATCTCACCGGCCTGCAGTCCGTTGGCGATCGACATGAAATTGCCGACCGAGGGACCGGTGGTCACGTAGCGCACATGCACGATGCGCAGCGGTCCAGCACCGGGCGCGGGGCTGAGGGCGCTCGAGCCTCTGCGACCGCGGCGAGCACCAGCGCCACCGGGGTCAGACGGCGGATCGTCAGCGGCGCTCGGGCGGTCGACGACATAGACGAAGTTGCCGGAGGCCCCGTTCTGTACCGCCGAGCCGGGAACGAGCAGCTGGTTATGCAGCGTGTAGAGCGTCAGGCGGATGTTCACGAACTGGCTCGGAAACAGCTCCCGAGCGGAGTTGTTGAACAGCGCGCGCAACTTCAGGGTGCCGGTCGTGGTATCGATCTCATTATCGGTATTTGACAGCACTCCAGCATCGAGCTTCGTGGTGAAGGTGCGATCGTAGGCCTCGGCCACCAGTTTCTCGCCGCGTCGCAGTCGCTCGATCACCTGTATCAGATCATCCTCGGGTACGGTGAACAGCACCGACATGGGTTGCAGCTGCGTGGCCACGACGATCGTGCTCGTGTAGGCGGTGACGATGTTGCCGTTATCGACCTGGCGCAGACCGACGCTGCCATCCACCGGCGAGGCGATGCGGGTGTAGCCGAGATTGAGCTTGGCGGTCTCGAGCGCAGCCTGGTCCGACACCACGGTTGCCTCATCCTGCAGCACCGTGGCCTGCTGCGTTGCGTAGGTTTGCTCCGCGACCGAGTTTTGTGCCAGCAGGGTCTTGTAGCGCACCAGGTCGACCCGGGCATTGGCGAGCAGCGCCTGATCGTGCGCCAGTTGCCCGGTAGCCTGATCGACCGCGGCTTGGAACGGGCGCGGATCGATCTCGGCCAACAGATCCCCCGCCTTGACGATCTGGCCTTCGGTGAAGGCGATCTTCACCAGGGGTCCCGTCACCATCGGATGCACGGTCACGGTCGCCAGCGGCGTGACGGTCCCGAGCGAGTCGATCGTCACCGGGACATCACCGGCGGTGACCGGCGCGACGCCGACGGCCAGCGGACCGAATCCCCCGCGGTTGGCCGGACGGAAACCGCCGCCGACCGCATGCAGCGCCGCAATGCGCGCATAGATGACGAGTCCGAGCGCCAGCACGACTGCAATCGCGACGCAAGTCCCGACGATCTTCCGCGGGCGCCGCGGCGCCTCAGGCCCGGAGGGGAAGTCGGGCGATGAATTATCCAAGCTCATGCGATCTTCCGTACTCAGCACACCAGACAATAGCTGTGACACGCTGGCGCTGGCGCAGTTGCAGCGGCGGCGATAGTGGCATCGCAACGCCACGGATGCGACAGTTAAATCAACCGACCGTTAACCAGCGTGTAGTTAAGAACATTTAATGTGCAGTTCGAATAAGGATTCCCTCTGCACCGGACCGGTGGCTCAGGAGCCTGCCTGCTCCCCCCAGCGCCACGAGCGCGCCCGAGAGCTCCGGGGGGTAGGGTTTCGGGCCTTCCATGACCGAGTACTACGCCTCAGGCAGCGACCTGCGCCCAGCCAATGACCATACAGGAGAATTTATACTTAATTGCCGGCTCGCTGAACACTCCGCGCCGCGATGATCGGAGCCGCGGGACGGATTGGTGCGCTGCAGTATCGACGCTGCGGGCCGACCCGAGGCGGCCGACGGCCCTGAGGGGCCGTCGACTCGCTGCCGGTGACTGGTCGTCGGCTGCAGCTCAGAAGTCCTGCGCGATGCCGCCGAAGAAGCCGCGAGGCGCGCCATATTGCGGCTCAAACACGCCCACGCCGGTGCCACTGCGGATCAGGTAGATCTTGTTCAGCACGTTCACGATATCGAACCGCAGCGTGAGCGGTCCGGCGGCGTCATGGAACGCGTGAG
>JASHTF010000141.1 GCA_030040715.1 Gammaproteobacteria bacterium | reverse complement strand
GTCGCCGGTGTGGCGCTTCTCATAGCCGCTGGCAAAGGTGAGATTCCAGTTGCCGATCTTGCCGAGCACCGTGAGCGTATAGTCCACGGTCGAATCGAAATAGGTTTCCGGATTGAACTGTGCGATCTCCAACGGGCCCGTGATGGGGTTAGGGCTTGCGGTGAGGTCCTTCCAGTCCTCCGTTCCAAACTTTCCATCGTAGCGCCCGTACTGCGTCGCCACCGTCGGGTTGATCGACCAGTTGTCGCCGATCTTGAACGTGAACATGGCCCGGCCACCCTCGGTGGTCTTTGGGTCATAGTGATTTTGCACGTAGGCGGCGTTATTGATGGTAGTGCCGTTGGCAAAGTTGATCGTCTGCGGAACGTTGTTGAGGTAACCGGAGTCGCGCTCGTACCAGCCTACGAGCCGCACCGCGGCGATCTCGGCGAACGGGATATTGACGAATCCCTGGGCGACGCCGCCGATCGTACCGTTATAGACGTCGTTGAGTTGCCCGCTGTATTGCGCAGAGAACCCCGTCGTGTCGGGCTTGTTGGTGATGTAGCGCACGGTGCCGGCTTCCGATGAGGCTCCGTACAGCGTCCCTTGCGGACCCGGCAGTACCTCTACCCGGCTGATGTCATAGAAGTGCCAATCGACCGAGCCGTTGGGCGTCGTAATCGGCTGCTCATCCAGGTATACGGCGGCGGCGCTCTGTTCTCCGGTGAAACCGCCGCCGCAGCCCGAGATACCGCGCATGAACACGCACGCGGTGCCGGGAGTGCCGCTGCTCTGGAACTGCAACTGCGGCATCTGCGCCGCGAATTGCTGGAAATTCTGAATATTCTGGTTCGTCAGGGACGCCTCCGTGATCGCCGTGACGGTCATCGGCAGGCTCTGAATGTTGGTCGCTTGCTTCGACGCCGTGACGGTCACTTCCTGCAGACCGCCCTGATCGCTGGCGGTGGTAGAGGCGCTGGCCGTGGTGTTCGGTGCGGGCGCGGCGGCGGCGCTGGTAGCGTTGGCCTGCTGAACCTGCGCGCTGGTCGCTGCGACGTCGACGTTGCTGGTATCAGCCTGCTGTGCACGCGCTGCCGAGACGGCCGCCATGACGGCGGCGCCGATCGATGCGTGGCGTACGAGCTTCGCGAAGCGAGTTTCGACCGGCCGTGCGTGAGTCCCGCGCGCGAGACGCGCGAGTTTTCTGGATCGACTGCGTTGCATCGTACTCCCCTTCCCCGAAGTGCTATTAAATGCTTTAGACGTGCCTAAAGTAGGTGCTGCGCGAATGAATCGCCTTCTCGGAGCGAACGGTCGCCCTCGAAGCATCGCTAGCGTGCATTTTCAACGGCAGCTGAAGTGGGGATGCGATGCTGCACCAAGACGGTGATAAGGCATCTGCTCGGGCGGCGCCGACATGGACCAATCGTCTTTTCCCCACGTGAATGCTACGAACTCTTGTTGTTGCGTCTTCGCGACATCGAGCGCCGTCCTAGCGCTCCCGACCAACCGCCCGCCATTAAACTGCGTGATATGAAACCAACAATGTGATTATGCCACGAGTGGGCGTGTGCCGCGCAAGCGGCTGGACCACCGCCTGATACCGGGCGTGGCCGGGGATAGCCCGTGGGAAACCGTTTGCGGCCCTCGGGTGCGCGCGCATTGAGCCATGAGCCGTCGGCGGCGCGCGCGCCGGCACCAGACGGCCCACCGCTGTCACGAAGGAGCAGCGCGCGCGCCGCAGGTCGTCTCCCGACCGGCGGCACGCCGCGGCTTTGTGCGCGGCTGTATCAAGCCGCTCGCCTCATTGGAAGTTCTGGGTGAACTGGATACCGATGAGACGCGGCGGGGCGATGACGTTGTAGGTCGCGACGTACGTCGCGCCACGCAGGAGTTCCGC
Organism: Gammaproteobacteria bacterium; assembly: GCA_030040715.1. Taxonomy (GTDB): domain Bacteria; phylum Pseudomonadota; class Gammaproteobacteria; order Steroidobacterales; family Steroidobacteraceae; genus FEN-1191. The sequence continues at coordinate 6,943 of JASHTF010000141.1, read as the reverse complement.
ATCCTGGTTGGTGACCGCCTCGCGATTGAACACGTTCGTGACCAACAGCTCCACTTCCCAGTTGTTCTTGTCGAGGCCCAGGGAGAAGTTGGTCAGGCCGTAGGGCCCCACTTGGCAGCCGCTGCCGACACAGCCCAAACTGCCGTAGGCCTGATTATAGGCGGGCTGCTGATTCGTCCACATGGGACCTTGATAGGTCTGGTCGCCCTCGACGAATGCGGTGCCGTTGGCGAACGGGAAGGTGTAGCGGGCACTGAGGAAGCCTTTCCAGAGCGTGTCGTAGGGCAGGGGATAGCCGTCGGGGGCGAGCGGCGAAGACGGCGTCGAGACACCCGGTCCGGTGCAATTAGAACTCGTGATCGGTTGGCCGGTGACGGGGCTAAGCAGCCCGCAATAGTTGGCGGTCAGATGGGCATCGGTGTACTCGACGTTGGCCGTGATATTCAGTCCCTGCACGACCAGCCATTGCAATTGCGTTTCGACACCCTTGGAGGCGGCGGAGCCGGCATTCGCGGTGACGCCGATACCGTTGGCACCCGTGAAGCCGAACTGATAGTCCTTCCAATCGTCGTAGAAGACGTCGCCGTTGAAGATCACGTGATGCTCGAACCAGGCGGTCTTCCACCCGACCTCATAGTTGGTCAGATAGTCCGACAAGTACGGCGGCACGCCCTGAGTACGGTTCGGGCCACCGGGCCGGTAGCCCTTGGAGAAGGTGGCATACATCATGCGGTCGGGATCGAACTTATAAGAGAGGGTAAACAGCGGTACCGAGCCCCACTGTTCACTGGTCGTGTCGATGTCGGTGCATGGCCCGTTGTTGAGCCGATACGAGCTGAAGCAAGTCATCTGTCCGCTGACGAGGAAGGTGCTGGGCGAGGCACCGAAAACATTTTCCGCGTACCCGGCCGAATAGCCATAAAAGCCCTGGATGGTATTGTCATAGCGATAGCGACGGAACCCCACCGTGGCGGTCAGATGCGAAGTGATATCCCAATTGGCCTGGGCAAAGGCTGCCCAATCGCGGAACACGGTCTGCAGGTCGTCGAGATAGACGGTATTGGTCCAGACGTAATTGGTGCCGTATCCGACCCAGTACGTGGGATCCAGGCCGGGAATGGGCTCCTGCAGCTGATTCAGTCCCTGGTCACGGTCCTGATAGAGCCCCGCTATGAAGTGGACCGGGAGGTCGGTCGGCGAGGCGATGCGCAGCTCGTCGCTGAGGTACTGATAACTGAAGGTGTCGATGCGGTACATCTCCGGGTTCTTGGGCCAGCAGACGGTACTCAGGCAACCCGTGTGCCCGCCGGTCGGCGGGTAGCCATCCTGGGCCTCGCTCTCGTACTGCTGATAGGCGAGGGTGTAGTCCACATACTCGAGATAGTCGCCCTTGTGGCGCCTGTCATAGGAGCTGGCCAGGGTTAGATTCCAGTTGCCGATCTTGCCCAGCACCGTGAGCGTGTAGTCGATGTTGTTATCGTAAGAGATCTCGGGATTGAACTGCGCAATCTCCAAAGGGCCCGTGATGGGATTAGGGCTGGCGGTGAAGTCCTTCCAGTCCTCCGTTTCAAATTTTCCGTTCCAGCGCTGGGTCTGAGTCGCTATCGTCGGGTTAATCGACCAGTCATCGTTGATCTTGAACGTGAACATGGCCCGCCCACCCTCGGTGGTGATCGGGTCATAGTGCTTCTGTACGTATTTGGCGTTGTTGATGCTATCGCCGTTGGCGAAGTTGATCGTCTGGGGAACATTGTTGAGGTAACCCGAGTCGCGCTCGTACCAGCCCACCAACCGCGTTGCGATGTTCTCGCTGAACGGGATATTGACGAATCCCTGGGCGATGCCGCCGACGGTGCCGTTGTAGATGTCGCTGAGCTGCCCCTGGTACTGCGCTGAGAAGTGGCTCGTGTCGGGCTGGTTGGTGACGTAGCGAATGGTGCCGGCCTCCGATGAGGCTCCGTACAGCGTGCCCTGCGGACCGGGCAGAATCTCCATGCGACTGATGTCGTACATGTGCCAATCGATTTCCCCGTCGGGCGTCGTAATCGGCTGCTCATCCAGGTATACGGCGACGCTCCCCTGCTGCCCGCCGAAACCGAACCCGCAGCCCGGGATACCACGCATACCGATACACGCCTCCCCCGGGTTGCCGTTACTTTCTATCTGTATCTGCGGCATCTCCATGGCGAATTGTTGGAAATTCTGAATGTTCTGGTTCGAAAGCTGCGCCCCGGTGACCGCCGTGACGGTCATCGGCAGACTCTGAATATTTACGGCTTGCTTGGAAGCGGTGACGACGACCTCCTCCAGACCGTTCGGATTGGTGCTGGCGGTTCCCGTCGATGTCGGGGCCGTCGCAGGCGGGTTGGGGCTGGTAGCGTCGCTGTTGGTTTGCTGGACCTGCGCGTTGGCGGTCGCGAGGCTGGCGGTGTTCGGGTCGGCCTGCTGTGCACGTGCCGCCGAGATCGCGGCCATGACGGCCGCTCCGATCGAGGCATGCCGCACGAGCTTCGCGAAGCCGGTTTCGACCGGCCGTGAGTTGGGCTCGCGCGCCAGTCGTGCGAGCTTTCTGGATCGACTGCGTTGCATCGACGCTTCCTTTCCTATTGGTAACAACTTGGTAGGTAGTAATGCTCTAGAGCAGAGTCAGATAAATGCCACGACGAAACCTGGGTCTCTAAGACGAGACCGGAGCGTCGCGGCTCATATCTCGAGGCGGCAGCGGTACCTGCGGGTACGCTTCCAGCACCGGGCCGAGTGCCGCCTTGAGCGGCTCGAGCCATGGCTCGTAATGGCGCCACTGCTCCAGCCCTTCCCGGAAGATCGGCCGTCGCACCTGCTCTGAGCTGGCGGTGCGTACCGCGCGGCGATTTTCATAAAAGCGCAGGCAGTTCTCCTCGAACGGCAGCCGACAATGATCGAGCAGCGCGCGGACCTCAGTATCGGTGTGCTCGACCAGCGATTCGTAGTGGATGCGGTACACGCGTCCCGGAAGTACGCGGTCGAAGTGCGCCATCAGCTCGACGTAGTCGCAATAGAACCGGCCGACATCTTCCAGGCTGTAGCTGAAACTCTGGCCGCGTGCGAAATACTGCTTGAACACTGAAAAGCAGCACGCGAGCGGATGGCGGCGCACGTCGATGACCTTCGCGTTTGGCAGCGCTAACAGGATCATGCCGAGGTGCAGGAAATTGTTCGGCGTCTTATCGATGAAGAAGGGAGCGGCAGTCTTGCGCTGTATTCGGGTTCTCGAGATGTATTGCTCGCCGAGCTGACGCCAGCGTTCGGGTGCGAGCGTCGCGAGCACCTGTGGATAGCCTTCCGACTGCTCGTCCGTGTCCGAGTCGTCGAGTCGATCCAGACTGCGGGCGAGCGAGATGATGTCGCTCAACTCCATCGTCCCTTCAACCAGCGGATGGCTCGACAGGATCTGATCGACCAGGGTCGAGCCGGCACGTGGCAGGCCGACGATGAAGATCGGATCCGGGACGGGACAGCCGACGGTGGCACGCTCGCGCACAAATTCGGGCGTGAGGAGTGCGCGCGCACGCTCGACGAAGCCCGTAGTGTGCTCCGGTTTGTAGCGCAGTTGGGCATGACGCAGGTGGTTGCCCGCGGCGTAATGCTGAAACGACTGTTCGAATTGTGCCGAGTCTTCGCAGGCCTTGCCGAGAGCAAAATGCAACAGCAAGCGGTCGTTCTCGGCAGCATCTTTGCGGGCCAGCTCACCTTGCATCGCGGCGATGTCCGCGGGCGAGAAGCTATAGGTCTTGAGATTCGACAGACTCCACCAGGCCTCGCCCAGTGCGGGCCTGAGCTGCGCGCTTTTTCGATAAGCGCGGATGGCTTCATCCTGCCGGCCGGTGGTCTTCAGCACGTTGCCGTAGCTGACCCAGCTTTTGGGGTGGGCTGGGTACTCGGCGACCAGCTTCCCAAACAGCTCGCTGGCCTGCTGATACTCGCCGATGCCGACCAGAGCGGAGCCCTTGAGATTGCGGTAGTAGGGGTTGGCGGGATCGGCCGCGAGCAGCCGATCGATCTGCTGTAGAGCTTCCACCTGGCGGTTAGATCGCTCGAGCACCATGGCATAGTTCGCACGCGCCTCCGCAAAGCTCGGCGCCAGCTCGAGACAGCGCAATAGCAGCGTCTCGGACTCCGCAAGGCGACCCCTGCGGGCGACCGTCTCGGCCAGCATGCGCAGGGCGGCGACGTCGGTCGGAAAGTCACGCAGATGGGCACGCAGGAGTGCTTCCGCATTCGGAATATCGTTTTTACACATGGCCTCCGCAGGGCGCAGCAACCGCGGGTCGCGTGTGCCCGCCTTGACGTGCGCCATATAGGCGGAGTCCGCAGCCTGTGCATCACCGCTGGCGCGGAGCTGGTCGGCGAGCGCACGCCACACGCCCGACAATGTCGGGTTTAACTGCGCCGCGTGGCGTATGGATGCGATGGCATCCTTGGTGCGGCCTGCCGCGGCCAGCGCGAGCCCGTACTCGAAGTGCACGGCCGCCGCACGCGGCTGCGAACGTGCCAGCCTTCCGAGGGTTGCGAGAGCAGCGGTGGTGTTGCCCATGAGGCGCTCCGCACTGCCGACGACCAGAGTCGCGATCGGGTGGTTGGATACGACCTTGAGGGTCTCGAGACCCTGCCTGAGTGCAGCATCCGGCTGACCATTGAGCATGTTAAATGCATGCGCCAGGGCCGCGTCAACCGCGGTGGTAGGTTCCGTGGAGCCTTTGGCCGTACCGCTCGAAGGTGCTTCGGGCGGTCGAAGCTCGGAGCTCATCGACTGACGGGCGGCGGGAGTGGGGCTGCTGGAACCTTTTTGAGCGCTCCCGGTGGCCGCCATTAGCCGACCCCCGATGCGCACGCAGCGCCGTGCAGACGCATGGGAAGTGGAACAGGCGCAAAGATCGCGATGATGCCGTACGCGAGCACGCTGCTCGCCGCTCGGGCGCACCGCTGCCGGCGCGCCATCGCGCCCGGTAGCGAAACCCCGAAATCTACCTTACTCCCCAACAGTGGATCCCCTGCGAGCCATCCCCGATTTCCCGTCACCACGTGAGGAAATCACGCCCGCACCACCCGCTTAAACAACAATTATGCCACGAGAGCCGGAAGCTGTGATATATGCGCGCGTCGCTCCGCTGCCACCTCAGCGTGCAATGCCCGCCGCACTCTCGCCGCGCAGCAGAACTTAATCCGAGATCAACCGTTGCGGCGGGCATTGGTCGGGTCATACAGCGGACGCAATGAAGCGCGCGCCGGGACTCGGGTGTTGCCGATGAGGATCTCGAACCGGCCGCTGCGGATGAAGCTTTCCGTCACCTCTTCGTCGTGCGCGACATAACCGAGACCGACCGCGCCCCCGAGGGTGTGACCGTACATGCCCGAGGTGACGAATCCGACGCGTACTCCGTCCCGCAGGATCGGCTCGTTATGGTAGAGCAGCGGGGTCGGGTCCTCGAGGAGCAATTGCACCAGGCGGCGCTTGAGAGGCTTGGCGCGCGCGGCGAGTAGCGCCTCCCGGCCGATGAACCCACCCGGCTTTTCCCACGCACAAGTGAAGGCGAGCCCGGCCTCGACCGAATTGTCGTCAGGGCCGATGTCGTGCGGCCAGTCGCGGTAGGCCTTTTCGATACGCAGTGAATTGAGCGCGTGATAGCCGCAGTGCGTGAGGCCATGGGCCGCTCCGGCCTCGACGAGGGCGTCGTACACTCCGAGGGTGAAGGGAACCGGGATATAGAGCTCCCAGCCGAGCTCACCCACGAACGTGAGGCGAATGGCGACGGCGCTCTGATAGCCGATCTGCACCTCGCGCAGCGTACCGAACGGAAATCCTGCGTCAGACCAGTCTCCCGAAGCGACACTCGCGAGCAGCGCCCGCGAGCGCGGTCCCTGCACATTCAGCATGCACCAACCATCGGAAACATCCGTCACCACACAGTTCAGCGCGGGATCGATGTGGTCCGTCAGCCACGCCTTGACGTGGGTCGCAGTAAAGGCGGCGGTGACCACCAGGAAGCAATCGTCGCGCAGTCGCGAGACGCTCAGATCCGCCTCGATGCCGCCGCGCTCGTTCAGAAACTGCGTGTAGGCGACTTTGCCGATCGGCATGCGACAGTCCGCGGTGGCGATGCGGTTGAGTGCACGCTCGGCATCACGGCCCTGGACAAAGAACTTGGCGAACGAGGTCTGCTCGAACAGGCCCACGCGCTCGCGCACGGCGCGATGCTCCTGCGCGCTGTTCTCGAACCAATTCTGCCGGTCCCAGCTGTATTCGTACTCCGGCTTCTGCCCCGGGCGTGCGTACCAATTGGGGCGCTCCCAGCCAGCCGATTCGCCGAAGCACGCTCCGGCCGCCGCCAGCCGATCGTGCAGGATGCCTTTCTTGACCCCTCGCGCCGTGCTCCACTGGCGAAACGGAAAATGGTCCTGATAACCGATGCCGAGCGATTCGACCGTGCGATCGGCGAGATAGCGCACGTTGCTCTGCCAGGGATGCATACGGCGGATGTTGACCGACCAGACGTCCATCGGTGCGTGGCCGTGAACAATCCAGTGCGCGATGACCCGTCCGGCTCCGCCGCCGGAAAGGATCCCGAGCGAGTTGAATCCCGCGGCCGTGAAGAAGCCCTTCAGATTGGGCGCCTCGCCCATCAGATAATTGTGATCGGGCGTAAAGGATTCGGGCCCGCAGAACAGCAGCTTGATGCCGGTATCGGCCAGGATGGGTATCCGTCCCATGGCACGCTCGAGCTCGGGTTGCATCCGCTCCCAATCCGGCGGGATTTCGGTGAAGGTGGCATCCTCCGGGATGCCTTCGACCTTCCAGGGCTTGGCGACCGTCTCGAAGATCCCCACCATGATTTTCCCCGCCTCTTCGCGCAGGTACGCGGATCGACAGGGATCTCTCAGTATCGGCAGCTTCGGATGTACGCCC